>JBDTYL010000035.1:0-1955 GCA_040005695.1 bacterium | reverse complement strand
CGACAGCAGGTTCGTCTGGTCCGCCACCTTGTTGATCGTCGTCACCACCATCCCGATGTTCGCCGCCTTCTCGCTCAAGAGCGCCAGCCGCGAATTGATCAGCGTCGACGCCTCCCCGATCTGCTGCATCGACGCCGTCATCCGCTCCAGGCTCCCCTGCCCGCTCTGCGCCAGCGCCGACGTCTCCGTCGCCACCGCCGACACCGCCTCCACCGTCCGCGCCAGCTCCTTCGACGTCGCGGAAATCCGCGACGCCGTCGCCCCCACCTCCGACGTCGTCGCCGCAATCTCCGTCGCCGTCGCCTGCTGCTGCTTCGACGTCGCCGCAATCTCCGTCGCCGAACTGTTCACCTGGATCCCCGATTGCTGCACCTGACCGATGAGCGCCGTCAGGTCGTCCGCCATCCGGTTGATGCCCTCGCCGAGGACGCCGAGTTCGTCGCGCCGTTCGATCGCCACGCGCTGGCGGAAATCGCCGGCACTCATCACTTCGGTGACGGACATGAGGCGCGCAAGACCGGTCTGGATGAGCGTCACCAGCAACCACGCACACACGATGGCCACCGCCGTGGCGAGTACCAGGGCAGGCACGAGCGTCCACGTCGTCACGGACGCGGCGTGGAGCACATCCGACACGCCGGCCTCGCCGGATCGCTTGTTCGACTCGACCAGCGAATCGGTCACGGCAACGTACTTCTCGGCGAGCGGACGCAGTTGGGTACTCACTTCGTTGGCATCGAGCGTCTTGTCCCGCATGGCCGCGGCATACGCGTCGGCGAACCGCGTGCGGGCGGACACCACGGCCTCGAAGAGCAGGCGATCGTCGTCGGCCGTGATGGTGGGGCGATAGCGCTGTTCGGCGAGCTGGGCGTCCGCTCCTGCACGCGCGATGGCGTCGCGCGCGCGCATTTTTTCCTGCTCGTCCGTACCGGTCGCTTGCGTCAGGACGGCGGGCAGCAGTGTCCTGGCCTGCGCGCTGAGATGTGCGGAGAGCAGCAGTCCGGGAAGCACGTCATCCTGGAGCTGTCGCGTCTGCGCGCGGATGTCGCTCAGCTGGACAAAGCTCACGGCGCCAAGGAAGGCCATGATGGAGATCACCGCCGCAAAAGCGGCAATGATGCGCGTGCGCACGGTCCAGTTTTTCATCGCCTGCCGCCTGGTATGATGAGTTGGGGCGAACGCCGTCGGCGCGCACGCGAAAAGAGTTCCTGACGCGCTTAACCGGCCAGCGCAGGCTCTGCCGTGTCGAGCGGCTCGACGGGCTGCGGCACATCCCACTCGTTGCCGCACTTGAGGCACTTCCGGAAATCGCCGCGAGCCTTCGTGAATTTCATCTCCGCGCCGACGTAGCTGCACTCCGGGCACGTCTCCGCCACCGGCTTGTTCCAGGCCACGAAATCGCACGTCTCGTTGGAGCAGGCATAAAACGCCGTGCCGCGCTTCTTCGAGCGACGCTCCACGAGCTCGCCGCCATCCTTGGGGCAGAACACCCCGGTGGGCATGGAGCGCGTGCCGCGACACTTCGGGAACGTGCTGCAGCCCAGGAACTCACCACTCCGGCCCACGCGAACCACCATCGGAGCGCTGCAGAGATGGCAGGGAATGTCCGTCATCCGCGGCTTGGCCTTCTCCCCCTTGAGGGGACGCGTGTACTTGCACGTCTTGGGATGATGCTCGCACGCGAGGAAGGGTCCGAAGAACCCGCCGCGCGGCTCGAGGTGTCCACCGCAATCCGGACAACGTTCGTTCTCGAGCCCCGACAGGTCGTGCGCCACGGCGATGAGCGCGCCGAACTGGACGTCCTTCAGCGACTTGTCGAACGGGCCCCAGAAGTCCTTGAGCACCGCGCGCCAGCCGAGCGCTCCTTCCTCCACCTTGTCGAGCTCCAGTTCCATGCCGGAGGTGAAGTCCACGTTGAAGATGCCGGGGAACTGCTTCACCATCACCTTCTCGAC
>JBDTYL010000034.1:0-3116 GCA_040005695.1 bacterium | reverse complement strand
TTGGCGGCGTGGATCTCCTTGTCGCCAACGCCGGCATCTGGCCCACCGAGGACACCGGCGTGGCGGAGATGGGCGACGCGCGGTGGGCGACGACGATGCGCGAGAACGTGGACTCGGTGTTCTACACGTCACGCGCCGTGGCGCGCGTCATCACGAACGGCGGGCGGATCGTGCTGGTGTCCAGCACGGCGGGCCAGCGCGGCGAGGCGTTTCACGCCGATTATGGCGCGAGCAAGGGCGCGGTGATCTCGTTCACGAAATCGCTCGCGGTGGAACTCGCGCCGCGGGACGTGACCGTCAACTCGGTGGCGCCCGGGTGGGTGGACACCGAGATGGTGGCCGGCGCGATGGCCGCAGAAGGCCGCGACCGCATCAACGCCGGCATTCCCCTCGGCCGCATCGCCTCCGCGGACGACATCGCGGGACCGATCCTCTTCCTCTGCTCGACCCTGGCGCGACACGTCACGGGCGAGATCCTGAACGTCAACGGTGGCAGCGTACTCTGCGGATGATCGTCATTCTCTTCACGGGCGGCACGATCTCGATGAAGCACGATCCGTCGATGGACGGCGCCGTGCCCGCGCTCACGGGGGAGGAGATCATCGCGGCGACGCGTGGGCTCGCGGACGTGGCCGACATCGAGGTCGACGAGTGGGGCATGTTCCCCGGTCCGCACATGACGGTGGAACGCATGTGGGCCGTGCGCAACCGCATTCGCGACCACCTCGCGCGCCCCGAGGTGGACGGGGTGGTCGTCACGCACGGCACGGACGCCCTCGAGGAGAGTGCGTACATCGTTGGACGCTCCATCGGCTCGGAGAAGCCGGTGGTGTTCACCGGCGCCATGCGCCCGGCGAGCGACATCGGCTGGGACGGACCTTCCAACCTGCTGGATGCGGTGCGCGTCGCCGCGAGCCCGCTCTCGCGCGGCAAGGGCACCCTGGTGTGCCTCGGTGAGCGCGTGCACAGCGCGCTCGAGGTCTCCAAGACGCACACCGAAGCGCGCGACGCGTTCGAGAGTCCGAGCCTCGGCGCGCTCGGCGAGGTGGATGAGGGGATCGTGAGCTATCGTCGCGCGCTGCTCATGCTGCCCGAGCCCCTCGATCCGCTGCAGCCGGCAGATCCCGTGGACATCGTGCATGTGTGGGCCGGCGCGGATGCGCGCCTGCTCGACTGCTCGCGGCAGAGCGGCGCGAAGGCCGTTGTCGTGGCAGCCATGGGGCGCGGCAACGTGCCGCCGCTCACGTTCGAAGGTGTGGTGCGCTGGGTGGAGTCGGGTCGTCCCATCGTGATCACCTCGCGTGCGCTGCGCGGCCGCGTCGGTCCCACGTACGGCTATCCGGGCGGCGGACGGCGCGTCCTCGAGGCCGGTGCGATCTTCGCGTACGGCAAGCGTCCGGGGCAAGCACGCATCGACGTGATGCTCGCGCTGGGGGCGGGCATGAGCTGCGCCGAGATCCGCGAGTTGTTTGCGCGCTAGTCTCGCGCGGCGATTCTTTTTGTATGTCGCGCCGTTCCGGATGTCGGCACTCGGGCGTTCAGGATCCGTCGCCATTCACGCGGCGATCCCGATTCTGGCGCACCCCAAACATGCCAAGCGACTGACGTGGGATGTCCGACGAGCGCTCCTGGCGCACCCATCTCGTTCAGACGTCCGGGTCATGCGAGTCGATTCAGGACACTAGCCAGCAGCCAGGAGCGAACGGACGTCAGGAGTCGACTGGAGTGGGAGCGCGCCGAATCCGTATGTCCTTCCGGATGATGACTGTGACAGAAACCCGGACACGGAATTCAGACCCGACGTGCAAAAAAGGAAAGCCTGACACGAACGGGGGCTTGACTCGGTGAAGGACGGGCGATATCCTCTCGAACACAACTGAAGCGCCCCCGTGGTAATTTGCCGCCTATTGCAGCCACGTAAAACAAATGCTAAAACGCGAATCATGCCTGGCGGCTCGCCAGGCATTTTTCGTTTCCGTCACTTCGAACCCCACGCTCCGTGCGACTTCGCGCCCGAATGCTCATGTGCATGTGCACCACGTGTCCCTCGGGAGCGATGGACGGGCGACCGCGCGCACGCGTGTAGTCGACGAACCGGCGAAGCACCGCCGATCGGCCCCGATCCTTCGCGAGGATCGGGGCCTTTTTCTTTTTCTTCATCGAGGCCAGGAATGACCAGCACTGTCGACTACGCATGCGACTCCAAGCCCTGGACCGCTCCCGTGCAACGGACCGCGATCCTGCGCGTCGCGCTCGCCGGATGCGGGGCCGTGGGCAGCGCGCTGTTGCGGGAGTTGGAAATACAGCGCGAGGCCCTCTCCGAACGGCACGGCATGACCATCGAACTGGTGCGCGTCCTGGTGCGCGACCTGGAGCGCGAGCGCAACGCGCCCTTCGATGCCGAGGTGCTCACCAACGACATCGCCGAGTTTCTCGAGACGCCCGCGGACGTCGTCGTCGAGGCGATCGGCGGACTCGACCCGGCGAGGCACATCGCCGTGACGGTGCTCGGGCGCAGCCAGCGCCTTGTGACGGCGAACAAGGAGCTGCTTGCCGCGCACGGCAGTGAGCTGTCGGCACTCGCGCAGCAACGCGGCACGACACTTCGCTACGATGCCGCCGTTGGCGGCGGCGTGCCGATACTGCGCGTGCTGAATGAATCACTCGGTGCCGGTGGAGCCACGCGAGTGCGTGGCATCCTCAACGGCACGTCGAACTTCGTGCTCACGCGGCTGGAGCAGGGTGCATCGCTCGATGCGGCGCTCGACGACGCGCGTCGATGCGGTTTCGCGGAAGCGGACGTGTCACGCGACCTCGATGGCCGCGACGCCGCCGACAAGCTCGCGCTCATCGCATGGACGGCATTCGGCATCGCGCCGGAGTCGCTCGTCGTGCGCCGCACGACGCTGTTGCCCGACCCCCGTCGCTACGTCGACCTCGCCGCGCGATTCGGCGCACGCGTGCGACAGGTTGCCGAGTGCGAGCTGATTGACGGCAGCGTCGTCGCTTTCGTGGAGCCCGTGCTCGTGGCGGCGGACAGCGCACTCGGGCGGACGCACGACGAGGGCAACCTGGCCGAGGTGTTCACGGGATGGCGCGCACCGCTCTGCGCGTCC
>JBDTYL010000033.1:0-3285 GCA_040005695.1 bacterium | reverse complement strand
GCTGTCATCCTGAGCGCAGCGAAGGATCTGCTTGTCGCTCATGCCCCACGCTCCGCGTACAACTCGCGCGCGATCACGATCCGCTGCACCTCGGACGTCCCTTCATAGATCTCCGTGATCTTCGCATCGCGAAACAGCTTCTCCACGGGATAGTCCGTCACGTAACCGTAGCCGCCAAAGATCTGCACCGCCTCGGTGGTCACGAACATCGCCGTCTCGCTCGCCAGCAGCTTGCACATGGAACCGTGCAGCGTACACGATTCGCCGCGGTCCTTCGCGGCCGCCGTCGCATGCAGCAGCGCGCGCGCCGACGCGATACGCGCGGCCATGTCGGCGAGCTTGAACTGGATGGCCTGGAACTCCCGTATCGCCCGGCCGAACTGTTGACGCTCCGCCGCATACGCGAGCGACGCCTCCAGCGCCGCGCGCGCGATGCCGATGGCCTGCGCCGCGATGCCGAGCCGCCCGTTGTCGAGCGACCGCATGGCATAGATGAACCCCTGCCCCGCGTCGCCGAGGAGATGCGAACCCGGCACGCGGAGGCCGTCGAAGTTCAGTTGCACCGTCGGCGACGCGCGGAGGCCCATCTTGTCCTCCTTCTTGCCGACGTGGAAGCCCGGCAGGTCGGGGGTGACGATGAAGCACGAGATGCCCTTCGAGCCACGTCGCGCATCCGGCGTGTCGGTGCGCGCCATCACCATGATCACGCCGGCGAACGTGCCGGACGTCACCCAGCTCTTGGTGCCGGTGAGCAGCCAGTCGTCGCCGTCGCGTTCGGCCTGGCAGCGCAGCGACGACGCATCCGAGCCCGCTTCCGGCTCGCTCAACGCGAACGCGCCCACGATCTCGCCACGCGCCATCGGTTTGAGCCAGCGCTGCTTCTGCGCCTCGCTGCCGAAGTTGAGCAGCATCTGCGTGGGCAGCGAGTTGTGCACGCTCATCAGCACCGCGGTGGACGCGTCGCCCGCGGCGATCTCCTCGAGCGCGAGGAGGTACGACAGCGTGTCGAGCCCGAGCCCGTCGTACGCCTCGGGAAGCAGCATGCCGAGAAACCCCAGCTCGCCCATGCGATGCGCGACGGCGACCGGAAACGACGCCGCACGATCCCATTCGCCCGCATGCGGGACAATCTCGTCACGCGCGAAGGCGCGGGCGAGCTGCTGCACTTCGTGCTGGGTCTCGGTGAGCGGCGTCAGGGACATGGCGTGCTGGTCGCGTTCATGAATAAGTATAGAAGCCGCGCCCGGACTTCCGGCCCAGCCAGCCCGCCGCAACGTACTTCCGCAGCAGCGGACACGGCCGGTACTTCGAGTCGCCAAGGCCGTCGTGGAGTACCTCGAGAATCGCCAGGCACGTGTCGAGTCCGATGAGATCGGCCAGCGCGAGCGGACCCATGGGATGGTTCATGCCGAGCTTCATCACGGTGTCGATCGCCTCCGGCGTGCCCACGCCTTCCATGACGCAATACACGGCCTCGTTGATCATCGGCATGAGGATCCGGTTGGCCACGAAGCCGGGGAAGTCGTTCACTTCCACAGGCGTCTTGCCCACCTCGAGGCTCCACGCGATCACGCGCGCCGTCGTCTCAGCCGACGTCGCGAGCCCGCGGATGATCTCCACGAGCTGCATCACCGGCACCGGATTCATGAAGTGCATGCCGATCACCTGCTCGGGCCGGCGCGTGCGCGCGGCGATCTCGGTGATGGAGATGCTGCTCGTGTTCGTGGCGAGGATGGCGCCGGCGTCGGCCTTCGCGTCCATGTCGGAAAAGATGCGAAACTTGAGGTCGCGATTCTCCGTCGCCGCCTCGACGACGAGCACCGCGCCGACGATGGCGTCCATCGACGTGGACGTCGCGATGCGGCCGATCGCGTCCGTCTTCTGCGCCTCCGTGAGCGTGCCCTTCTTCACCTGGCGCTCGAGGTTCTTCGCGATGGTGGCGCTCCCTTTCGCCAGCGCGGCCTCGGCGACGTCCACCATGGTGACGCTGAACCCGGCCTGCGCGAACACGTGCGCGATGCCATTCCCCATCTGTCCCGCGCCGATGACGGCAATGCGGTCGGACATGAGCTACGACTCCCCGCGGCGAGGCCGCGCGTAGAAATACGCCAACCCGAACGTCATGCCGAGTGCGGCGATCAGGCCGCCCTCGGGTCCCCAGTCTCCGCCGCTCAGCCAGGCCGGCTCCATCGTCACGGCGCGATAGCCCGGCGCCTCGAACGCGAGGCCGCTCACCAGTGCGTGAAAGGGCACGGCCATGGTCCAGTTCCATGCGAAGTGCGCCATCCCCGCCGCGTACAGACTGCCGGTGCGGATGCGCACCGTGGCCAGCAGCAGTCCCGACAGTGTCACCACCAGCACGGATGCCACCGTGGCGCCCGGATTCCTCAGGTGCAGCAGGCCGAACATCACGCTCGTGAGCGCAATGGCCGCGGGCGCGCCGACACTGTCACGGATGACCGTGAGCAGGTAGCCGCGACACAACAATTCTTCCGCGAACGCCGCCGGCAGCAGCACGATCGAAATGCGAACCGCGGCGCCCATCCAGCTGCCGTCATCGGGGCTCGACGCAAAGTGCATCAGGCCGGCCGCGAGCAGCACGAGCAGCGTAAAGAGGTTCGCACTCGTCCCGATGCTCCACCCCGCCACCATCGCGCGGACGCGAAGGGCGCGGCGCCCAAGATCGACGTCCGCCCAGGGGCGCTGGTCGATGGAGCGGAGCATGATGGCCGTGGCCGCGAGCACCGCGACCAGCTCGGAGAACAGGTCCACCCGGATAAAGTGCTCGCCGTGCCGCGCGAGCCAGATGAGCGGTGGCGTGACCAACCACCCAGCGCCCACGGAGCAGACGAACACGAACGCGACGAAGGCCAGCACGCGCCCGATGGTCGCCGGAATCTGTCGCGCGACCATCGGTGCCGGCGCCGTGCGTCCTGTCAGTCCCTCAGCTGCGCGTGCGACGTGCGCCCGCCACACCGGCAGCGAACAGCGCCTTCACGGCATCCATCGCCACGAACGGCACCACACCGAGGAGCGCGGCCGTTGCGATGCTGCCCGTGATCACCGCCAGCTGCGCGAGTCCGCCGACATACAGCGTCAGGATGCCCGCCTCTGCAGCGAGTGCACGAACCATGAAGCTGCGACGTCCCGCACCGAGCCGACCGGCGATCGCCGCCGCCGCCGGATACGCGAGCAGGTAGCCGCCCGTGGGTCCGAACAGGCGCGCGATGGCCGGCGCACCCATGGGCGCGAACACCGGCAGGCCGGCCACGCCGGCCGCGAGAT
>JBDTYL010000032.1:0-13506 GCA_040005695.1 bacterium | reverse complement strand
TGCGTGCGGCGCCGAGATGACGGGCGCGAAGTTCGTCCATGAACTCTTCGATGAACTTCGCGCCTTCGGCGCGCATGAGCTCCTGCCGAATCCGGAGTTCAGGAACGCCGTCGCGCCAGTCGAGTCCCCAGTTTCCGAGGGCGAAGACGATCGGAAGCGTCTGTATTCCCGCCTCGGTGAGACTGTATCGGGCGCGCTGGCCGCGGGAAGCATGCTCGCGGGTCAGGATGCCAGCGTCAACGAAACGCTTGAGTCGATTGGCGAGAATGTTCGACGCGATGCCCTCGATGGAGTGCGTGAGCAGCTCCCGGAAATAGCGCCGATCACCGAAGATCACATCCCGCAGGACGAGGATGGACCACTGATCACCGAGAGCCTCGACCGCGACGTTGATCGGGCACCCGGAACGCGGATCCACGGCTCTCCTTGACAGGGTTGGAACCCATAATTTAGTTGGTAGTGAATGCAGTTTGCAACCACTTTTTTGATGGAGTGCTCATGGCCGTACGCCTCGATCTCAATATCTCGCTCGACGGGTTCACCTCAGGCAACCAGACACCCGAGAACCCGATGGGCGAGGACTGGTCACGCTTGATCGCGGCCTACGCCGCCACTCGCACGATGCGTGAGCGTGTGTTCGGCGACACCACCGGTGAAGGCACGACCGGGGTGGACGACAAGTACGCCCGGGCATACTTCGCCGAGGTTGGTGCGGAGATCATTGGAGCGGGGATGTTCGGGTTTCACAGCTTCCCGGACGACCCCGACTGGCAGGGCTGGTGGGGCGATGAGCCGCCGTTCCGCTGCCCTGTGTTCGTGCTCACGCACAGCGCACCCCGTGCGCCGATGAAGAAGGCCGGCGGCACGACGTTCCACTTCCTCTCCGTCACCCCGAAGGAGGCACTCGCGCGAGCGGTTGACGCGGCTGGAGGCAAGGACGTTCGCATCGGCGGTGGAATCTCGGTGGCGCGCGACTTTCTCAAGGCCGGCCTCGTTGACCAGCTGCACGTCTGGATTGCTCCGATCGTCCTCGGGCGCGGCGTCCGCCTCTGGGACGACCTGCGCGGCCTCGAGTCCGACTACGAGATCACGACCGAGACGGCGGAGAGCGGCGCGATCCACATGACCTTCAGCCGGTAGCGCCTCGTTGCTGCTTTCGCAGTCGAACATCGGCCATTCCGATGGGTGGCGTCGGCATTTTGGCGACGATTACGGTGCGCTTAACCTGCCGATTGCAGATGGATGCGTGTCACCCGGACTTGAATGGCGACGATGTCGTCAGGGACTGCATGACGAACAAGCTGGCAAAACAACCAGGACTGCCTGACGATGTTATCAGAGCGCCGGCAGCCAGAGCGCGACTCGCCCGTCGCCCTGCAGTCCTCGCCGCCTACGCTGCGGTCTATGTGTTGTGGGGTTCGACGTACCTGGCCATCCGGGTTGGAGTCGAGACGATCCCGCCACTCGGGATGGCGGGCGTCCGCAACCTGGTCGCCGGCGTGTTGCTGTACTCCTGGAGCCGCATGCGTGGTGCACCTCGGCCAACGCGGCCTCAGTGGACCGCTGCCGCGCTGGTTGGTGCCCTGCTCCTGCTGGTCGGCAATGGCGCGTTGACGTGGGCGGAGCAGCGCGTGCCATCCGGGATCGCGGCGCTGCTCGTCGCCACGGAACCGCTCTGGGTTGTCGTGCTGGCCTGGCGGTTCTCCGCGGGCGCGCGTCCCACCGCGCTCACCGCCTTCGGCCTTGCGCTCGGCCTGCTCGGGGTCGCGCTCCTCGTCGGGCCGGAGCTCTTCCGCGCCCACGGCACGCGTGGCTCCGTCGATCTCGCGGGCGCGGGCATGGTGCTCGTCGGCGCCGCGTCATGGGCCGGAGGATCGCTCTGGTCGAGTCGACCGGGCAATCGCTCGCGACTGCCCGCGTCGACGACGCTGGCCACCGGCATGCAGATGGTCTCGGGGGGCGCGATGTTGACGTTCGCGTCGCTGTTGGCCGGCGAGATGGGCTCGTTCAGCGGCGCCACGGTTTCCGGCAGGTCCGTCGCCGCGCTCGGCTACCTCATCCTCTTCGGGTCCCTCGTCGGCTTCAACGCCTACGCGTGGCTGCTGGCAGTCGAGCCTCCAGCGCGGGTGGCGACCTATGCATTCGTGAATCCCGTCATCGCGGTGCTGCTCGGTTGGGGCCTCGCAGGAGAGTTGCTGTCGGCACGAGTGCTCGTGGCGGCGGCCGCGATCGTTGGCGCGGTCGTGCTGCTCACCATGCGAGCGCCAGCGGCTTCAAGACTTCCTGGTCGCGATATGGAGGTTGCGAAGAGCGCGTCGCCTGCGCGCGCGAGTGACCGATGCTCGCCAGCATCGGAATCACCCGCCGCGTGAGCGTCAGGACGCGCGTCGCACGGCAACTGACTCCAGGACATGGCCAAGTGAAGCAAGAAAATCCGGTGCGTCGAAAATCTCCCCCGCCGAACGCACACCGCCCTGCTCCGTGTGCCTGCCGTCGAGCAGGCGGGATGCCGCTTCCACGATGAGTGGTGCGCTCACTGCATAGATGTCTCGTCCTCTCACCGCCGATTCCCGCACCTCCGCACCCTTTCGCACGCGCACCGCCATCACGAAGTGCTGCTCCGACCGACCCACGGTGTCATCGACGCGGGGTGGCGGAGTCGATTCATCGGCAAGGTCCGCGAGTGGCCGCATGTTCATGTAGCTGGTGATCGCCTTCGCGTTGACATGGCGCGAGAGCGTGATGATTTCCGAGAGCGTGAGGCACCTCACCGGCTGCGAGCCGAAGGGTTCCGGAAACGCCCACGTGCCGTAGAGTGGAGGATCCGGAACCGGCACCAGCACGCCACCACGCACCATGAGTCGCGTGGCAGTGTTTCGCTGACCCGTTATTCGCGTCCCCCACGTGGGATGCCACGAGTCCAGGGCGACGGCGATGTCGATCGCGTCCACGTCCGTCCATTCGCTCAGGACGGTCATCGCGAGCAGGTCAGCGAGCCCACCGAAGAAGGCCATCGCCGGCATGACGATACGGCCGGTCTTCTTCGCAGGCTGATCCCATCGCGCCATCGTATCGAGGACGGTGGGCTGTTCCGCGGTGACGTCGAGATAATGAATCCCGGCCGTGAGCGCCGCCTCGATGACGGGCCGGCTGGTGTCGAAGAAAGGCCCCGCGCAGTTGATCACGGCGCCGAGGCCGTCGAACGCCTTCGCCAACGACGTCGCATCCGCTACCGAGGCGCAACGGACGTCGCCGTGCCGGAGCTCGGATTGAAGCGCGGATACTGCAACCGTGTCGCGCCCAATCCAGCGTGCCTGCACTCCGCGACGCTTGAGCTCGGCCGCCACGAATCGACCCGTGTGGCCGTTCGCACCAAATACGCCAACGTAACCTTCCGTCATGTGCTCTCCCTTGTCGATACCGATCGGTAGTGCGATATATTAATACCGATCGGTAGCGACGTCAATCTCCTCGTTTCGAGTGCTGCAGAATGCCCGAGTCCCCACGCGCCTCACGTGATGCTCCACCTCTCTCCGCGTCCCGACATGTCCGGGAAGGCGCATTGAGAACGGCGTCCGCGCTCTTCTACAGCCGAGGTGTCCGCGCTGTCGGCATGGATCTCATCGTCGAGCACTCGGGCATCGCCAAGACCACGATCTACCGTCATTTTCCCACGAAGGACGCGCTCATCGAGGCGTTCCTCGAGCGGGAGGATCACGAGTTCTGGCAACAGTGGGACAGCGTCACGGCCGCGCATGCCGAGTGTCCTGGCGATGCCCTGATGGCCCTGTGCGAGTGGATCGGTACAGTGATCTCGCGCAACAACTATCGCGGGTGCCCACAGATCAACGTGGCTGCCGAGTTCGCGGACCCCGAGCATCCGGCGCGCAAGGTTGCGAGTCGGCACAAGTCCGAGATGGTGCAGAGACTGAGTCGTCTGTGCCGCGAGATCGATCGCCCCACGGCAGGCATGTGCGCGCTGCAGATCGGCCTGTTGTTCGATGGCGCGTTCACGAGCCATGGGCGGCTTCGGAAATTCGATGCGCCCGCCGTCCTCAAGGATGCCGTCGGCAAGCTCCTGCCGCTGCCGACGCGCCGAAGATCGCGTCCTTGATCCGGTGTTCTAGACCGCGCGCGAGATCTTTGCCTGGGTCGGCCCGCGCGCCAATTCCTCGAGCAGCTCGTGGATCGCGGGATGCAGGGGACGACTCGAGGCCGTCACCGCATCGAGCCGCACGGCAGGGGGTGCCGGCTGCAACACGAACGCACGGAAGGTCCCCGCGCGCAGCTCCGCGGCCATCGCGTAGCTCGGCAGGATGCCGACGGCGCGCTGAAAAGATGCAACGCTCTGCTTCACGCCTTCAATGCTTCCCGACGCCTCGAAGCGTGGAGTGCCGAGTGCATCGGCGGTGAAGTACTGCGCCAGGAGAGCGTGGAAATCCCCCGCCGCATCGCTCATGTAAAGGGGAAAGGC
This sequence comes from bacterium, assembly GCA_040005695.1. Taxonomy (GTDB): domain Bacteria; phylum Gemmatimonadota; class Gemmatimonadetes; order Gemmatimonadales; family Gemmatimonadaceae; genus AG11. The sequence goes on along the minus strand of JBDTYL010000032.1, from coordinate 9,032 downwards.
CAACAACGCATTGCGGTCCGTTGCCTGACGTCCGCGGCCCACGCTCGGTGCGTCGGCACTCGCGAAGAGTGGATGCGAGGGCTGCGCGAAGACCGTGAGGGGCACCTCCGGCAATACCACGCGTCGCGTCGAGGCGCTTGCAGTCTCGGCGGCCCGCGCGGGCGCCTGCAGCCAGATCCCGACGTCGAAGCGGGAGGCTTCCACGCCTGCCTGCACGGCGGTGCATGTGGCGATCGACACCGCGAACCGAGTGTTCGGCCACCGGGTGCGCATCACTGCAAGCGCGGGCGGCAGGAGGTAGCTGCTCACCGACTCATTGGCGATGATGTCGACGCCCGCGAGCCCGTCATGCGTCGCCTCGGCGACGGCCGTGTGGGCGTCGTCGAGCGAACCGAGGATGTGACGCGCATACGGCAGCAGGGCCAGGCCCGCCGGCGTCAGGGTGATCCCGTGTCCACCGCGGCGACGGCCGACGGCCGAAGTCCCGAGCGCGCGCTCGAGCGCAGCCAGCGCCTCCGATACGGTCGATTGCGCGACGCCCATCGCCCGAGCCGCCCGCGTGAGGCTCCCCTCGTCAACCAGTGCAACGAATGCCCTGAGATGCCGAATCTCGAGATTTGAGTTCCATCCGCCAGCTCCCGTGGTGCCTGGAGCGGGTGTGCCCGGGTCCCGTGCGCTCACTCCGTTGTCTCCTGACCGAGTCGGCCCTCGCGGCGGCGGTGCACCGCCCGATGATTGCGAAAGAGTAGTGAGGGCGCCGAGTGCCAGCAACGGCGGATGACGACGCGCACTTCCGGTGGGTCGCGTCATCGCCCGATCCGGTAGGACAGCTTCATCACGACCGTGTTCGCGGGTGCCAGTGCGAAGATGCGGCCCAGCTCGGGACCCGGCCATGCAGCGATCGTTCCCGGCGTGCCGTCGGCGAGGGATCGGCCCTGGGACCAGACGACGACAACGGACGAACCGGGATAATACTCCCATCGAAGCACCGCGTTCGATCGCAGCTGCCGGAAGTCGATCCCTCCCGGGTTGGCGACGACGGCGGAATCGCCGTACGGTTGGAACTGCCGCGCCGGATCGGAGGCATGCGCGTCAGCGAGGGCTCGGACCGCGCTGTACGCGCCACGGGACACATAGGCCTCGGCGTACCACTGGAGCGTGAGCGTCGTCGCGAGCGTGTAATCGAGTCGCGCGGTGAGCGACCGAGTGTATTGATCCAGTCGCGCCACGGTGTAGTGCGCCGTATCGCTGGCCGCGTCACCGAAGCGCCGATAGAAGGCGGTAGGCTCGTGCCTGTTCGCGGCGTACGCGGAGACCGACGCCAGGACATTGCTGCGGATTCGCCATGCCGCGTTTGCGAGGGCGGAGGTGCCCGTCCAGCGTCCCGTGTTCCGGGTCAGCTGCAGGTGCGGCACAAGGGCACGGCGTGGGTCTCCCGTCCCCTCGAGGGTGAAGCTGCGCTGAGGCGTAGCATACAGGGCTGGGCCGCCGCGGGTGCAGGAGATCGTGCAGTAAGAGCTACCGACGGGCGCCGATCCCATGAAGTGCAGGACCGCGAGACTCGGGAGTTCCCAACGTGCATGGAGTGTGGTTGGGCCGCGGTCCAGTGGAAGCCCCGCGGCGGTCCACCCGCCCGACATTCCGAGCGTGAATTCCGCGCTTCTGTAGGGCAGGCCAGCGAGCTTGCCAGGACGCGTCAGCTTCTCGCCGACCGTGATCGCTGCGTTCTGCACTCCCGCGCGTTGCAGGAAGCCGAGATCATTCACGTCGAATCCTGACCCTATCCACCGGTAGGAGGCGCCGTATCGCAGTGCCCCACCGCCGACCTTCCCTGCCGACAGGTACGCGGCGTTTCCATCCAGGCGCGTTGCGGCAGGATCGAACGCGACACCGTCATCGGGAGCCTGGAACGCGTGCACCGGCGCCAGCTGGAGTCGGGCGATGGCGCCTGTATCACCCCGCACGGCGCTCGTCGCTCCCCAGGCGAGGAGTTGAAACGCGCCGTCGGTCGTTTCATGACGCGTGCTCACTGCCGCCGCCTGCGCGGAGGATGGTACGACAGTGGCGAGCAGTGAATCTCCGGTCGCGTGGTACGACTGTGTCATCATCATACCGACCCCGCTCCGCCCACCACGGAAGTCGTGCTGGAGCCGCGCCAGCGCATAGCCTCCACGCGGCTCGATGTGATATCTGCCACCCCCGGCGCGTACGGCGCCGTCGGCAGGCGACGTCACGGCTGACAGCAGCGCGAGCGACGTCCCGGGGGCAAGACGCGCGGACATTCGTGCCGCGCCGAGGATCGCGGTCTGCGTGGGAGACTCCGGGGCGCCGAATGCATCCGCGAGCGATGGGCTGCGCCCGATGCGTCGCGAGTAGAACAATTGCTCCAGGCCATCCGGCGACAGCGGCATCGTGAGTGCCCCGGCACCTTCGAGGAAGAACGGGCGTCGCTCGTCCTGATATACCTCGACGCCACTGAGATTCAGTACTGACGGATCGGCGTCGACGTCTCCGTAGTCGGGATTGAGAGTCACTCCGGCGCTGATTTCCGGCCGCGGCGTCCAACGCACGTCGCCACCGATTGCCGGATCCGTGAAGATGCGGTCTCCGTGTGTCCCTGCGCCGCCGAGTGATGCCGAGGGAATGTTGCGTGTACGCATGAGGGCGTATGGTACGACCTCCATCGCCGTTGCCGGACCAATATCCGCGAGGCCGGCCAGATCCCCGAATTGCGACGCGAGCCCGGACCGTGAGCGATAGTACTGCGGGATCGAGACTCGTTCGCCGGTTCGTCCGACCCAGCGCCCCACCATGATCCCGAACGTCGGCGCCCGATGGTCGGTGAAGCGGAGGAGGGAGAAGGGAATGGCGAACTCCGCGGTCCAGCCGAGTGAATCGACGCGTGTCGCGGCGTTCCATACTCCGTCCCACGACGGGTCCTCGTCAGTGTCGTTGGCGATGAGGCCATCGACCTTGACGCCCCCGGCAGTAACCGCGAATTCGTACCCCGTCCGTCGGTCGTGATAGGGATCGAGGAAGATCCACACCTGGTCCGCGGTCGGGTCGAAGGTGTCCCGTCGCGCCAGCCGGCGCTCGATGGCCGCGGGCGTTGGGTCGAACGCCCGTACCAGCACGTAGAGAGTCTGGTCGTCGTACAGGATCCGGAGCTCGGTCCGGAATTTCGGCTCTTCGCCCGGACGCGGCGCGAATGTCGTGAAATGACGCATGACTGGTGCGGCGCGCCATGATGCGTCGTCGCCACTGCCGTCGATCACGGGCGCCATGTGCGTGCGCGCGGCCACGATGGCCAGGGCGGTATCCACCGTGCGTGCGTCCACCTGCGCCTGCGCTGGTAGTGCCCAAGGGAGAAGGGTCGTGAGCGCGACAAGAACGAGCGATCGCGAAGCGCGCGGCAGGCAACAGGGCACCAGCATCGAAGTCTCCACCACCGACCGATTGGAACTGGCTCCGCGACGTGCGGGCAAGTGGCGTCGATGTACGGCCGGAGTATCGTGGCTGATACGATCGCCACCAAAGCGCCGAAACATCCTATCGGCGTCGTCGATTGGCTCGCCTTGTGGCACCGCGCACCCACGTGCGCGTGCTCTGTTCAGGGGAGCGGACCGTTACCGCACGCCAGGTGCCCGGCAACTCGAGGACGTTGCGAAACGCCATCGGACCGCCACACTCGCAGGATCATGATAGCCGTGGAGCCATCGAGTGCCGAAGCTGAATGGCGCAGCACCTCTCCGTTTCCTGTTCTGCCGCGAGAGGACGGAACGAAGCGTCCGGCATCGTGGCGAGTGTGGATAGGGGCGCCGGATCGCCGACGACTGGAAGCGCAGGATCAGCTCGCGCCGCTCCCACACCAGGACACGCACCGATGTACATCCCTCGTCACTTCGCGGAGTCCGACTCGACCGTTCTGCGGTCGTTCGTTGCTGCCCATCCATTCGGGACGCTCGTGACATCAGGGGGCGGGCTCTTTGGTACGCACCTGCCGTTGATGTTGCGCGATGATGTCGGAGCGCTCGGCACCCTGGAGGGGCACATCGCGCGGGCGAACGAGCATTGGAAGCGCACGCCGCAGGGCTCGGAGGCACTCGTGATCTTTTCCGGCGCGCAGGCCTACGTGACGCCGACGTGGTATCCGAGCAAGGAGGAAACCGGGAAGGTGGTTCCCACGTGGAATTACGTGGCGGTGCACGCTTACGGGACAGTGCGCTTCGTGGATGATCCCCACCTGATTCGCTCGCACCTGAACCGACTCACCGCTCGTCACGAGGCGGAGCGCGGGAGCCGCTGGGCCATCGAGGACGCGCCTGCCGACTTCGTCGCCAATCAGATACGAGCGATCGTGGGTGTCGAGATCGAGATCACCCGACTGGAAGGCAAATGGAAGATGAGCCAGAATAGAAGTGAGCGTGACGTGACCGGCGTCCTCGCAGGCCTGCGTGACTCCGGACGGCCAGAGGATGCCGACATCGCGCTCATCGTTGCCAGCCGGAACGACCAGCGCTGAGCGCCTCGCGCGGGAGGGACCATGCTGCGTAGTCGGTGACGGGACGCTTCATGTCACTTCATGTTCAAGGTTCGAGACTTTTGTCGGCAAGCGCCGTCCCCGCCCCGCCTCCACTCGGTCCTGCGCGGAGACGAGTCCATCCGGGCTCAGAGCGAACACGTGTGCGACCGGACATTACGGTATCATCGCTTCAGGAGTGCGGCGCAGCGGCAGACTGATCCGGACTGCCGACCCGATGCATGAGGTCGAGCAGCCCGGCGTTGAATTCGTCAGGCCGTTCCAGGTTGGGCATGTGGCCGACGCTCTCCAACCAGCGCATCTCGCAATCGCGGAGGAGAGCACACATCCGCTCGGCGTCCTGCCTCGTCATGAAGGCATCGGCGCTTCCGCCGATGATCAACGCTGGCACGGCAACTCCCGCCAGCGTGTCGTCGTACGCTGGCCGCTCCGCGCGCCCGCGGAGTGCAGCTGCCGCACCTCGTGGATCGGTCTCGCGCATCATCGTCTCGACGTGATGCACGACCTCTGGCATCTCGCGGATCGTCTGCGGGGCCAGCATCTGGGGAAGCAGCTCCTCCGTGTAGCGGTCCATGCCTTCGCGCAGGAGCCTGTCAGCGGTGGTGATCCGGGCCTGCCTGCCGTCTACTGTCTCCGACTGGGGAAACGTGGCCGTGAGCAGCAGACCCCGCACGCGGTGCGGATACTGTCGGGCGAAGTCCATGGCGATCTGGCCACCCATGGAGAGGCCGACGATCACGACCGCCGGCACGGCCAGGCCATCGAGGAGCGCGGCAAGGTCGGCCGCGAAGTCGCTCAGCAGGGTGCGGCCAGGGACGACGGTACTCTCGCCGTATCCTCGCAAGTCGGGCACGATCACGCGCCAGCCCGCGCCGGTGATCGCGTCGATTTGCGGCCGCCACATTGTTCTGTCAAAGGGGTGACCATGCACGAGCAGCACAACATTCGGCCCTCGGCCATGCTCGTCGAAGGCCATCGTGATACCGCGGACGGATAGGGTGCTCATGGCTTCTCTCGGAGGCATTTGACTCGTGGGTCAGCTGACACGGGGTGTCCCGACCGAGTGTAGTGACGTCGGCGATCGGCGGCTATCACATTCTTGGCGCCACCGTTCCGCCCTCACGCACTGTCGCCGGAGGCTCTGGCTCGCCCGGGCCAGGTCGCCTAGATCCCGGTGTACTCGAACGCACGGATGACTTCGAAGTGCGCCGGGACGGCATCGTATCGGGACAGCATTCGCCGCGCCGCGAGTGGGACTCTCGCGACGTCGTATCGGGGGCCGGCGAAGGCGATCACGGCGGCCATGTCATCGAAGAACATCGTCGTCACGAACTCGGTCTCGCGCGCCTTCACGTCCGTGCGGCGATCGACGCGTACCCCGAGATACCCCGGTATCTTGCGCGCCTTGATTCCTGGGAGGATGGTGCTCAGGAGGAGAGTCTGGTACTTGCTCGCATGCTTCAACGTGGTCCAGCCTCGCCATACTCGACTGATCATGAACTCAGGTGAATGAAGTGGGTGCCGGCGGGCACATGATCGTCCTGCGTCTTCGCAGTGAGGAGGTGGGCCGAGCCTGCGCTCGCGTCCAGTCAGACGAGCGCCGTTCCACTGAGCACCGGGACGCAGCGTCCACGTATCGCTGCGCGGTAGGCTCCCTCCTCGTGCCAGGCGGTGATGTAGAGCCGGCTGGGCCGCCCCATCTCGACTCCCTGCACGATCTCGTACTCGGCGCGCGCTCCACCCGCCAGGGACAGCAGCATCGCACCGAGTGGCGCGTTCGCGCTGCCGGTCGCCGGATCCTCGAAGGTGCCGGCGAGCGGAGCGAACATCCGCGCGTGGAGCTTGTCGCCATTCCTTGCGTAGAGGTGCACGGAGTACCGCCCGTTGAACTCAGGGTGACGCGCGAGCGCTCGGCGAAAGGCCTCGATGTTGGGGGCCGCACGTGCCAATGCAGCGTATGTGACCTCGGCGATGACATACGGATTGCCCACCGAGGCCACATGGGGATGATGCGTGCTGGTCATGATGTCGCCAACCGAAAGACCGACGCACGCCGCGACGTCCTGCACCGGTATTTCCACGCCGACCGTGAGTGGCTGGGGTGCTCGCACGGTGGCACCGCTCACGGTGCCGTCGTCATCGCGCGTCAGCTGCACATCCACCAGGCCCGCTTTCTCCTCGAAGCGCATCGCATCACCGAGCGAAGGAAACCGGTGTGCGAGCACAAAGGCCGTCCCGACGTTGGGATGGCCCGCGAAAGGCATCTCGGCCGTGCGGTTGAAGATCCGGACGCAAGCAGTGTTGGCCGGGTCTGCCGGAGGGAGCACGAACGTCGTCTCACTGAGATTGAGTTCATGCGCCAATCGCTGCATGTCCGCGGAGGAGATCCCCTCCGCCGCTGGGAACACCGCAAGGGGATTCCCCCCGAACCGCTGGTCCGTAAACACATCCACGGTCTCGAAAGGGAACCGCGCGGTTCGCACGTCCTTGTCCTGCCTGGTCGTCATGGGCATCTGCCGCGAAGTTGCCTCGTCATGTTGCCTGGCCTTGGAGACCGGTGGTCGTCGTCGTGCACACACAAGCGCGCGTTCGGGCTCATCGAAAGTTCCGATAAGCCGTATCGGGCTTTGCACAATCGTAATCGATGGTCGTAGGGTTCACCCTGTTGCACTTGTACTGCTGCGCTCAACCCCTTGGCAATACTCCATGCAAGCCCTGCTCGTAGTGGATGCACAGAACGAGTTCTCAGCGGCCGGCAAGCGGCCGGTGGCGAATCATGCGAGCGCCATTGTGGCAATTCGTCGCTTCGCGGACATCGCACGACGCGAGAACCGGCCGATCGCCTGGGTGCGGCATTACAATCGTCCGCACGAATCGCCGGCCTTCGTCCCGGGCACGTGGGGCTCCGAGCTGTCCCCCGGATTTGGTCCGCAAGAAGGGCGAAGCACTGAGCGGCTGTTCGAGAAGGACGTTTACGGGGCGTTCACGGAGACGGGACTGGAGCCGTGGCTCCGCGATCTCGGTGTCGACGAGGTGCTCGTGGCGGGCTTCTACACGCACATGTGCCTGTCGACGTCCGTGCGTGAGGCGCTCATACGGGGCTTCGAGGTCGTCATCGATCCGGATGGCACCGGTGCGCGTGACCTCGAGGACGCCCAACTGGGCACACTGAGCGCGGCCGAGGTGCGCCGCTCCGCCCTCCTGCAACTTGTGGACATGGGCGCGAGGATCGAATCGAGCACATCGCAATGGGCCGAAGGACGGACGCCTGCACGGACCTAGCGCGGGCGGCCATGCATGGGCAGTGTGATTTTCGGTTGCTTCTCGGGTTGAAGTCTCCGCCAACTCCGAGACACGCTCTCGGGACCCAGGATACGAGGCGCCGTGCGCCCTGTCCTCACTCGTTGTTTGTGCCGCACGTCACATTGCGCGCCGCGCGCCCGCACTGCGCCTGATTCGCACACACACGGGCATCGAAGGTCCCGTTTACCCGCGTGCGCTCGAATCGTCTCCAGTACAGGGATCACCGACGGAGGGTGATTCGCAGTGTGCATGAGCCGGCAGCAGGAGGGCCAGCTCGGAGACCGCCTCTACGGTGCGTCACATGACAGACATTCGGGAGCTGTACTCAGGGCGCGTCGAAGCCGCATCGCTGGCCTTCGGGCGAGGCGATCGCTCCGAGGCAGAACGGCTCTACGCGGAAGCACTCGCGATGGGCGAGGACCACTTCGGCGCCGGCGATCCTGTGCTGGCCGTTCCGCTGAACGAGCTGTCCCGGCTGTACCTGCGGCGATCGGAGCATGCGCGCGCCGAGCCCCTGCTCCAGCGCCTGCTCGCGATCAGGCGCGCCAGTGGCGAGCATCATCCCGACGTGGCCACCGTGCTCGCCGGCCTCGCCGCGGTACGGCACGGTCTCGGCGATGATGCCGCGGCGGAGGGTCTGTATCGTCAGGCGCTCGCCATCCGCGAGAAGGTCCATGCGCCGGAACACATGGCGGTCGTCGTCACGCTCGAGCACCTCGCGGACACGTGTGCCGCGCTCCGCAACTTCGGCGAGGCACGTGCGCTGCTCGAGCGCGCGCAAGCGGTTCGGGTGAGGACGCTGGGCGCGGAGCATCCCACCGTGCAGGCGTTGCGCGAGCGCCTGGCCAACCTCGCGGGGAAAGACGCGCCCATCCGACCAGGCTCACCACTTCCTCTGCCGGCGGCGGCGCCGACACCAGAGGCGCCAGGCGTCACGAACCAGCTCGTGTTCATCTACGAGCCGGAGAAGCCGGTGCGCCGCACGTCGGCGCGACGCGACCGTGTCATGACCCCGCCATTCTCGGCGGCTGTGGCGGCGGCCTCGCTCATCGCCGCGCCCGCGCCAGCGGCTGCTTCAGCGCGTGCAACCGCCCCAACGCGAGTGGCAGCGCCGTCCCTCGTGAACACCGACTCGCGCGAGTTCGACGCGGCCATCATTCCGTTTCCCGACGAGCGTGTGGCGCGCGAC
>JBDTYL010000031.1:0-7174 GCA_040005695.1 bacterium | reverse complement strand
AACTTCATCGAGGCGGAGGCGATTCAACGTGTCGTGCAGTGGAGTGAGGTCACAGGCGGCCAGCTCTACATCGTCCACATGTCCACCGCCGAGGGCGCCGACATCATCCGCGCGGCGCAGAACCGCGGCGTACCGGTGGTGGCCGAGACGTGTGTGCAGTATCTCGTACTCGACGATTCGGTGTTCTCGCGTGAGGACGGCCATCTCTACGCGTGCTGCCCGCAGCTCAAGAAGCCCGCGGATTCCGCGCGCCTGTGGCGCGGACTGAACACCGGCGAGGTGTCCGTCATCTCCACCGACACCTGCACCTTCACGCGCGAACAGAAGGCCATGTGGGAGGGCGACTGGACGAAGATTCCCATGGGCATGCCGGGCCTCGAAACGCTCATGCCGGTGACGTATACCAAAGGCGTCCTCGAAGGACGCCTTACCCTGCCGCAGATGTGCGCGAAGCTCAGCACCAATCCGGCCAAGATCATGGGACTCGCGCCGAGAAAGGGCACGATCGCCGTGGGAGCGGACGCCGACCTCGCCATCATCCATCCCACGAAGACGATGACCGTGAAGCCCGACGAAATGGAGACCAACGCCGACTGGTCCCCGTACGACGGATGGGAACTCGCCGGGTTCTCGCGCACGACACTGTCGCGTGGTGAGGTGATCGTGGACGACTACAAGGTCGTCGGGAAGGAAGGCCGCGGGCAGTGGCTTCCGCGCACGACAGCCGGCCTCGCCGGCGCACGGGCCTGATCGTGGGGGCCGGGATCGACGCCGCGTCGCGCTCGGAGTTCGTCACCACTGCGGAAGACCTCTCCGGCAGTCCACTCTGGAACCCCGACCTCGCGCCCACACCACTCGCGCGGCGGACATGGTCCACGTACAACATCGCCGCGCTGTGGATCGGCATGAGCGTGGTGATCACGACGTACACGCTCGCGTCAGGCATGATGACGCAGGGCATGACGTGGTGGCAGGCGATGCTCACCATCCTGCTCGGCAACACCATCGTCCTCATCCCGATGGTGCTGAATGCACACGCCGGTACGAAGTACGGCATCTCGTTTCCCGTGCTCTGTCGAGCGGCGTTCGGGACGAAGGGCGCGAACGTCGCGGCGATCCTGCGTGCCGTTGTCGCCTGCGGATGGTTCGGCATCCAGACGTGGATCGGCGCGCTCGCGCTGAACACGCTGCTCGTCGCTGCCTGGCCGTCGTGGGCGGGCGTGACCGGCGGCGTCGCCATCGCCTTCGCGATCTTCTGGCTCATCCAGGTGGCCATCATCATTCGCGGCATCGACGGCATCAAGGCGCTCGGCGCCTGGTCCGCGCCGGTGCTGCTGGCTGGCAGCGCGGTGCTGCTCGGCTGGGGCATCGAGCGTGGCGGCGGCCTCGGACACGTGCTCGCGGAATCCGTGCGGCTGCAGGGCGCGTCGAAGGTGCCGTTCTGGTCACTCTTCCCGGCGGCGCTCACGGCAAATGTCGGCTACTGGGCGACGCTCAGCCTCAACATCCCCGACTTCACGCGCTACGCCCGCAGCCAGAAGTCACAGATGGTCGGCCAGGCGCTCGGCCTGCCCACCACGATGACGGCGTTCGCGTTCATCGGCGTGGCCGTGACGAGCGCCACCATCGTGATCTTCGGCGAGCCGATCTGGGATCCCGTCGCGCTCGTGAGTCGCATCGGAGGACCCGTGGTGATCATCTTGGCCGCACTCGTCGTGCTCGTCGCGCAGATCTCGACGAACATGGCGGCGAATGTCGTGTCGCCATCGAACGACTTCTCGAACCTCAACCCGCGAAAGATCAGCTACGTGACGGGTGGACTGATCACCGCGGTGATCGGCATCCTCATGATGCCGTGGAAGCTCTACTCGGATGCAGGCGCCTACATCTTCACCTGGCTCCTCGGGTACTCGAGTCTCATGGGCGCACTCGGCGGCATCCTCATCGCGGACTACTGGGTGCTCCGTCGCGAGCAGCTCTCGCTGCCGGATCTCTTTCGCGTGAGCGGCATCTACCGCTACCGCAACGGGGTGAACCCGCGCGCGATGATCGCGCTCGTCCTCGCGGTGCTGCCGGTGGTGCCGGGGTTCTTTCGCGCGGCCACGACGCCGGGTGGCAACGTTGCGGATGCGACGTTCCTTGACCATCTCTACCAGTATGCCTGGTTCGTGACGTTCGGGCTGAGCTTCGTGCTCTACCTCATCCTCATGCGAGGCAGGACCGACACCCTGTCGTCCTGAGCACAGCGAAGGACATGCTTGTGGTGCGGGCGGAAAAGCAGATCATTGTCGTCCTGAGCGCAGCGAAGGACCTGCTTGTGGTACGGCCGGAAAAGCAGATCCTTCGCTACGCTCAGGATGACACACTATTTCGCTCAGGATGACACACTATTTCGCTCAGGATGACACACTATTTCGCTCAGGATGACACTTTTCTCCGAGAGACAGGAAGCATGCCCCAGATCGTGAAGTGTGGCCTCATCCAGATGTCGAACGCCCTCGACACCAGCGCGCCCATCGACAAGATCCGCGCCGCGAACATCGAGAAGCACATGACGCTCATCGACAAGGCGGGCGAGGCGGGCGTCCAGATCCTGTGCATGCAGGAGATCTTCACCGGTCCCTACTTCTGTGCCGAGCAGACGCCGCGCTGGTACGACGCGACCGAGCAGATTCCCGACGGGCCCACCACGCGCCTCATGCAGGCCACGGCGAAGAAGTACGAGATGGCGATCGTCGTGCCCCTCTACGAGGTGGAATCGACGGGCGTCTACTACAACACGGCGGCCGTGATCGACGCGGACGGCCGCTACCTCGGCAAATATCGGAAGAATCACATTCCGCAGGTCGCGCCCGGGTTCTGGGAGAAGTACTACTTCAAGCCGGGGAACCTCGGGTACCCCGTGTTCCAGACGCGATACGCCACGATCGGCGTCTACATCTGCTACGACCGCCACTTCCCCGAGGGCGCGCGCGAACTCGGACTCGCCGGTGCGCAGATCGTCTTCAATCCGTCGGCCACTGTCGCCGGCCTGTCGGAATACCTCTGGAAGCTGGAGCAGCCGGCGCATGCCGTCGCCAACGGATACTTCGTCGGCGCGATCAACCGCGTGGGCACCGAGGCGCCGTGGAACATCGGCGAGTTCTACGGCCAGAGCTACTTCTGCGACCCGCGCGGCCAGATGCTCGCCGTGGCTTCGCGCGATCGCGACGAACTCGTCATCGCGGACCTCGACCTCGACGTCATCAAGCAGGTGCGCGACACCTGGCAGTTCTTCCGCGACCGCCGGCCGGAGACGTACGGCGGCATCTGCAAACCCTGACCGCACCGCCATGTCTTCGTACGCACCCATGCGGCCGACGAAGTACTGCGTCGCGTGCCAACGCACCATCGACGCGGAGGCCGCCGTCTGCACCAGCTGCGGCGTGATGCAGCCGTACATGCCATCGGACGAAAGCGAGAAGCGCATCCTCCCGGCAGCCCTGCTCTGCTTCCTCTTCGGGATCTTCGGCGCGCACCGCTTCTACGTCGGCCGCACCTCCACGGCGGTGGTCCAGTTGCTTACCCTCGGCGGCCTGGGCATCTGGGCAATGATCGACCTGATCCTGATCATCGCGGGCGCATTCAAGGACGGGGACGGCAACCGGATCATCGAGTGGACCTGATGTGGCTCGAGGCGGCACGTGCCGGCTGACGGCACCGCCGCCGCCAACGCCACGTACGCCCGCCGCATCGGGCTCTTCTCCGGCACCATGCTCGTGGTCGGGGGGATCATCGGGTCCGGCATCTTCCTCAATCCCGCCACCGTCGCCCAGCGCACCGGCTCGGCGTGGCTCACCATCGCCACGTGGTCGCTCGGCGCGGTGATCGCGCTGCTCGGCGCCTTCATCTACGCGGAACTCGGACGGCGACGTCCGCAGGTGGGTGGCGGGTATGCCTACCTGCGCGACGCGTTCGGTGCGCTCCCCGCGTTCCTGTATGGCTGGGCGCTGCTGCTCGCCATCGCCACCGGCGCCATTGCCGCGGTGGCCGTGACCTTCGCGACGTATGCGGTAAAGCTCGTGGGCCTGCCGCCCGGCGCTGTCACGGCGCTGGCCCTGGGCGCGGTCGTGCTGCTGTCGGTGGTCAACATCCTCGGCGTGCAGCCGGGCGCCGCCACGCAGAACATCTTCACGGTGCTCAAGCTCGCGGCGCTCGGCGCACTGCTGCTCGCCGCGGTGTTCATTCCGGTGGCGACGATGCCAACGCTTCCGCCACCCATCGCGTCGTTGCCCCTGCCCCATCCGTCAACCCTCGCCGCCGTCCTGCTGGCGATGAGCACGGCGCTCGTCCCGGTGCTGTTCTCCTTCGGCGGCTGGCAACAGACCAACTTCGTGGCCGAGGAGATGCGGGATCCCGAGCGCACGCTGCCGCGTGCGTTGGTGCTGGGCGTGCTCATCGTCGTCGTCGTGTACCTCGGCGCCAACGTGGCGTACATCCGCGCACTGGGCATCGAGGGGCTGGCCCAGAGCACCGCACCCGCCGCAGACATGATGTCGCGACTCGCGGGTGCGGGGGGACGTCGCCTCATCGCCGCGGGCATCGCGGCGTCCACGTTCGGCTTCCTGAACCTCGTGATCCTCGTGTCGCCGCGCGTGTATCAGGCGATGGCGCGGGACGGCCTGTTCTTCGCGAGCTTTGCGCGGCTGCATCCGCGTTTCCGCACGCCAGTCACCGCGATCGTGTTCCAGGCGTTGGTGGCGGGAGCGCTCATCCTCACGGGCAGCTACGGCCAGTTGCTCGACTGGGTGGTGTTCGCGGACTGGATCTTCTTCGGATCAACGGCGCTTACGCTGATCGTGTTCCGCCGGCGCGACGTGCGTGATGGTGTCACGGACTCGGGGTATCGCGCGCCGTTCTATCCCGTCAGCGTCGCGCTGTTCGTGCTCGCGGCGCTGTATGTCGTGTTCGGCTCCATCGCCTCGAACCCGGCGAACGCCGTGCGCGGCGTGCTCCTGCTCGCGGCTGGCGTGCCGGTGTTCCTGTTCTGGCGCTCACGCCAGATGTCGTCGACTGACCTGCCGTCCTGAGCGCAGCCCTGCTCTTGTCGTGCTGAGCGCTCCCCTCCCCTCAGGATGACCCGAATCAGGATGAGAAGGCTACGTTCTCGGCGCGAACGCCTGATCGAGCACTTCGCGTACCTTCTGCGCGAGTTGCACGGGCGTGAACGGCTTGGCGAGGAACGGCGTGGCCGGGTCGATCAGGCCCTCGCGCACAAGCTCGACCGAGTGGCCCGACATGAACAGCACCGGCAGGTCGGGATTTCGACGCCGCAGTTCAGCGGCGAGCGTGGTGCCGAGCATGCCGGGCATCATCACGTCCGTGAGCAGCAGGTCCAGTTGATGTTCGTCGGCCAGCTTCAGCGCGGCATTCGCCTCCGCCGCGTCCACGATCCGGTAGCCATGCAGCTCCAGCGCGCGTCGTGCGACGCGGCGCACGGCCTCCTCGTCCTCCACGAGCAGGATGCGCTCGTTGCCGCCCCCGATGGGCACGCGCGGCTGGGCGCCGGTTCGGCCGCGCACCCTCGCCCGCGGGAGGTAGACGCTGAACGTGGCTCCGCGGCCGACCTCACTGTTGACCCACACGTATCCGTCGCTCTGCTTCACGATGCCGAACACCGTGGCCAGCCCGAGGCCCGTGCCCTGGCCAGGTTCCTTCGTGGTGAAGAACGGGTCGAAGATGCGGTTCTGCGTCGCGCGGTCCATCCCGGCACCGTTGTCCTCCACGTCGAGTCGGACGTAGTCGCCCGGCACGGGCTCGACACCCCACGACTCGAACTCGTCGCGCAACACGGCGTTGGACGTGCGAACGGTGACGCGGCCGTCCGCACGATCATGAATGGCGTCCTTCGCATTCACGACGAGGTTGAGGATGACCTGCTCGACCTGGCCCGGGTCGGCGAGCACCGGGTGCAGCGCGCAATCGAGCTCGAACACCAGGCGTCCCTCGTCGCGCAGCAGCACGCGCAGCATGCGGTCGAGGTCCCGCACGCGGGCATTGAGGTCCACCGCCTCCGGGCGGAGGAGCTGGCGCCGGCTGAAGGCGAGCAGCTGCCCGGTCAGCGCCGCGGCGCGGTCGGCTGCCTTGTTGATCTCGGTGAGGAATTCCACCGACTGCGCATCGCCCGCGATCTCACCCTCGAGCAGCGAGGCGAAACCCTTGATGGCCGTGAGCAGGTTGTTGAAGTCGTGCGCGACGCCACCGGCGAGCAGTCCCACCGCCTCCATCTTCTGCGCCATGCGCAGCTGCAGCTCGAGCTTGCGCTGCGCCGTCACGTCGGAAATCATGGCGATCGCGCCCGTCACCGCTCCCGTGCGGTCGCGCATCGGGGAGGAGGACACCTGCACGTCGAGGACGACACCGTCCTTGCGCATGCGACGCGTGGCGTGTGCCTTGGTGGACTCGCCACCGCGGGTGCGGATCACGCGCGCGTCGAATACCTCGCGTTCGTCGTCGGGGATGATCGGCAGGGGCCTGCCCACCACCTCGGTGGCCGTCCACTGGAACATCGCCTCGGCCGCGGGATTCCAGTGCAGCACGGTGGCGTGCGAGTCCAGGATGAGCACGGCCAGCGGCGCTTCGTCAATGAGCACGCGGAGTCGCTCGTTCGTCATCTGGAGCTCACTCTCCGAATCCACCCGCGCCGCCTCGGCGGAGGAGTGGGGCGTGGCGTCGCGGTAGTGCAGCAGGCAGCCGAACTCGAGCGGGACCACGTCCACTTCCACCCAGTAATCGCCGTGGCGGCCCCGGGTCGTGAACGCCGCCGGCGAACGTCGCGCAGCCGCGGCCTCGACGGCGATGCGCGAGGCGGACTCTGGGCCGTAACCCAGGACGTCCCACACCGACCGGCCGACGTGGAGGCTTGCATCCTCGCCACGCAAGGCGGCGTCGCGCCGCGCCGTGGCGTTCAGGAAGCACACCCGCATGCGGTAGTCCACGAAGATGCAGCCATCGCGCAGGTGCTCCACAGCCAACGCCAGCATCCGCACGCTGTCCGAGTCCCGGGTGCCACGGGCATCAAGGGTGCCCGAATCATCTATTGCGGCGCTGACCATGCTCGGAGTATCGGCCGGTGCGCTCCTGTCGTCCAGCGTGCGCTTGCCTCGCTCCGGCGAGCCGACTAACTATAGGGGGC
>JBDTYL010000030.1:0-2358 GCA_040005695.1 bacterium | reverse complement strand
CTAGCGCGACGCTCGACGTCGCGCACCTGTGTCGCGATGCGCCACCGACTCGCGCGCGACCGGCAGGGGGATCACGTGGGTGCTGCGGCGATCACCCGTCGCATCGCGCGTGTCTGCCGGAAGCGACAGGCTGTTCAAGCTGCGGCCTCGCACCGTGACGCGTTTCGGCACGTTTCGAGAAGGCGTGTTCGGGTCGCTGCTGTGGTCGCTCATCCGTTGCCTCCCGAGGGAATTTCAGCGCCCGACAAGGAATGCACATGTCGTGCGATCGCGCCGTGACGGTCGTCACGCGGTCGCTCACTTTCTCGACGCCACGTGTCGCCTCGTGGTCACTGCCGTGTCGCGGCAATCTCCCTGATCGCATCGCGCAGCAGGCCGGCGGCGAGGTCCACCCGGTAGCCATTCCCCGCGAGCGGCTCGGCGTCCAGCAGTGCGCGCTCGGCCAGCCCGTCGATCGTTTCGTCGTCGAGTCCGCCCGACACAGCCTCTTCCTCGACCGACGTGTACACCCGGTACGGTCGTGGCGCGACGCCGCCGAGCACGAGTCGCGCTTCTCCGTCCGTGCGATGCGCTACGGCCAGGCTCACGCCGTCACCGTACGACGCGTCGTCCACTCCGCGCTTCGTGAACCGCTGCATGCCCCCGCGCGATTGAGCGGGGAGCGTGGCGGCGAAGAGCATCTCGTCCCCCTGCAGCACGGACTCGCGATCGAGTCGCGCCGATGGCAACACGAAAAACGCACTGGCGGGAACCGTGCGCGAGGCGGTCGCGCTGCCCAGCTCCATGGTGGCGTCGAGCGCCACGAGCGCGACGGCAGGGTCCGATGGGTGGACCATCCAGCAGGGCCCGCCTTCGAGGATGGCGTGGTGCGGGTTCTCTCCGTGGACCGCGGGGCAGGTGGTGCCGCCGTTCTTGTGACAGCGGACGTTCGCGCGGAAGTACGCACAGCGCGGACGCTGCGCCACGTTGCCGCCGAGTGTCGCGGTCGCGCGGAGGGAGGGGGGCGCGGCCTGGGCGCACGCGGCAGCGAGCATCGGATATCCATCCCGCACGAGGGCGTGGTTGGCGATGTCGTCGAGGGAGCACGCGGCGCCAATGCGCAGCCCGCCGTCAGGGAGCGTCGTGATGCCGAGCAGCTCCGGCAGTCCACCGACCTCGACGCGAATCGGCGCGTGTGGCTGCGATTCCCCACCGGCCGCAAACAGGTCCGTGCCTCCACCAACCGGCACGTGACCCGGCAAGGCGAGGCGCGCGAGCGCATCGGCGAGGCGGTTGTCCAGCGGCTGCCCGGAACGCGACATCAATCCCCCGACCTGTGGATGGCCGGACGTTAGCCGGTGGTGCGTCGCCGGGCCACGGGCGCCGCGTTGCGGGTCGGGGTCGCCACGCGTCGATGGTGCACGTCGAGCCCTATCGGATGCGCTGGATTCCAGAGCGAGGTGCTCGTGCAATTTTCTGGCATTGCGCTGAACGTGAGCTACGCCGTCGTCGGCGTCGTGCTCATGTTCCTGTCGTATCGTGTGATCGACCGGCGCACGCCGGAGGGGGACTTTCCCGCCGAGTTGCAGAAGGGCAACGTGGCCGTGGCGAGCTCCATCGATCGCTGGCGCTATGCGGAGACGCTCGAGTACGTGCGGAAGATCCGCGCGAACAAGGATTGGTTGACGCCGTGACGGAACTCGACGCGGCGCGCGGGATTGATCACGCATGAGCGCCATGCATCCAGCCCACGAGGCAGCGCCGGTCTCCCTTCGCGATCGGTTCGACGCCGGCGACGACTTCGCGACCGTGCTGGCCAGCGCGCAGAAGAACGCCGACCTGTGGTCCGCGGTGTGGCGACGGGCGGTGGTGCCACCCGAGTTCGTCGCGCGCGTCGAGGCCCTCGGCGGCACGTGGCACCTGCTCGCCCTGAGCGCCGACTGGTGCGGCGACGCGGTGAACACGCTGCCCGTGATCGCGAAGCTGGCGGCGCTGGCATCGAACATTGACCTGCGCGTCCTCGACCGCGACGAGCACCTTGACCTGATGGACATGTACCTGACGGGCTCGTCCCGCTCGATTCCCGCGGTGCTGGCGCTCGATGCGGAGTTCGTGGAGCGCGGCTGGTGGGGACCGCGGCCCTCGGATCTCCAGGCGTGGACCCTGGGCGAGGGGCAGGCGCTCGACAAGGAGGAGCGCTACAAGCACGTCCGCACGTGGTACGCGCGTGACCGCGCGGTCACCACGCTGGAAGAGATCGTATCGATGCTGGAGGCGGCGGCCCAGTCGCGACGCTGACGCCCCCGGTCGGCGATGCCGCCACGACAAAGCGCGGACGAAGCCGGTGGCTCCGTCCGCGCTCGACCTTCGCGAAGCAGG
>JBDTYL010000029.1:0-8894 GCA_040005695.1 bacterium | reverse complement strand
GCCCGAGTTGCCGGTGTAGATCACCGACACGTCCGTGAACGTCGGGAAGCGGTACGAGCCCGTCGCGATGAGGCGGTGCGGCTGGTCGTACTTCGACGTACCGACGCTCTTGTCGTCGAGGCGCCCGCTCACGTCGCGCTGGTAGCGATAGTTCGAACCCGCCGTGCTGCTCGTCACCGAGACCACGTCACGCGAGACCTGGTGCGTGTAGGCCAGCGAGCCGTCGAAGTTGTCCGTGAACGACTTCTGGACCTGTCCCGTGACACTCCAGGTATAGTCGCCCGAGGCATTGGTCACGTCGAGCACCTGCGTGCGCGTGCCCGAGGTCGTCGGCGTCGCGCCGGCGGCCGTCAGGATGCCATACAGCTGGCGGCCATGACTGTCCTGCGCCACCGGGTCCGCCGACAGGGCCAGGTTGCGGTAGAACGCGTTGTTCTGCGAGCGCGAGTACAGGCCTTCGATCGTGCCGACGATGCCGTTGATGAAGCGGTGATCGAAGCCAGCCGTCGCCTTCAGGTACTTCGGGTTCTTGAACGCCGGATCGATCGTGTTCACCGCGGCGCTCGCGGCCGGTCCGGAAATGGCGGCGCCCGGTGCCGTCGAGTTATCCGGCCGCGTGCCGGAAAGGCAGGTGAGCGGCGGATTCGCCGCGTTGGCCGCGCTGAAGGCCGGCACGCCACTCGACGTGGCTGACGCGTTCGTGAGCGCCGCGCCGTTGCACGTGATCGACGAGTAGCCGCTGAGGCCCGAGTTGCCGAAGGCGTTCGAGAGGTACACGAACGGGGTGGGGCCGCTGAACGAGCCGATACCGCCGCGCAGTTGGTTCTTCTGGTCGCCGGTGACGTCCCAGTTGAAGCCGAGGCGCGGCGAGTACTGCGCCTCGTGCGGCACGCTGCTCGTCGATCGGCCGTAGGTGCTGTCGACGGAACCATTGTATGGCGGAACATTATCGAACACCGGCTTGTCCATGCGGAGGCCGAACGTCAACGACAGCGTCGGCGTTGCCTGGAACGCATCTTCGATGTACCCGGTGTATGTCGCCGCCCTGATCGTCGCGAGGCCGTTGTACGGGTCGGTCGGCGCCGGGGCGCTGATGACGTACGACGTGGCCGTGCCGGCATTGAACGCCGCGAGGTTCGCGAACGTCCAGTTGCCGAAGGAATTCTGCGCGAACAGGTTGATCGACTTGTAGTACAGCGCCTTGCCACCGATCGTGATCGCGTGCGCGCCCACCGGAATCGTCAGGTTGTCCGTGAACTCGATCGTGCGCTGGTCGAGCGAGTTGGCCTGTGAGGAGTTGTCCGTCCCGAGCACGAAGTTCGTCGTCTTCGTCGGGTCATCCGTGCGGGCGACGCCGCGGATGGTGAGGAAGGGGAACTTCACCGGCACCGTGCGGAAATCCTTGATCGTCGAGTAGTTCGCGAGGAATTCGTTGTACATGCCGCTCGACATGTTCGTCAGGAGTTCCGCGACCGCACTGTTCGACGTGTTGCTCAGGTCGTAGCCGCTCGACGTCAGGTTGAAGTTCGGCGTCGCCGACGTCGCCAGGCCACGGCTGAACACCTTGTTGTCCGCCGAGGCGTAGTTGTCGCGCAGTACCAGACGGGTAGACCACGGCAGGTAGGCGTCGAAGCGGATGAACCCGTTCCTGTTCGGGTTCTTCTTGAACACCTGGTCGCCGGTGCCGGGATCGGTGAGCCCGTATTTCGCCGCCGCCGTCGTCACCTGATCGATCGTCGCCTGCGTCACGAACTGGTCCGGCGCGCCGATGTACGAGCCGTTCGCGGGCTGGTCGAGCTTCTGCAGCTCGCCGCTCGCGAACATGAACAGCTTGTCCTTGATCAGCGGACCGCCGAGCGACGCGCTGACATGCTGCGACTTGTAGTTGGCGAGATACGGCTGCGAGCGCGTCAGGCTCTGGCTGCGCGAATCGCCGTACACCGTGCCGTGCCACTCATTGGTGCCGCTCTTCGTCACTGCGTTGATGAGCAGGCCGCCGAAGCTGCCCTGTCGCACGTCGAATGGCGACAGCAGCACCTGGTACTCCTTCACCGCATCGAGCGGAATGGACTTGGCACCCGCCGACGCGCCCGGCTGGCCCGTCGTGCCGAGGCCGAACAGGTCGCTCGACTGCGCGCCGTCGATCTGGATCGAGTTCTGGCGCAGGTTCACGCCGCCGCCGGACAGGTAGCCGGTGGTCGTCGACACCTGCGGCACGAGCGCCACGAAGTCCGTGAAGTTGCGGTTGATCGTCGGCAGGCGGCGCAGCGCCGAATCCGAGATCGACGTGCTCGTGCCCGTCTTCGACGGATTGATCACGGCATCCGTGGCCGTCGCAGTGATGGACACCTCGCCGAGGGTCGCCACTTCGCGGACGAGCTTGAAATCCTCGCGGCGCGTCTGGCCCAGTGAGATGGTGATGCCATCACGCGTGGTCGGCGCATATCCAATGCGCCGGACCGTGATACGGTAGTTCTGGTTGGGCTCGATACCCTGAATGACGTACAGCCCCGACGCACGAGTGACGGTCCCGACGTTGTAGCCGGTGAGCGCGTTGCGCACCTGCACCTGGGCGGCTTCCACGGTCGCGCCGGTGTTGTCGGTGATCGTCCCCGTCAGGGCACCGGTGGTCACGCCCTGTGCAAAGAGCGCGGAGTTGGGAAGAACGAGGAGCGCAAGAACGGCGATTCCGCCGATGAGCGATCGGATTTTCTGCATGAAGGTCTCGGGGAGGAGAAGGGAGGGGTGCCAAAACTAGGGTGCCGGAACCCGGTCCAGCAAGAGATGTTCGAATCTGGCAGGTCACGGCGGGACCGGGAGCGCTATTCCACCCTTCCCGTATCCATTCGCGCGATCACCTGCATGACCCGCGTGTGCCTCGACTTCGTCACTGGCGGCGCAGGAACGGCGTCATTAGGTACGGGCACCCACCCGCGCCGTGATCACGCTCTTGATTCCGCCCCGGATGTTGAAGTCGCCGAGCACTTCCATCCACACCGGCCGCACGGCGGCGGTCAGGTCGTCGAGGATGCGGTTCACCGCACGCTCGTAGAAGATGCCGTCGTTGCGAAAGCTCCACAGGTACAGCTTGAGGCTCTTGAGCTCCACGCACACGTCGCCGGGAACATACCTGATGTGCATCGTGGCGAAGTCCGGCGCGCCTCCCTCCAGCTGTTGCAGCTCGGCGGCGTCCGTCTCGATGCCTCCCAGGGGGCAAAGCGAGGTGAACTCGGGGCACTCCATCGCGATTTCGTACGGACGTTCCGGGCAGGGATTCGGGAACGTCTCGAGCAGGTCGGGTCTCGGCATGGACCGAAAACTAGTCCGTCGAACTGCCTCTGGCGCACAGGTACGCGACTGGCGTATGTTGGAGGCGTGCCGGTCCCCTCTGGGCCGGCCGTTGCCGCCGGGAGAACGGCCTGGCGGTACTGCCCCCTGGCAAGTCCAGGGGGCTCTTTCTTTGTCTGGGGGGGTCTCAGCGCTTCTCGCCGAGCGCTCCCTCCCCTCCCGGCGGCGGACGCTAGCTCTCGCCGCGTAACCGCCGTGCGATCTCGTCCAGCACGGCCCGCTCCTCACCAGACAGGCTTTCGAGTCCTGTCGAGGAGATCTTGTCCAGCACCCGGTCGAGCTCGTCAGCATGGGCCTCGCTCGACGAGCGGACAGGGGTCACCAGCACGCGCGTTGCGGGCCGCTTCTGCGCCGCCACGGCCTTGCTCTTCGCCACGATCTCGTCGACTTCATCTCGCTGCGTCCGGGCGCGCGGTAGCGTGCGTGGCACCGCCCGGGGCGGCGTCTCGTCCGGATAGTCTGGCGCGGGCGAGACACGGTGCCGCAGCCGGTCGAGGTTCATCACCGGCGGCTTGCGCAGGTACAGCCACCCGAAGGCGAGCCCACCCAGGTGCGCGAGGTAGATCCACGGGTCTCCACCCGCCGCGGGATCAGCCGCGCCGAGCATGCCCGCCGCAAGATTCGCCCCGATCAGGAGCACCACCAGCGTCCGCGCGCGCATCGGGAGCGCCCCGAACAGCGATACCGTGTCCCTCGGCCAGTTTTGCCAGTAGGCGAACATCACGCCGAACACGGCAGCCGATGCCCCCACGAGCAGCCCGCCGCGCATGAAGAGGAGGTGGAACATCGCGCCGCCCAGCCCGCACCACAGAAAGTAGAGCAGGAAGCCCCGCGTGCCCATCGCGGTTTCGAGTCGCGGGCCAAAGGCAAGCAGCGCATACATGGTCAGCGCCAGGTGCCAGACACTGTAGTGCACGAACAGGTACGTGACCGCGCTCCACAGCGTGCGCTGGAGGCTGCCGTCCTGGAACCCGAGCACGGCGAACGCATCCGCGTCACTCACGACGGTCCACTGCAGGAACAGCATCGCCACGTTGATTGCGAGCAACGCGCGAACACCTCGCGTCAGTCGAGGTGTTTCCTGTTCGTCGATGTGGTCGAGTGAAGTCGCCATCGCACGGTGCTGCGCTGCAGCCGCTGAACTGTTATGCGCTCGCGCCGGGCGAGCCCCCGTTCCTCAACGCACTAATCGGAGTGCCCGTTGTGGAGTTCGTCTGACGGAACCGGACCGCGGTCCGGCCATCGCGGCAGGATGCGAACGTCCGCGTGCACCGCCATCGCTTCCTGGAGCCAGTGTACCCAACGCCGGTCGTACCCCTTGGTCAGCTCGATCAGGGGATGCACCACGATCTGCGTGTCGACGCTGGCCTCGTGTACCTGCTCGACGATCCGCAAAAGCGGCCCGTCACTCGACTGGGCCGTCGGCAGGATGACGAGCGCATGCGCCACCTGTTTTTTCGCCACCAGTGCGACCGAACTACACGCCCGCTCCACCGCGGCCGACCCTTCGCTGCCGTCCAGCGTCACCTGCACCAGCGCGAGCGACGACACCAGGCCCTCGAGCGCCGACGGACGTTGGCCGTCATGGTCGAGCATCACCGGCAGCGGGCCCGGCTGGCCGAACGCGGCCATCAGGAACTCACTCTCTGCCAGCGCGTCCCGCCCCACGATCGCCACCGAGTGGTAACGCGAACGGCCTGCGAGCCGTGTCAGTTCGCCGCGCAGCGCATCGGCGGTGTAGATGGTCGCCGTCTCCGCCTCCACCGCGAACTGCACGAACAACTGCCGTCGGCCGGTCCACGGACCGGACGGCTGCACGGCCGCCGGAATGCCGGCGAGCGCCGCGCTCAGGCTGGGCAGCTTCCCGCGCCCGAATGTCATGTCGAGCCCGACGCGCCTGGCGATGAACCCACCGCGAGTTGCGCCACGCGCTCGCACAGCTCCGGAAACGTCATGCCGGCCGCCGCTGCCGCCTGGGGCACCAGGCTGGTGCCGGTCATGCCCGGCAGGGTGTTCGCCTCGAGGCAGTAGAACGCGCCCTCGCTCGTCATGCGGAAATCGATACGCGCGCAGCCCGACAGCTTGAGCGCCGTGAACGTCAGCTGCGCCTGCTCCTGCACGCTCGCACTCTCCTCGGTCGTGAGGGCCGCAGGGAAAGTCTCCGTCGCCATGCCCGGCGTGTACTTGCACTCGTAGTCGTAGATCTCCTTCTTGGGAATGATCTCGCCCACCGGCAGCGCGAGCCCGCCCAGGATGCTCACCGTCAGCTCGCGCCCCGCGATGAACTGCTCGAGCATCACTTCGTCGTCGTGCTTGAAGGCTTCGGCAATTGCGGGCTGCAGTTCGCTCGCGTCGCGGACGAGGGAAAGACCCACCGTGGACCCCTGCTTCGATGGCTTCACGATCACGGGCCACCCCAGCGTGCGGCCGACCACTTCTGCATCCGGCGGCGACGCCGGATCGAAGGCCATCAACCAGTCGGCCGTTTGTACGCCCTGCGCTCGCATGAGGTGCTTGGAGAGATCCTTGTCCATCGCCAGTGCGCTGGCCAGGTGCCCGCTGCCCGTGTAGGCCACACCGGCAAGATCGAGGAGCGCCTGGATCGTTCCATCCTCGCCTCGACCGCCATGGAGCGCAAGGAAGGCGACATCACAGTCGCCGCGCGTCGGCAGGCGCGCCGCGGTTTCCGCGACGGATTCCTCGTTCATCCGCGCCAATTCGGCCGGTGTCGGTGGCAGGGTCTTCAGGACGCCGGCGGCGAGCATGCGGCGCTCCTCCGCTTCCGACACCGCACCCTTCGCCGTGTCGACCGTATGCACGGTGTGGCCGCGCGACCGCAGGGCGTCGGCAATGCGGAGGCCCGACGCCAGGGACACGTCGCGCTCGGAGGAGGTGCCGCCCATCAGTACTGTGATTCGCACGGACTCTGAAGAAAGAGGAATGGTGCGCGTACTCACCTGTTCATCAAGTACGCCAGCATGTCGCTGCGCGTGACGATCCCGGAAATCGCGCCGGCGACGGTCACCAGCACAGCTGGCGTCGCTTTCGATAGCACCTTCTGGACCGACTCGACGTGCTGGCTGGCGTCGACGACGGGAAACGGCTCATCCATGACCTCGCTGACCACCGCATCCAGGAAGCGCGAGCTCTCGAGACCGCGCTGCGTGAGCGCATATTCCGTCACGCTGCCGATGCACCGGCCGTTCTCGAGGACGGGCAGGAGCGACACGTCGTGCAGCCGCATGAGTCCGAGCACCTGACGCACCTGCTGCCCCGGCGCAGCACTCACCACGGCAGCGGGTGCAGACGCGACCTTGTGCTCCAGCAGGTCACCCAGCGTCACGCGATCCGGCTCGAGCAGCTGGTTCTCGCGCATCCACTCGTCGTTGTAGAGCTTCGAGAGGTACCGCTCGCCCGTATCGCACAGGAACGTCACGACGAACGCCGACGGGTCGTCGATCTCGCGCGCCACCTGGAGCGCGAGGTGCGTGATCAGGCCGGCGGAGCCACCCACGAAGAGTCCTTCCTCGCGCGTGAGCCGGCGCGCCATCGCGAAGGCGTCGCGATCGCTCACCGTGCGGTAGTCGTCCACCACCGACAAGTCGAGCGTGCCCGGCAGCTTGTCCTGTCCGATGCCTTCCACCTTGTACGGCGCGCCTTCGATCTTGTGTTGTCCCTTGCTGCGCCACAACTCGGCGAGGATCGAGCCCTGTGGATCGCCGGCGATGATCCTGATCCGCGGGTTCTTTTCCTTCAGGTAGCGCCCCACGCCGGTGATCGTGCCGCCGGTGCCGGCCGCGGCGACGAAGTGCGTGATGCGCCCCTCCGACTGTTCCCACAACTCCGGGCCGGTGGTGGCATAGTGCGCGTTCGTGTTCGCCTGGTTGTAGAACTGGTTCGCGAGGATCGCGTTCGGCGTCTCTTCCGCGATCCGCTTCGCCATCATGACGTAGTTGTCCGGGTGATCCGGCGCCACGGCCGTGGGCGTCACGATCACCTCCGCACCGAACGCCTTGAGCAGGCGCACCTTTTCCTGCGACATCTTGTCCGGCATCGTGAAGATGCACTTGTAGCCCTTGAGCGCCGCCGCGATCGCGAGCCCCACACCGGTGTTGCCGCTCGTCCCCTCCACGATCGTCCCGCCCGGACGCAGCGAGCCATCGCGCTCGGCCTGCTCGATGATCGGCATGCCGATCCGGTCCTTCACCGAGCCGCCCGGATTGAAGAAGTCCGCCTTCCCGTACACCGGCGCACGCACGCCACGGGCAACCCGGTTGAGGCGGATGAGCGGTGTCCACCCGATGGTGTCGAGGACGCTGTCGTACGGACGGAGGTGGCGGATCATGGCGTCGGGGCGTGTCGGTTCAGGATCGTGTCGCCCGGTAGGGCATGTGCCTCCGGATGACGGAAGTAGACGGGGAAAAGCACGGTGGTCGCGAGTGCCTCTCCGTGCAGCTTGGCCGGCACGAATCGAAGCTCTTGCGAGCCTTTTACCGCGGCGGAATCCAATCCGGCGTACCCGCTGGATTCCTCGATGCGGGTCGAATCCGCCCGGACCTGGCCCGTGGTGTCGACATAGAGACGCAAGGTGACGTTGCCCTGCACCCGGCGCGCGTACAGCACGGCGGGATAGCGGAACGGAAGGTCCGTGTTCAACACCCTGGGGACTTCATCCGGCCGGGCTGCGCCACGCTCGAAGGCCTGTGCCATTTTCTGGCTCGTGTCCTTCTCCGTGCATCCCGCCACGGCGAGGAGTAGCAGGGGCGTTGCGCGAAGCAGCCGGATCATGCCCGCAATGTATCCGGTCCGCCGCGTCACGACTTTGCCTGCTCGGCGAGCTCGGCGACCAGTTGCAGCGCAGCGAGCGGCGTGAGGAGGTTCACGTCGATTGTGCGGAGGCGCTCGACGGCGGCGTGGCGTTCCGGCGCGGCAAACAGCCCGAGCTGCGAGTTGGGTGTCACCGGACGGTGAGCCGCGCGTGTCTCGCGGGCCGGCGCGAGCCCGGGCACCAGGTGCTCCGCTTCACCCTCGAGCAGCGCGAGGACGATGCGCGCACGAGCAATCACGGGCGCCGGCAAGCCGGCCAGTCGTCCCACCTCGATCCCGTAGGAACGGTCTGCGCCACCGGGCTGGAGCCGATGCAGGAAGAGGATCTGGTCACCCACCTCGCGCACGCCGACGTTATAGTTACGAACAGCTACTAATTCATCCGCGAGCTGCACGAGTTCATGGTAATGCGTCGCGAAGATCGTCTTGCAGCCGACACGGTCATGCAGGTGTTCGCTCACCGCCCACGCAATCGACACCCCGTCGTAGGTGCTTGTCCCGCGCCCGATCTCGTCGAGGAGCACGAGGCTCCGCGCCGTGGCCGTGTGCAGGATCGCGCTCGTCTCGGCCATCTCGACCATGAAGGTCGATTGGCCGCGCACGAGGTTGTCGCTCGCCCCCACGCGCGTGAACACACGGTCGCACACGCCGATGGTCGCCGCCGCCGCGGGCACGAAGCTGCCCGTTTGCGCCATCAGTACAATTAGTCCCACTTGGCG
>JBDTYL010000028.1:0-5865 GCA_040005695.1 bacterium | reverse complement strand
GGACCATTGCACGTCCCATCCCCCACTGGAGCGTTCTCCGTGCCTCTTTCCCGTCGCGAGTTCATCGGCGCCGATGCGGCCACCGCCGCCGGCCTCGCCCTCCCGAAGCGTGCCAGCGCCGGCGGCGTGCAGGCCCTCCTCGATGCCGCCGGGGATACCGTGGCGGGACGTCCCGTCGTGGTGTCGAGCGCCAACGGCATCCGGGGCGTGAAGATCGCGTACGACATGCTCGGCACAGGCGCGGACCCCCTCGATGCGGTGATCGCCGGCGTCAACATCATCGAACTCGATCCCGACGACCAGTCCGTGGGACTCGGCGGACTGCCAAACGCCGCAGGTGTGGTGCAGCTGGATGCCAGTGTGATGCACGGCCCGTCGCGGCGCGCAGGCGCGGTGGGCGCCATCGAGGACATCGCGACGCCGTCACTCGTCGCCAAGGCGGTGATGGACTACACCGATCACCTGTTCCTGGTGGGCGCCGGAGCGCGTCGCTTCGCCATCGAGATGGGGTTCACGCCGCAGAACCTCCTCACCGAGAAGAGCCGCCAGGACTGGCTGCGCTGGCGCGCCAACCTGAACGCCGGCGACGCGTGGCTCGATCATCGGGACGACGTGAAGATCGCCGCGCCGATGAAGCCATCGCGTACGTCCAGCCGGCGCCCCGCCTTCCGTCGTGACGGTGATGCGCCGGACGACCATGTGTTCCTCGACGAGCGCGGCATTCCGCACACCTACGGCACGATCAACATGAACGCGCTCACCGCGCGCGGCGACCTCGCGTCGGTGACGACCACCAGCGGCATGTCGTGGAAGATTCCCGGCCGCGTTGGCGACAGTCCCATCATCGGCGCGGGCCAGTACTGCGACAACGAAGTCGGCGCCGCCGGCTCCACGGGCCGCGGCGAGGCGAACATCAAGGTGTGCGGCGCGTTCCTCGCCGTCGAGTTCATGCGCAACGGCATGACCCCCGAGGCGGCGCTGATGAAGGTGATGGAGCGCGTGATCGCGATGACGGAGAAGCGGCTGCTCAGCGACCGCGGACGCCCGTACTTCGACCTGGACTTCTACGCCGTCAACAAGAAGGGCGAGTTCGCCGGCGCGTGCTGCTACGAGGGCAGCCGCTTCGCGGTGTGCGACGCCGCCGGGCCGAGGTACGTGACGTCCGCGTTCCTGTTTCCGCGAAGCGAGCGTCCGGCAGCGCCGCGCTGACGGCGGGCGTCCTATTTCACCGTGACACTGCCCGTCATGCCCGGGTGGATCGAGCAGTGGTAGTCATAGCTGCCGGCCGCCGTCGGCATCGTGAGGGTCTTCGCGCCCGTCGTGAAGTCCCCGGTCCCGCCGATCGTCGCGCTCGAGAAGGTCACGTTGTGCGCGATGCCGTCGGAGTTCGTGTAGGTGACCACGGCGCCCGCGGACACCTGGATGCTCGACGGGTTGAACGCGGTATTCTGCAAGGTCACGCTGGTGGTGACGGTGGGCGTGACGCCGGTGCCCGTGCCGTTGCCATTGTTGTTGGTGCCGGTGCTCGATGCAGCTCCGCCACAGGACATGGACGACAGGAGCACCGCGAGGAGGAGTAGCCGGTTGCGCATGAGTCGTGGGGTCCGGGTGAACAGGCAGGCGAGATTGCGACGCATGCGATCAATCGGCACATGATGTATTGGCCGTTGCAGCACGGTTGCAACACGGAAACCCCGCCGACCGGTGTTTTGTCACACACGCGGTCGCTTCACGTCCGGTGCCCCCGAAGAGCTGTCGTCCTGAGCGAAGCGAAGAATCTGCTTTTCGCCACGCGGCAAGCAGGTCCTTCGCTGCGCTCAGGACGACCTTGTCTAGGCCTTCAGGCCGGCCACCAGCGCTGTCATGCGCTCCGCCGCGGAGCCGAGCGCGTTCGCCGCACCCGCAATCTCCTGGGTACTCGCGCTCTGCTCCTGGCTGGACGCAGCGACCTGCTGCATGGCCGCGGCGAACGACTCCGTGCCGGACGAAAGGGAATCCAGGCGCTGCGTCATCTCGACAACCAGCCCACTCGTCGCGACGGAGGTCTGCTCGATGGACGCCGTCCACGCCTCGGCATCCGCCACGGCGCGCTCGATATCGGTGAACGACGATGAGGCCTTCGCCATCGATGCGCGCACTTCGTCCGCGGTGGCCACGGCGCGACCGGCCGAGGCACGCGAGGCATCGATGCCCTTGAGCACGCCCTTCACGATGGCCGCCGTGCTCTCCGCCGCGTCCGACGACATGCTCGCGAGACGGCGCACCTCCAACGCGACGACGCCAAAACCGGCGCCCTGCGTGCCCGCGCGCGCGGCCTCCATCGCCGCATTCAGCGCGAGCAGCTTGGACTGCCTCGCGAGTTGACGCACCAGCGTGACAAAGCTGCGGATCTCCTCGCTCGCGCTGCCCAACGCGGCGACGGCCGCGGCACTCGCGTGAATGTCGTCGGACAGCCCGCGCAGCGATTCCGCGCTGGCGTCCAGGCCGACGCGATTGTCGAGCGCGAGCGCGCGAAGCACGGTGTTGCGCGCCACGCCGTCGTGCGCGCCGGAGTCCAGCGCGCCGGCGAGGTCGCGAAGCGTTCCCGCCGCGCCCGCGAGGCTCGCGATGGTTTCCGCCATCAGGGCGCTCTGGTTGGAGAGGTCGCTGGCGGTGTTGGCGATCTCCCCCGCCGTGGCGGCCATTTCCTCGGAGCCGGCGGTGATCTCCGCCGACATCGTGCTCGTCTCCCGCGCCGAGCCCGCGATGGCCTGCGCGAGCCGCCGAAGCTCGAGGATCATCGCGTCCACGGCGCGGCTGAGGCGCCCCATTTCGTCGTCGGCCGAGGAGCGCCGCAACTGTACGGAGAAGTCGCCGCCCGCCACGGCCTCCGCGGCCTCTGCCAGCTCGCGCGCTGGCGTCGAGATGCGGCGCTGCAGGAAGGCGTTCATGCTCGCCAGCAGGAGGGCGAGCACCACGAGCAGCAGCGCGGCGCCGCCCACCGCCGCGAGCCGGGTGGTGACGAACGGCTCGTCGAGCTCCCGGACGGGCATCCGGGCCACCACGCGCCACCGCCCCTCGTTCGCCAGCCGGCCGACGACGCGATAGAGCTCTCCCGCCAGCAGCACGGACGTCGCGCGCCCAGCGTCGCCGCCGAAGCGAGGCATGCCGTGCACGCGGCGGCCGGCGGTGGCCGAATCCGAGCTGAGCACCACGCGATTGACCGAATCGACGACGTCGATGCGCACGCCAGCGCCGGCCGAGGCGAGTGAGCGCACGAGTGGGGCGATGCTGAAGGCGAGCTTCACCACGCCCAACTTTGCCGCGCCGTCGTGCACGAGTGCGGCGACCGACACGGTGACCTGCCGCGCGGACGAATCGTAGGCGGCATCGGCGGGGGAGATGCCGTTGCGCCACGCCAGCTGCCACCAGGCCTCGTCGCTCTGCACGAAGTCGGAGCTGAGCTGGGTCGTGACTGCGTTGTAGCCGTTCGCATCGGTGAGCAGGAACTCCGCGGCGTCCATCTCGGGCAGGAGGTCGCGCAGGAATTGCCGCGTCAGCGGCGACACTTCCATCGAGCGCGGCCCGTTGAAGCGCTGCTCCAGGGCGGGGATGCTCCCTCCCACGATGCCGAGCGCGCTGGCTCGGGCGGTGCCTTCCCGTGCGGCGGCGATGACGGCGGGAGTACGTGCCAGGATGCGGGCCTGTCGACTCCGGTCCGCCAGCGCCTCGGACACGACGAGCGACGCGCGCCCCGCCGCGTCGGCGACGCGCGCGTCGCCCTGCCGGTCGGCATCATGGCTGAGGACCTGGTCGACGACCGCGGCGAGCACGAGGATGACAACCGCTCCGCCGAGTCCCGTAACGTTGAGGAAGCGGCGATGGAGCGAGGACGCCTGGCGGCCGTGAATCGGCGAGAACAGCGAGAAGAGCGACATCGATGACGGGGAGCCGTGGCGAGAGCGTGCGGCGAGCAGGAGTTCGTTACGACGCGTCGGCGCGGCGTGCTTGAATGCCCTTCACACGGTACTAAATTGCACTGCGAGACCTACGTCCAGCCGCAGGCGACCGCGTCGCCCTGCCCGGGGTCCGAGCGCCGAGCCGTAACCTCATGACAGACCTCGCAGCACCTCAGTCGACCGGCGACGCGCCGGCCGGGTACGATCCTGCCGCCATCGAACGGAAATGGCAGGCGCGGTGGGACGCGGACGGAACCAACGCGCCCGACCTGCTGCGTGGCCCGAATCCGTACTACGCGCTCATGATGTTCCCGTATCCCAGCGCGGAGGGGCTCCATGTGGGCAACCTCTTCGCCTTCACGGGCAACGACATCCATGGACGATTCCAGCGGCTGCAGGGGCACACGGTATTCGAGCCGTTCGGCTTTGACGCCTTCGGCATCCATTCCGAGAACTACGCGATCAAGGTCGGCATCCATCCGGGCGAGCTGATACCACGCAATATCGGCAACTTCCGCCGCCAGGTGCAGCGGACCGGCCTGATGGTGGACTGGCGCCACGAGCTGTCCACCACGGATCCGTCATACTACCGGTGGACACAGTGGGTCTTCCTGCAGCTCTACAAGCAGGGGCTGGCGTACAAGAAGGCCGCGGCGGTGAACTGGTGCCCGTTCGACAAGACGGTGCTCGCCAACGAGCAGGTCATCGGCGGCGCCTGCGAGCGCTGCGGCACGATGGTGGAGCAGCGGTTCCTGGAGCAGTGGTTCTTCCGGATCACCGAGTACGCGGGGCGGCTGCTCGCGAACCTCGACGGCCTCGACTGGTCGGAGAGCACGAAGGCGGCGCAGCGCAACTGGATCGGGAAGTCCGAAGGCGCGGAGATCGTGTTCGTCGTCCAGGACGTGATGGAGTTCGCCGGGAGCGCGACGGCGAGCGCCGGCCTGTCGGGCGAGGTGACCGTGACGCAGACGGAGATCCGCGTGTTCACCACGCGCGCGGACACCATCTTCGGCGCCACATACCTCGTGCTGTCGCCCGAGCACCCGCTCGTGGCCACGATCACGAGCGACGAGCAGCGGAGCGCGGTACAGGAGTACGTGGCGAAGGCGGCGAAGCAGGACCTCGTCAGCCGCAAGACGACGAAGGAGAAGAGCGGCGTGTTCACGGGCGCCTACGCGACGAACCCCGCGACGGGCGAGCCCATCCCGATCTGGATCGCCGACTACGTGCTGATGGAGTACGGCACGGGCGCGATCATGGCCGTGCCAGGTCACGACGAGCGCGATCACGAGTTCGCTCGTCTGCATGACCTGCCCATCGTGCGCGTCGTCGCCGGGGCCCAGGGAGGCGACGCACCCATCGGCGATGCGGCGTTCACCGAATCGGACGGCTGCCATCTCGTGAACTCCGGCCGGTTCGGAGGACTGAGTGTGCGCGAGGGCGGCGCCGCCATTGTCACCGAACTGGCGGCGCACCACGCCGCCGTGCCCGTCGTGAACTACCGGCTGCACGACTGGTGCATCTCGCGCCAGCGGTACTGGGGCCCGCCCATTCCCATCGTGTACTGCGATGCGTGCGGCGTGGTGCCGGTGCCGGAAGACCAGCTGCCGGTGCTGCTGCCGGAGCTGGAGGACTTCCGGCCGGACGACTCCGGCATCAGCCCGCTCGCGCGCGCGACGGACTGGTACCACACGACGTGTCCCGCGTGCGGCGGACCTGCGCGGCGCGAGACGGACGTGAGCGACACGTTCCTCGACAGCGCGTGGTACTTCCTGCGCTACCCGAGCAGCGACCGCGACGACGTGCCGTTCGACGAGGCGCTCACGAAGCGCTGGCTGCCCGTGCACAGCTACATCGGCGGCAACGAGCACGCGGTGCTGCACCTGCTGTACGCGCGGTTCGTGACGATGGTGCTGCACGACGCGGG
>JBDTYL010000027.1:0-1804 GCA_040005695.1 bacterium | reverse complement strand
GCGCCTGGGCGAAGACACGATTCGCGAGCGTTACGGCAACCTGTTCGAGATGTACGAGCGCATCACCGCGGAAAATCCGTACCGCGTGCCGATGCGCATCTACCCTGCGGTGCACTACACCATGGGCGGCCTGTGGGTGGACTACAACCTCATGAGCAACCTTCCCGGGCTGCACGTGGCCGGCGAGGCGAACTTCTCCGACCACGGCGCAAACCGACTGGGTGCGAGCGCGCTGATGCAGGGGCTGGCCGACGGCTATTTCGTGCTGCCGTACACCATCGGTGACTACCTGGCGTCGAACAAGCTGGAGCCGGTGTCGCAGGATGCGCCGGAGGTACAGGCCGCCATCGCCGCCGTGAAGGCGCGCACCGACCGCCTCCTGGCGGTGAAGGGCAGCCGTACCGTGACGTCGTTCCACCGGGAGCTGGGGCACATCATGTGGGAGTACTGCGGCATGGCGCGGGACGCGGCGGGGCTGACGAAGGCCCTGGAGCTCATCCCGGCATTGCGCGAGGAATTCTGGAATGACGTGACGGTGCCCGGCAGCGGCGCGGACCTCAACCAGACCCTCGAGCACGCGGGGCGCGTGGCCGACTTCCTCGAGCTGGGCGAGCTGATGTGCCGCGACGCGCTGCATCGCGAGGAATCGTGCGGCGGGCACTTCCGGACGGAGTACCAGACGCCGGACGGCGAGGCGCTGCGCAACGATGAGGAGTTCGCCTACGTGGCCGCGTGGCAGTATGCCGGCGAGGGCCGGCCGCCGGTGCTCAACAAGGAGCCTCTCGTCTTCGAAAACATCAAGCTGTCGCAGCGGAGCTACAAGTGAGCGGAACCATGAGCATCAGCCTGAAGGTCTGGCGGCAGGCGGGCCCCGACGCCGCCGGCAGCCTCGTGGATTACCAGGCGACCGACGTGAGCCCGGAGATGTCGTTCCTCGAGATGCTCGACGTGGTGAACGAGCGCCTGACCGAGAAGGGCGAGGTGCCCATCGCCTTCGACCACGACTGTCGGGAGGGGATCTGCGGGATGTGTGGCGTGATGATCAACGGCGTGGCGCACGGTCCGATGAAGGGGACCGCCACCTGCCAGCTGCACATGCGCAGCTTCACGGACGGCGACACGATCGTGATCGAGCCGTGGCGGGCGCGGGCGTTTCCGGTGATCAAGGACCTGGTGGTGAACCGCGGCGCGTTCGACCGGATCATCCAGGCGGGCGGCTATGTGAGCGTGGCCACCGGCGGGGCGCAGGATGCGAATGCGACGCCGGTGCGCAAGCTCGACGCCGATTCCGCGATGGATGCCGCGGCATGCATCGGCTGCGGGGCGTGCGTGGCCGCCTGTCCGAACGGGTCGTCGTCACTGTTCACGAGCGCGAAGCTCTCGCACCTGGGGCTGCTGCCGCAGGGACAGCCGGAGCGGTACCGCCGTGCGCTGAAGATGGTGGCGCAGATGGACCTCGAGAACTTCGGCGGTTGTTCCTGGTTTGGCGAGTGCCAGGAAGCGTGCCCGAAGGAGATCAGCATCGACTTCATCTCGCGCATGAACCGCGACTTCATGTACGCGGCGGCGACGAAGGTGGACGAGAAGGCAGGCGGGGGGCACGGATGACCTGTCGTCCTGAGCGCAGCGGGCGGTCGTCTCGCGCGGCGTGATCTGTCGTCCTGAGCAGAATGGTGTGTCGTCCTGAGCAGAATGGTGTGTCGTCCTGAGCAGAATGGTCTGTCGGGCTGAGCAGAATGGTCTGTCGTGCTGAGCAGAATGGTCTGTCGTGCTGAGCAGAATGGTCTGTCGTCCTGAGCGCAGC
>JBDTYL010000026.1:0-10423 GCA_040005695.1 bacterium | reverse complement strand
GTTTGCTTGATCGGCGCTGGGTACGGCAACGTACTCCGGTCGGATGATGCATCGTCTATCGTTCCACGGCAGACTCGCCGCCGACCCTGCCTCGCGATAGAATGGGCAACCTCCTCGCAGCCTGAACTCGACACCAGCTGATGCCCCCGTCGCACCCTCCCGCCGCACCCGACCGCGCACTCCTCGCCGCCCTTGCCCAGATGGAAGAAGGCGTCATCGTGGTGGATGCCCGCGGGACCATCGTGTTCGTCAACCGCGCGGCGGCGCGCATGCACGGCGTCGAGACCATCGGCGTGGAGGTCGATCGCTACGCAGAGGCCTTCAACCTGCGCACGCTGAGCGGGGAGCCGTACCCCAGCGCCGAGCTGCCGCTTGCGCGCGCTGTGCTGCATGGCGAAACGGTGATCGATGCGCGCTGGCGCATCCGTCGCCCCGATGGGGCGGAGATCGTTGCGGTGGGCAGTGCGCATCCCATGCTGAGTGACGACGGCATCCGCATCGGCGCCGTCCTCACCCTGCGCGACGACAGCGCGCGCGGAAAGTCGGCGCGGCTGGAGCAGGAGCGCAACGCACTTGCGCGCCAGCTCGAGGACGCCTTCGTCCAGTCGCCAAGAAGCACGGTCGTGTACGACGCGACGGGGCGGCCCCTCGCCGTGAACCGTGCGTTCGAAACCCTCTGGGGTGCGTCGCTCGGCGACGTACCCGCGGGGTACTCCGTGCTCGCCGACCCCCAGCTCGAGGCGGCCGGCGCGATGCCCGCGCTCCTGCGCGTGTTCGGGCTGGATGGCACACGCACGCACGAAGGCGCCGGCGCACCCGTGACCTTTCCGCCCCTCCGGTACGAGATGGCCGACGCCACTGGAAAGGGGCGCACGCTGTGGACCGAGGCGCAGGCCTATCCGGTGCGCGGCGCGACCGGCGCCATCGAGCGCGTCGTGCTGACGCACGAGGATGTCACGGCGCGACGCGCTGCCGACATCGCGCGCGAGCGCACCATCGGTCTGCAGGCGCTCACCGCCGCACTATCCCAGGCCTCGATCACTGCCGACGTGGCCCAGGCAATCGTCACGCATGCGTCGGCCATCCTCGTCGCCGCCGGGATCGTTGTTGCCAGCGCGGCCGCAGACGGCGAGCATCTCGAACTCCTGTGCGCCTCGCACATGCCGGAGGATCTGCGCGACGCATGGCAGTGCTTCCCGTTGAGCGCGCGCGTTCCGCTGGCCGATGTCGCACGCTCCGGTGAGCCGATCTTCATCGAGTCGCGCAACGACGTGACGAAGCTGTACCCGCACCTCACGGAGGCGTTCGAGGCCGCCGGTCATTACGCGAACGTCGTCCTGCCGCTCAGCTCGAACGGGCGCATGCACGGCGTGATGGGTGTGGCATTCGATGCGCCGCAGCACTTCGACGCCGACTATCGCGCGGCCGCCGTCACGCTCGCGCGGCTCTGCGCGCAGGCGTTGGAGCGCGCGCGGCTCCTCGAGTCCGAGCGCCAGGCGCGAGCGTCCGCTGAACTGGCGAACCGGGCGAAGAGCGAGTTCCTCGCCGTGATGTCGCACGAGTTACGCACGCCGCTCAACGCCATCGGCGGGTACGCGGAACTCATCGAGCTCGGCATCCGCGGCCCGGTCACTGAGGATCAGCGCAAGGATCTGCAACGCATCCAGAAGAGCCAGCGCCACCTTCTCGGCCTGCTGAACGGGGTGTTGAACTACAGTAGAGTGGAAGCTGGCGCGGCCACGTACGAGATCGAGGACGTCGTGCTGGACGAGGTCCTCGCGAGTGCGGAGGCACTCGTGGCGCCGCAAGTGCGCAACAAGCGGCTGTCGCTCACGTATGCGCCGACCGAACAGGGTCTCGTCGTTCGCGCCGACGGCGAGAAGCTGCAGCAGATCGTCCTCAACCTCCTGACCAACGCGGTCAAGTTCACCGAGCCGGGTGGTCACATCGAGCTCTCGTGCCGGGCGGCGGGCGACGAGGTGCACGTGCGCGTGTCCGACACGGGCCGCGGCATTGCGGCGGACCAGCTGGCGCGCGTGTTCGAGCCGTTCGTGCAGATCGATGCCCGGCTGACGCGCACGCAGGAAGGTGTGGGGCTCGGCCTCGCCATCAGCAGGGACCTCGCGCGCGGCATGGGCGGGGACCTCACCGCGGAGAGCACGCCGGGGCAGGGCAGCACGTTTACGCTCGCGCTCCCATTGCCGCGATAGCGCTCGCAACTGTCACCGCTTCGCCAACGTCATCGACGCGGCCCGTGCGCTTGACACCCCGCGGCAGTGCGGCTAACTTCACTGAGGGAGTCGCGTCCCGATACTTCTGGTGGTGATCGTGCGCTTGCGCGCCGATCACGACTGGCGAGCCGAAAGGTGCTCGTCGTGAAGATCGGTGGCGCGACTTTTTGTTACCCGACAGTTTCCTGGGGCACCTGCACATGACGACGTCCTTCAGACATCTGATGGCCTTGCCAACGATCGTGGGGCACGCGACGCATCGCGTGTCGACGGATCGTGCAGCGTCCTGGACCGGACGGGCGACCACGTCGCTCGCCACCGATAGTCGGCTGCCGTCCATCCGGACGGCTCCCTCGCACAAGACGCGCGTGTCCGACTTGCGAGACTTCGGCACCCGTGCTGGCCGACGTGCACTCGATGCATCGTCGGTCCGGCCGGGTCGCATCCGATCACTGCGCAGCGGGAACTACGGACAGTCGCGAACAAGCGGCTAGCCATGGGCCCCGTCCGGGGCCATCGCGGCGAGACGTTGTCGCCGACTGACCGCCCTATCTGCGCACACCGCAGATAGGGCGGTTCGTGTTTACGGGACAGCGCCGCGCGCCACCGTGGTCAGCCAACAAAAAAAACGCGACTTCTTCGGCTGATCACGACGTCGCCCGGCGTGTCCCTGCTCGCACCCCGTAGCCAGGAGGGCAGCATCACTCGCGATATCACGGCAGGTCACCACGCCACACCGAATCGGCGCCGCAGGTCACCTGCGGCGTGCGATTCGCCAGCGGACACGGCGTACTCGCACTCGGCGAACGCCACGGACACACATCAATCGGCAAAATCGGAGGAAACAATGATCAACGTCATCGGCGACGGAGGCGATCGCCGGCATGTCCTCGAGCGGGCAGACGGCACCAGGGTGGGATGGATTCGCGGCAACGTGATCGGCTTCTCGGCGTTGCACAGCGAGGAGCGCGCCGTGCGTGCCGCTGTCGCGGCATGGCGCGCGCTCGAGGGTGCGCTCCGGCGGCACTACTTCGGATGGACGCAGCACGCGGCCAGGCCCGCGCACGTACGGCTCGTGCACGATGGCGCCTACGAATGGGTGGCGGATGGCGAGCACCCGCTCGCACGCCTGCATCGGCCTCCGGCCGACGCCCGCAATGGCACGTTCGCGATCGAGCTGGTGCTCCCATCCTACGCGAGCGAGGGCACCACCGTCGCCATCGCCCAGGTGCTCGGCAATGTCGTCGAGCAATACCGCGTCACCCCGACCGTACGCGATCCGGCGTGTCTCGCGCCGCTGTGATCGCCGTTCCGCATCGGACTGCATTCAACCCAGGAGGGCTGGCTGTGTTCACCAGGATCGTGGTCGGCATCGACTTCAGCGCACGCTCGCTCGCGGCCGCTCGTTGGGCCGCGCAGCAATTGGCGCCGGAGGCCCGCGTCAACTTCGTGCACGTGCTGCCGGAGCCGGTCGAGCCGTCATTCATGCAGCGTCGCTTGACGGAGATTCGTGCGCTGATGTCGGAGGTGGCGCCGGCGCTCGAAGGGGGCCTGAAGAATCTCGGCGCACTCCTCGCGCCCGGACGCTCGACCGTGACGGTGCGCCGCGGGGAAGTGGCGGACGAACTCGCGCGCGCTGCCGAGGAGGACGAGGCGGAGGTGGTCTGCCTCGGCCGGCGACGATCACGGCGAGGTGGTGCGCGGTTCGGTGCGACGACTGCGCATCGCCTGCTCACGCGCTGCTCGACGGCCGTGCTCATCATCCCGGTGACGAACGACGTCGCGCCGTCCCGCATCCTGGTCGCCCTCGACGACCATGACGGACGAGTCGCGCTCCTCCGCACGGCCATGCACGCCGCACGCACGTGGAACGCGGACGTCCATGCACTGCACGTGTTGTCGCCGGCGCTGCGGGACTTCGTGCGCAGCGCTCGCCCAACCGAGCCAGTGCCCGGCAATGGTGCGGGCGCGCGCGAGCACGTCGAACGCATCTCGGATGAGCAAGCGCTCTTTGGAGTGACGCGTGAGTGGCTGACGGAGCAGCTGGACACGGTGCGACCGCATGGCATCCGGACACGCGCGCACGTTGGCGTCGGCGATCCGGGGCAGGAGATCGTGGCCGATGCACATTCGTCGCGCGCGGATCTCATCGTGATCGGTCGAGCGAGCGCGCCGCCCGACGCCGATGTGCCGACTCGTCCCTTTCCACTCGGCAGCACGACACGACTTGTGACGTGGGCAGCGCCGTGCCCCGTGTTGGTGGTGCCGGCGATGCCCGTCCCGGCAACGGCGCCGCGGCCGAAGCGGTTCACGTACGCGCAGCGCGGCCTGGCGAGCGTGGGCGCGACGTGAACCCGAAGCGACCACCGTGCCGTGCGCTCGTTCGCGTTGGCCACAGGCTCAATCACAGGAGAGAGTGACCATGGTGCTATCAATGAAGGCCTCCAGGCGAGGGCAGCCGGGATTCGCTCTGCTCACGGGTGGCGTCGAAGTCGGCTGGTTGCGCCAGGGCATCGTCGGCTTCCTCGGGTTCACGAGTCGTCAGCAGGCCGAGCGGGCCGGGGAAGTCGCGGCGGACACGCTGGCGCAGTGGTACTCCACGCGCTGGTACAGCGTCCCGGTCCCATGGCAGGGTGATGAACCGTGCACGCGCCCGATCACGAAGGATCAGGCAGTGATCGGTCGCATTCTCGCGCCGCACGAAGTCCATGCGGACACGACATCGCACGGTATCGAGCTCCGCATCCCGCGCGAAACGTGGAGCGCGGTCATGCTGGAACTCGCGCAACGCACGTACACCGCGTTGACCACGGCAGGACTCATGACACAGGCGGAGGGGGAGCGCTCGCAGGTCGCATGACGAACGGCCGTGGTGAGGCTCTCTGCCGCTGTCAGCCCGGCCTTGACTCATCGACCGCCTCGTGGAAGGTGCGCAGCTCACGGACCAGGTCGACCAGCGGATAGCTTCCGTTGGCGCCGCTCGGGCTCGGAAGCAGCCACACGTGCGCGCCGGCCAGCATCGCCTGCTGCGGGCCGACGCGCGCGCGAAGTTGGTCAAAGGCGATGCGATACGCGCCAACACCGAACACCGCGACCCAGCGTGGGTGATGGATACGCACTGTGCGCGCGAGCCGGCGACCACCGGCCACGAGCTCCGCGGGCGCAACCTCGCGTGCGGTCGCCGTCGCGCGGTGGACCAGGCTCGTGATGCCACATCGTTCCTCGAGAATCTCGTGGTTCTCGTGCGGTGTCAGGAGCCGCTTCGTGAATCCCGCCATGTGCAGCGCGGGCCAGAAGCGGTTGCCTGGCCGGGCGAAGTGCCGACCGGTCGCCGCGGAGTAGAGCCCGGGGTTGACCCCGCAGAAAAGCACGTCGAGTCCGGGCGCGATGACGTCGGGGATGGGTCGTCCCGCGGCGGCCCGCAGCTCGTCCGCTGTCGGCTTTCGCATGCCCGGTGGCACGATCATGACGCAACGCTCATGGTTCTCCTCTCGGAGATTGACCTTCATCTTCACCCGCCGATCATACCATGGCGCAATGGCGGGGCCAGCCGCCCCTGTTGCAGGAATCCCGGACCGCCTGGTCCCGTTCCAGTCACGAGGTGTCTGTCGCGGCACCGTACCGGCTCGATCTCACGGTCAGCGCGTTGCGCCGGCTGTCGACGAATGTCGTCGATGTGCTCGCGCCCCACGGGCAATACGTCCGCGCACATTGCGGCCTGAATGGCCCCGTGATCGCGCGCGTGACGCAAGCCAGTGCGGATGCGCTCGTCGTGACCATCGAGGGGGACGCCAGCGAACACGCCCGGACGCTCGCCCTCGTGCGACGGATGCTCGGGGTCGATCGCGACCTCTCCGGGTTCGAGAGCGCGGCAGCGACCATCCCGTGGCTGGCGCCGTTGGTCGAACGGATGCGCGGTGTGAAGCCGCCTCGCTATCCCGGTCTCTGGGAGGCATGCGCGAACGCGATCGTGTTCCAGCAGGTGAGCCTGCGAGCGGCGAGCACCATCATGCAGCGAGTGATCGTCTCCGCCGGGCAATCCGTTGACGTCGAGGACATGCCGGTGCGACTGTACACGTTTCCGACCGCGGAAAGCGTTCAGGCGACACCAGACAGCGTGCTTCGCAGCGCCGGACTCAGCGCCAGCAAGGTGGGGGCGTTGCGTCGCGTGATCGACGCACTGGCATCTGGCGCGCTCGACGCGACGACGCTGGACGGGTGCGCGAGTCACGATGCGGCGGCAATGCTTCGCCGAATCAAGGGGATCGGTCCGTGGACGGCGGCCGTCATCCTGCTGCGCGGACTGGGGCGACTGGATGTGTTTCCCGCGAACGACACGAGCGTCGCGAGCAACATCGCGCTCGTCGCGAGGACGGCGCCGCCCGACGTGCCGCGCCTGCTGGACGACCTTGGCTCGCAACGTGGCATGCTATACTTCCACCTGCTGCTCGCGCGCCTGGAAGCCCGCGGCGAGATCGGTCGCCCTTCGTTCGAGATCACAACGGAACGCACTTCGGATGTCGGGGCCCAGGGGCCAAGGGAGGATCTGTATGGATGAGCCAGACGTGAGCCAGGACGCGGGTGTCGACGCACGCCAGAGCCCTTTCTATGAGTGGCTGGATCATTCGGCCATCCGGGAGCTCGTGCATGGCAGTCTCGCACTCTCCGCGGGCGAGCGACTGATACTGGTGAAGGGGCTGGTGCCTGGGCTCGTCGCGGCGATGGGGCTTGCCGAGTTCGACGCGTTCCTGTCCGAGCTCGCTATCAAGGCACATCGTTTCCAGGAGGCGATTGACAACCCCGGCCAGGGACGGGCGTCACGGGTGACCCCGGGCGAGGAACTCGGTGGGCCGATTCCGACAGGTCACGAACACCTCCCGATCGCGCGCGACCCGGATCAGCCCGGAGGGCGGGAAGCCGAGCGCGCTCTCGAGGGGGAATTGTGGGACGGCCTGGCAAACGACCCACGCGCTTCGTAGCCCGACCTGCCGTGCGTTGTCGCAGGTACAGCCGTCGCCGAGTGTGGTACACGCGATTCATTGCCACTTCGACCTCCGATGCGCGAGCATACAATCGAGCCGATCGCGTGGCTCAGCTCCCACAATGCGAGGCCAACGTGACCATTTCCGATATCCTGTCCTGTCCAG
Organism: bacterium; assembly: GCA_040005695.1. Taxonomy (GTDB): domain Bacteria; phylum Gemmatimonadota; class Gemmatimonadetes; order Gemmatimonadales; family Gemmatimonadaceae; genus AG11. The sequence continues at coordinate 3,045 of JBDTYL010000026.1, read as the reverse complement.
CCAAGGGCGTCCACAGCACGCGGCGGGAGGGCGTCCGGCTGGGGCTCATCGTTGCCACGGCAACCTGGCTCTGGGTCGCTGCGCTCGATGCGGCGGCCGGACGGCCCTTCCATACATTTCTCGCGTTGGGCGGCATCGTTGCCTTCACGGCGGTCCACTACGCGCTCTGCCTGCTGTACGGCGTGGTGCTCCTCTCGGCCGTGCACGGCGCGGACCACGAGCCGAGCCTGGTGTTCGCGTTGATCTTCGGCGGCATCCTCTTCCAGGTGGCGTTCGCGATGCTGACGGCGCTCCTCGCCACGGCCGCTGTCGGAAACGGTGCGTGGCCCGGAATCTTCGGTGGCAATCTCATTGGTGCGGTACTCGCGTTCGTCCTGCTCACGCGAACCCATCCCATCGCCGTCAACCTGCGACGCGCCGAAGCGGAGACGTGAGCGACACATCACGCAGCGCCCGCCTGTTCTCGCGGCGCCTACTCGATCAGGCCGCGCCGTTGCGCATGGGTGACCGCTTCGAGACGGTTGTGCGTGCGGAGCTTGCGATTGATGTGATGCAGATGGTTCCGAAGTGTTTGCGGTGAGATGGCGAGCTGACGCGAAATCGTCGCGGGGTTGTGGCCGCCCGCGAAGAGCGAGAGGATCCTCTTTTCCTGGTCGGACAGCACCTCCACCGGCGCGTGTTCGGACACCTCATCGGTGAGCGCGACGATGTGTCGTGCGAGGGTCACCATCTCGGAGAACAGCCGCTCCTTGCGACGCCGATGCGTCATGTCGCGCGCGAGCCTGACGAACAGCCGGCGTCCCGTGCGCTGGTTGTCGAACACGATCGTCGAGATATTGACCCAGATCCGATCGCCTGACCGCGTCGTCATCTCCAGGTCGAAATTGGGGATGCCGCCCGACGATCCGTCCCATTGTCGGGTGGCCGCTTCCAGTCCCCCGGCGAGCGCATCGGTGCCGAGGGAATCCCGCGCGTCGAACAATTCATCGACGTTACGGCGCAACGCGTCTCCCTCGGGATAGCCGAACAGGCGCTCTGCGGCGCCGTTCCACGAGCAGATCTCGCCGTCACCCGTAACGGTGTACGCGGCGTCAGCCGTGTGCTCCAGCAGCACGAATAGTTCCGTTTCGAGCATCGCTCTCCTCGCGGTCGGGGTCGAGAGTGGCGAGCCACAGGCAGTCGGCCCGCGTTCGTGCGATGCGACGGGGCGACAATCCGGGCGTGCTACACATGCCTCATTGTTGGCGCGCTATCCGGCCAGGTATTCATCCTGCTGAAAGATAGTGACGCCAATCATGCGAGGTGACAAGGAAGGAGTCCAGCAAGAAGCCGTCGGCAGCCGCCGTGCACGCCTTCGCCTCGGCGCAATGCGGTGATGTTGCATCCCTCGACGCGCACGGCGATGGGTTTGCTGTCGGTAAACAGATCCGCCAGTGGGGCGTACCACCTGGATCGTGATCGAGGTGGACGAGTGGGAGACGGCATGGGCGGCGAATCCTGGCAGCCCGGCGATCGATGCCGCTCGTCCCGTAGTACAAGCGCGTCATTGCTGCCGCTCGCGTTTCGCTCTATGCATTCGTGTGGAGCCCGAACGCGACTGACCCATATTCCGACTACCGAGGCCGCCCGGATGACGACCACCGAGAAAGTCCTCGAGGACAGCGGCGACGACGTAGACCGTGCATCGCAAGACAGCTTCCCGGCGAGTGACCCGCCGTCGTGGAACGGCACGCGTCTCGGATCACCGCGCGACACGCGCGATGTCCGCGGGACGGCAGCCGACGGTCGCGACGACGACACCGCGTCTGGCGAGCGCCCGGCTTGATCTCGCGGTCGCAGGTGACCGACAGGCGCAGGTCGCACCGAGGCGGCGCGTCGGTGCCATCAGGCGCGTCTCGTCCAGCCGTCCGATAGTGATGCGCGATTCGCGATCTTTGTCGTGGAGCGTGACTCCACTCGCGATCGTCGTGCTGGCGCTCGTGGGGTCCGTGGTGGTGCCGGCGCGCCAGACGATGCGCATCACCGAGCTGCTCCGGCATACCACCGAAGTACTCACGCCGGCGCGTCGCCTCGAGTCGGAGTTCCACTGGGGACTCGCGGAGCAGATGGGCGCGCTGCGCGGCTATGCGCTGGCCGGCGACACCACGCTGCTCGTGCGATATCGTATCGTAGCCGCCGAGAACGAACGGCGACTCGAGCGTCTCGAGGCACTGTCGGAGCGGCTGGCTGCCACCTCAGCGCGACGCGTCGTCACGCTCCGCACCAAGAGCGACGCGTGGCGGCAGCGGGCAGACGCGATGGTGGCGAAGCCGGGGACTCGTGCCGCCTTCGCTGCCGCGATCACGGCCGCGCAACCGCAGTATGACGCGACACTGAGTGCGATCGACGACCTGTCATCGGAGTTCGCCGGCGAGGCCGCGATACGAGACGATCGGGTCCGCGCACTCGAACAGTCGAGTATCGTATGGAATTCGGCGCTCGTGCTCGCCGCGCTCGCGTCCCTGTACGGCGTCGTGCTCCTGGCGCGGCGGGAACGTCGACTCGCGGAGACCCTCCGTCATCGCGTCGACGAGGAGTCCGCCTTGCGCCAGCTCGCGCGGGCGCTCAGTGGCGCGGTCACGCTCGACGAGGCCATGCAGAGTACTGTTGCCGGGGCGTTGGATACCACTCGCGCATTCGGCGCGTACGTCGAGTGGATGGTTGCAGACGAGGACCAGATCGACGCCGTGGCGGGCCTCAGGGACGAGAGCGCCATTCCGCGCACGCGCGTTCCGAGCGCCGGCTCGCTCACGGAGGCGATCGTGACGCGGGGGAACGCGGACGGCGTGATGGAGTTGGGAACGATTGGCGAGCGCCTTCGGATCCACCTCGATGATTCATGTCGCCAGTGCTTTGGCCTCGTTGCCCCGCTCATCGCGTCGCACGGCACGTGCGGTGCGCTCGTTCTCATGCGCGAGGAAGGAGCACCGGCGTTCGGGAAGGACGAACGTCGGCAGATCCAGCTCATCGGAGATCTCGCGTCGGCGACGTTGCGCCGCATGGATG
>JBDTYL010000025.1:0-12242 GCA_040005695.1 bacterium | reverse complement strand
GCAAGAACTACGACGGCGACGTGCAGTCCGACATCGTCGCGCAGGGCTTCGGCTCGCTGGGCCTGATGACGAGCGTGCTGCTCACGCCGGACGGCCAGACAATGGAAGCCGAGGCGGCGCACGGCACGGTCACGCGCCACTACCGTGAGCACCAGAAGGGAAACAAGACGTCCACCAATCCCATCGCATCCATCTTCGCGTGGACGCGCGGGCTCGCTCACCGCGGCAAGCTGGATAACACACCCGCCCTCATCGACTTCGCGAACGCGCTCGAGGCGGTGTGCATCGAGGCCGTGGAATCCGGTGAGATGACCAAGGACCTCGCGATCCTCATCGATGCGAAGGCTCCATACCTGAACACCGTGGATTTCCTGGACACCATCGATCGCCGCCTGCAGGCGAAGATGAAGTAGTCTCGTTGTCAGCGTCGTCACCCAGAGGTCCTGCATGCACCGTCGCTCTCGCCGTTCCTTGATCGCGCCACGCATCGCCGCTTTCTGCCTGCTGGGCAGCGCGCCTGCTCCCGCGCAGGCAACGCACGGCCACGATGGCATGGATATGTCCCATCGCGCGACACCGCCGGCTGCCATGGCTGCCGAGATTGCTGCCGTCGCGAAAGCCGTGCGTCCACTCGGTACCACGGAGGCCGCGCGCGCCGCCGGCTTCAGCCCGGTGTTCGGGTGGATTCCCACCATGGGCGAGCACTGGGTGAACCGACCCGCGATGCGCAACAAGCCCACCGACATGCTGGCGCCGGACAACCTGATGTTCAGCCGGATCGGGGGACGCGACTCGCTCGTCGGCGCCGCGTACGCCTACTACGCACCGGCGAATGACTCCGCCCGGCCACCGATCTTCGGCGGCGCGCCCGCGTGGCACGAGCACGCGAACCTCGCGCCGCCGGGACAGTCGCTCGTGATGCTGCACGTGTGGTTCGTGCCGTCGCCCGACGGTCCGTTCGCGGGCACCAACCCGAACCTTCCCTTCTGGGCCGCGGGCCTCGACGCACCCGATGCCACGCGCATGCGCGACCGTGCGTTCGCGTCACGCGTCCGGCGTGCCGCGCTCGCCCTCGCGGAAGTCGCGGATACCACGGCGATCTTCGCCAACCTCGAACGTCGCCCCGCCGTGCACGAGGCGATCGCGCCCCGTCGCGACTCCATCCGCGCGATCGTGCCCGAGCTCCGGCAGGCGCAGCGCGCGCGCGACACCGCGCGCATCGATGCGCTCACGGAACGCCTCGCCACCCAGTGGGACGCAATGTTCGCCACCTATCGTTCGGCCGCCATCACTCCTGACGGCCGCCGTCGCATCGATGACTTCATCGCCATGCTGATGTCCGATCACGGCGATCACGCGCACTGACGCGCGCGCAGTGCCCTGAACGCGAGAACGCCCGCACACCGACTATCGGCGTGCGGGCGTTCTGCTGTAGCTTGCGCCGCTACATGCGCGGCTTCGTCTTGCGCGGCACCTTGCCGCAGTTGGCCGGCCAGTTCGCGGGCCACGTCCCCGGCGACCGGTCGCGCTTGATGAAGGTCGGATCCTCCGACGCCTCATAGGCGAGCATCGCCGCCAGCGTCGCGTTGTGCTTCAGGTCGTCGAACACGACCTTGTCGTATGTGTCGCGGTTGGTGTGCCAGGTGTACGTGCCATAGTTCCAGCCCACCGCGCCCATGCCGATGGACGGCGTGCCGAAGCACGCGAACACGGCGCCGTCCGTCCCACCGGGATTGCCCGTCGGCACATCGTTGAACGTCCACGACACGACGTTCGGGCTCATGCTGTCGGTATAGAAGGCCGGCAGTGCCGAGTACCACCGTTGCAGGTGTGAGCCGATATCGGTGAGGCCCGACGACGAGATACTCGAGACCCGGCCCGTGCCGTTGTCCTGGTTGAACAGCGCCTGCAGCCCCTTCATCACTTCCGGATGATCCTCCGTGAAGGCCGTCGAGCCATTGAGGCCCTGCTCCTCGCTCGCCCAGTGACCCACCATGATCGTCCGCTTCGGGTGCGGGTACGCCAGCTTGAGGATGCGCATCGCCTCCATGGCCATCAGCGTGCCGGTGCCGTTGTCGGTCGCCCCGGATGAGCCGTCCCACGAGTCGAAGTGCGCCGAGAGCATCACGTACTCGTCGGGCTTCTCGGTGCCCTTGATCATGCCGATCGTGTTGAACACCGGCTGCTCGCCGAGCAGCTGCGCATCCAGGTCCAGCCTCACCACGGGCTTCTGGTGATTCTCGGCGAGGCGGAACACCAGCCCGTAGTCCTCGCACTCCAGCGTGACCGCGGGCGCCACGGTGTTGTACGTCTCGAAGATCTCGATGGTGCCCCATCCACCCGCGCCACCCGGGCCGCCACCGAATCCATTGCGTCCCGCCGCTGCCGCCGCGTTGGCCGCAGCAGGTCCCCCGCCGTGCGCGCTCGCCCCGCCCGCGCCGGCGCCACCCCGCCCGCCGCCGGGTCCGCCGCGTCCAGCCGCGCCACCAGCGGAAGCAAATGGATTGTTGAAGCCGCTCAGCTTGTTCCGCGACGAGATCATTCCGGCCACGCCTGCCTTCTCCAGTCGCAGTCCCAGCGAGCCGGTGCCGAGCGCGAGGGAATAGCCCGTGCCGCGATAGAGCTTCGTGCTGTCCGGCCGGAGCACGCGACGGCCGTTCGGACCATCGACCGAGTCGCCCATCACCGACCAGTCCATGTTCATGCGCGCGATGAGCGTATCCATTCGCGCGATCGACTCCGGCGTACCGAAGCGGTTCCAGTCCTCCGACGGGCGGCACGTCGGCCAGGCCGGCGACAGCAGCACGATCTTCCCGCGCGCCTGCGGCAGCCACTTCACGAATTCGGTGCTGTCGCGGAATTTCGGCAGCACGATCACTTCTGCCCGCACCGGCTTTCCGTGCGTGCCGGGACTCCAGGCGAGCATGGTGCCCGCGAGCGACCGCACGCGCGGCTGTACGAGGTCGATGTGCGACGTCCCGCGCCGCCAGCCTCGCCACGTGCCGTACTGCTCGCGCTTCGCGTCGATGCCCCACGACCGGTACTTGCTGATCACCCAGTCGCTCGCGGAGCGAATCCCGGGACTTCCCGTGAGTCGCGGGCCGATGGAGTCGAACAGCGTCTGCGCGAGCTGCTGGGCGTGCGAGCTGTCCATCCCGATCCGCCAGATGCGCTGGATCGTGGGGTCGGACTGGGCGGACGCCGGCACCGCGGTGACGAGGGCAAGCGTGCCCGCGAGGGAGAGTGTGCGAAGGAGAGTCATGGCCATGGAGTCGAGCGACAGGCGGGCCGCGAAGCGCGGCGGGATCACGATGTCCGTGAAGCTAGGGGCGGGATGCGACCTCGCTAGTTGCCGACGCGCGGCGCGGCCGCCACTGTCACGCGAATCATGCACCCCGAATCGAGGTCATCCCTGCGCTCTCGCCTCGTCGTCATCGCCGCCGTCCTCGGCGCCGCGCACCCACTCGCCGCCCAGACGGCGTCTCCCGCTGTCTGTCGCCAGGTCCTGGCTCCGCGCGCCACGGGCGGCCCCCAGGTGGCCGACACCGCCTTCAGCCCACGGGTAGACAATCCGGCGTTCGCCGCCGGCGCCGGCCCGCTCGTTCTGCTCGACGAGGCGCACAACAACTTCCACACCGTGGCCGGTCGGTATGCGCCATTCGCCGACCTGCTCCGCCGCGACGGCTTCGTGGTGGAGCCAGTGCGCGACCACTTCACGGACGTCGCGCTCGCGCGCGTGAAGGTGCTCGTCATCGCAAATGCGATGGCCGATCGCAACAAGGGCAACTGGACGCTGCCCACCCCGTCGGCCTTCGACGCCGGCGAAATCGCGGCTGTACGTCGCTGGGTCGTGGCCGGAGGCTCCCTGCTCCTCATCGCCGACCACATGCCCTTCGGCGGCGCGACCGCTGCCCTCGCCTCGGCATTCGGCGTGTACATGACCAATGGATTCGCCACGGACAGCGGCCACGCGGACGAATTCGTCTTCACGCGCGCGCTGGGCCTCTCGCGCGTGCATCCCATCGTGCGTGGACGCAACGCGTCCGAGCGCATCGACAGCGTGCGGACCTTCACCGGCCAGGCATTTCACGCGGACTCCACCGCCGTGCCGCTGCTCGTCCTGGCGCCCGGCACCCTCCTGCTGTTGCCGTCCGAAGCGTGGAAGTTCAGCGACGCCACGCCCGTGATGCCCGCGGACGGCATGCTGCAGGGTGCCGCACTGCGGGTCGGCCGCGGTCGTGTCGCCGTCTTCGGCGAGGCGGCGATGTTCTCGGCGCAGGTGTCGGGCAGCGCGCGACGCCCCATGGGGATGAACGCCCCCTCAGCGGGACAGAATCCGCAGTTCCTGTTGAACGTGATGCACTGGCTGGTGCGCTTGACACCGGAATAGCCGGCCCGCATCGTCTCGCCCTCGCCCACCCTTCCGGAGGTCCCGTGCGCATCCTCATCCTGCTGTCACTGCTGTCAGCTGCCGCATGCGCGTCCGCGAACTCCAGCAGCGAGCCGCCCGGCGCTGCCTCCACCGTGCGCATCGCGGGTGCGCAGGGTGGTGAGCTGCGCATGACCTCGAACGCGAGCGCCAACGTCACGCGCATCAGCTTCCCCATCGGCAAGGTGTGGCACGCGCTGCCGGCCGCGTTCGAGCAGCTCGGCATTCCGATCACGTCGGTGGACACGCTCACGCACACGCTTTCGAACGGCGGCTTCAAGACCCGGCGCGTGCTGGGCCCCACACCCCTGAGCCGCTACATCGACTGTGGCAGCACGCAGATCGGTGAGAACGCAGACAGCTACGACGTCTACCTCACGGTCGTGGCCCGCGTCGACGAGGAGCAGACGACCGGACTCGCGACGCTGAACACCCTGTTCGAGTCCATGGCTCGGCCCGTCGCCTTCTCGCGTGAGTATTCGGCATGCTCCTCGCGCGGCGTGCTGGAGAAGCGACTGGCCGACGCCGTCCTGATGCAGCTGAGGTAGGCAATCGCGCCACGGTCCACCGGCGGCGCGATCACGGCGTCAGGCGCCCACGGCACCCTGGAGATACGCCAAGTCGAGCTCCGGGTACACCGGATAGGCCGAGAGCAGTGACTTCACGCGCTGCAGGGCTTCGTCCCTGGCACTGGCCTCGACGATGTACTTCGCCTTGCTCGGCCCATCCTTCGCCGCGGCAGGCTTCATGGCGGCAAGCACGAGCGCGATGATCGAGGCGATCTCCTGCATTTCGGGCGCGCCCATGCCGAGCGTGGTGGTGGCCGGTGTTCCGAGGCGGAGGCCGCTCGTGTACCACGGCCCATTGGGGTCGAACGGGATCGTGTTGCGGTTCAGCGTGAGCCCGCATTCACGGAGCGCGGACTCACCCTGTCGCCCGGTGAGCCCGCGACGTCCCACGTCCACGAGCACGAGGTGGTTGTCGGTTCCCCCGGTGAGCACGTCGTGTCCGTTCGCGATGAGCGCGTCGCTCAGGGCGCGCGCGTTCTCCACGATCTTCGCAGCGTATCCGCGGAAGGAGGGCAGGAGCGCTTCCGTGAACGCCACGGCCTTGGCCGCCATCACGTGCGGCAGCGGCCCGCCGAGGACGAGGGGACACCCCTTGTCGACGTGCTCGGCGAACTCCGTGTCGGTGAGCACGAGGCCGCCGCGCGGACCGCGCAGCGTCTTGTGCGTCGTGGACGTCACCACCTGGGCGTGTGCGACGGGATCGAAGTCGCCCGTGAAGAGCTTGCCCGCGACGAGCCCCGCGAAGTGCGCCATGTCCACCATCAGCACGGCGCCCACGCCGTCAGCGATTTCACGCATGCGCGCAAAGTTCACCGGACGCGAATAGGCGCTGTACCCCGCGAGCAGGATGAGCGGCCGCACCTCGCGGGCGATGCGCTCGATCTCGTCGTAGTCGAGCAGGTTCGTCTCGCGATTCACGAAGTACGAATGCGACTCGAACATCCGACCCGAGACGTTGCGCCGATAGCCGTGACTGAGGTGCCCGCCCGAGTAGAGGTCGAGTCCGAGCAGCCGCTGGTTGCCCAGGGCCGCGCGCACGGTACCCCACTGTGTGATGTCGAGCTTCGCCGGGTCCGTCTCGCCCAGGGCCGCGAGGGCCGGCGTCTCCACGCGTGCGCTCAGGATTGCCCAGAACGCGACGAGGTTCGCATCCGCACCGCTGTGCGGCTGGACGTACGCGTGTGTTGCGCCGAACAGCTCACACGCACGATCCGCCGCGTACTGCTCGATCGCATCCACGCTCTCGCATCCAGCGTAGAACCGCTTGTACGGAACCCCCTCGGCGTACTTGTCCGTGAGCAGGTTCGCCATGGCCGCCTGCACCGCGAGCGACGAATAGTTCTCGCTCGCGATGAGCTTCACTCCGCTGCGCTGGTGCGCGAGCTCGTCCACGATGCCACGTGCGGTGTCGGGCGACACCCGCACCACCAGGTCGAGATTCGCGAGGTACGCCAGCATCCCTGGCGGTACCTGCCCGATCGACTTGCCGGAGGATGCGAGGTAGGATTCGAGCAGCGATGGAGGCGTCATGGGTCGCTTGTGTGTTCCGGGGAGACGGGGCGCGGCGATGCCATGCGCTCGTGAATCTAATTCGCGCGCTTCGAGGCGCTCAAGTCGCCTGGACGCGTTGGCGAGGATCCCTCCGCGATGTCATGTTGGTGCGCACCGCACCCGACGCCCATGAATCGACGCTCTTTCCTCCACACCGGCGCCGCGACTCTCGCGGCCGTCTGGGACTCGTCGCGAGAGGGTGTGCTCCCGCCCGCGCCGCGTCCTCGACCGACTCCCGCACAACTGCGGTGGCAGCGGGACGAGCTCGCCATGTTCGTCCACTTCGGCGTCAACACCTTCACCGACCGGGAATGGGGCGACGGGCGCGAACATCCCGCGATATTCAATCCCGCGTCACACTCACCGTGTAGGTCATCCAGCACGCAGCGCTTTGTCATCCTGAGCGCACCGCTGTGTCATCCTGAGCGCAGCGAAGGATCTGCTTTTGTCTGTCATCCTGAGCGCAGCGAAGGATCTGCTTTTGTCAGCACGAGGGAAGTTTCACCTTGACGACTCCCATCATGATCACCCTCCGCACGACCGCTGCCATGCTCGGCATCCTCGTTGTGCCGATCTGCACCGCGGCGCAGGGACAAGCACCCACCCCCGTCCCGTACCTCGACGAGACGCTGCCCTTCGCGCGGCGCGTGGACGACCTCGTCGGCCGCATGACGCTCGGGGAAAAAGTCTCGCAGATGACGGATGTCGCACCAGCCATCGATCGCCTGTCGGTACCGGCGTACAACTGGTGGAACGAAGGCCTGCACGGCGTGGCGCGCTCCGGCCTCGCGACGTCGTTCCCGCAGGCCATCGGCGTCGCCGCCACCTGGGACGACAGCCTCGTGTTTCGCATGGCGACCGTCATCTCCGACGAATTCCGTGGGAAGTACCAGGAGTATCTCCGCGAAGGCAGCCATCAGCGCTATCAGGGCCTCACCATCTGGTCGCCGAACATCAACCTCTTCCGCGATCCGCGCTGGGGTCGCGGGCAGGAGACGTACGGCGAGGATCCCTTCCTCACAGGACGCATCGCGGTGCCCTTCATCCGTGGCCTCCAGGGCGACGACCCGAAGTACTTCAAGACCATCGCCACGGTGAAGCACTTCGCGGTGCACAGCGGCCCCGAGCCGGACCGCCACGGCTTCAATGCCGTCGTGAGCGACCGCGACCTGCGCGAGAGCTACCTGCCGCAATTCGAGATGGGCATTCGCGAGGGCGGAGCCTATTCACTGATGTGCGCCTACAACCGCATCGGCGGCAAGGCCGCATGTGCGAGCGACCTCCTCGAGCGGGACATCCTTCGCCGCGAGTGGAAGTTTCCCGGTTATGTCGTCTCCGACTGCGGCGCCATCGACGACATCTATCTCCGGCACCAGGTTGCGGCCACTGCCGCCGCCGCAGCCGCCCTCGCCGTGACCACCGGCACCGACCTCGATTGCGGGCGCGTCTACCCGAACCTGGTGGACGCCGTGCAGCAGGGCCTGATCACGGAAGCACAGATCGACACGTCCGTGAAGCGGCTCTTCCTCGCGCGCATGAAGCTTGGCATGTTCGACGCGCCCGAGCATGTCCGCTGGGCGGCCACGCCCATCTCGGTGCTCGATGCGCCGGCACACCGCGAGCTCGCCCGCACCGTGGCGCGGGAGTCCATCGTGCTGCTCAAGAACACCGGCGGCATCCTGCCGCTGCGGAAGACACTCCGCACCATTGCCGTCATCGGCCCCAACGCCGACCAGACCGAAGTGCTGCTCGGTAACTACAACGGCGAACCGGCGGACCCCGTCACCCCACTGCGCGGCATTCGTGAGGCGGTGTCGACGGCCACGCGCGTGCTCCATGCGCGCGGTGCCGATCTCGCCGACGACTTCCCGGTGCTCGACCTCGCGCCTGCGTCCATGTTCAGCAGGCCCGACGGTCAGCCCGGCCTGCGCGTGGAATACTTCGACGGACAGTCGATGGATGCGCCGCCGGCCCTCATCTCCACCGACGCAACGATCAACGCCGCCTGGGGCGCCGAGGCGCCGCGCGCCGGCATGAACCCCGACGACTTCTCCGTTCGCTGGACCGGCCAGTTGACGCCGCCCCAGAGCGGCACCTACCGGCTCGGCCTCGTGGGCACGATGAAGTTTCGCCTCTACCTGAACGACAGCGTCCTCGTCCGCTCCACGTATCCCGCGCGCGACGGCGAAGCCCCCGACCCACGCACGGTCGAGAGTGGCGCGCTGCAGCTCGATGCCGGCCGCAGCTACGCACTGCGTGTCGAGGCACAGGAGACGTACGGCGACGCACAGCTCCAGCTCATCGCCTCGGTGCCACACGAGACACTCGAGGCCGACGCAATGACCGTCGCACAGCAGGCCGACGCGGTCGTCATCGTGCTCGGCCTCACCGCGCGTCTCGAGGGCGAGGAGATGCCCGTGGCCATCGAAGGCTTCCGCGGCGGCGATCGCACGCGCATCGACCTGCCCGCGGCGCAGGAGCGACTGCTCGAGCACATCACCGCACTCGGCAAGCCGACGGTGCTCGTGCTGCTCAACGGCAGCGCGCTCGCCGTGAACTGGGCACAGGCGCATGTGCCGGCGATCGTCGAAGCGTGGTACCCGGGTCAGGCCGGTGGCACCGCGCTCGCCGACGTCCTGTTCGGCGACTACAACCCGGGCGGCCGACTTCCCGTGACCTTCTATCGCGACACCACCGACCTGCCACCGTTCAGCAGTTACGCCATGGCCGGACGCACGTACCGCTTCTTCGGCGGCACGCCGCTGTACCCGTTCGGGCATGGCCTCAGTTATACGACGTTCCGCTATTCCAGGCTGCACACCAGCACGCCCACGCTCGCTGGCGATGGCGCCCTCGTCGTCTCGGTGGACGTCACGAACACGGGACGCCGCGGCGGCGACGAGGTCGTCCAGCTGTACGCTCGGCACGTGGGCTCGACCGTCGCGCGGCCGAAGCGCGACCTGCGTGGCTTCCGTCGCATCACGCTCGCGCCCGGGCAGCGCCGCACCGTGCGCTTCACCGTGCCGGCCTCGTCACTCGCCTACTGGGACGCCGCGGCGCACGGATGGAACGTCGAGCGGGACACCGTGATGTTCGAGGTCGGCGCCTCGTCCCGCGACATCCGGCTCACGAAGGCGGTGCAGGTGGTGGGACCACAACAGGCGGGCTCACCGCGTCAGCGCACGCCGAGGTAGGCCTTGGCGCGCTCCACCACCTGGTCGCGCACGGCGGCCAGGTCGCCGGGGACGAGCGCGCCCGCGGCCTTCGCGTGCCCGCCGCCACCGAACTCACGCGCGAACGCATTCACGTCCGTGCCGCCGATGGACCGGAACGAGATCTTCACCTTCCGGTGGCCGAGGTCGCGGAAGAACAGCGCCATGCGCGTGCCGGCAATGGAGCGCGCATGCTCGACGATGCCGTCGAGATCCTCGGCCTTCACCGCGTACTTCTCGAGCGCATCCGCCTGCATCGTGAGCCAGGTGAGGCCGTGGGCTTCGTCCACCTGGAGCGTCGCGAGCACGTCGGCCATCAGGCGGACGCGTCCCGCCGGCGCCGACGCATAGATCCGCCTATACATCTCTTCGGGATCCACGCCATGCGCCAGGAGCTGCGCCGCCACCGCGAGGCAGCGCGGCGTGGTGTTGCTGAACCGGAATCCTCCGGTATCCGTGAGCATTCCCGTGTAGAGTGATCGTGCCACGCTGGGCGTGATCTCCCAGTCCATCACCTGCGCCACGTCGTAGATCAGCTCCGCGGTCGCGCACGCGGCGACGTCGCTCACGCCGCGCGTTCCCGCGGGGTCGTTCGATGCCACGTGGTGGTCGATCACCAGCTTCGGCACCGCGAGGGCGCGCACCGTCTCCGTCAGGTTGCCCAGGCGCGTCACGTCGCTGATGTCCAGCACAATCAGGAGGTCGATGTCCCGCAGCGCCTTTCCCCCCTTCGACGTCATGTCCGTGAACTCGTCGCCGAGCAGGAAGTTGAACATCTCCGGCCACGGGGTGGGATTGACGATCCTCGGCACCATCCCGTGCGCCGCGAGCATCCGCGCAAGCGCGCTCTCCGAGCCGCAGCCGTCGCCGTCCGCGTTCAGGTGTGTGCTGAGCGCCACACGCCGTCCGGCAACGAGCTCGGGGGCAAAGGACTCGATGGCCGCGCGGCGTTCACCGCTGACGGCGAGAAGGTCAATGATCACGGATCGTGGGTTGGGGCATCTGACGTTTGCGACGCGCCTGTAACCTACTTGGCGTCCTGAGCGCAGCGAACCTCTTGTCATCCTGAGCGCAGCCGCTGTCATCCTGAGCGGAGCGAAGGATCTGCTTGTGTGTCATCCTGAGCGCAGCCGCTGTCATCCTGAGCGGAGCGAAGGATCTGCTTGTGTGTCATCCTGAGCGCAGCGAAGGATCTGCTTGTTCGGACCGGAAAACAGCCTTCGCTGTGCCCAGGACGACAGAAAACGAAACGGCGTCCCGAAGGACGCCGTTTCACCCAGCGCGGAGCGAGGCCCGCTTATCGCTGCGAGCCCATCCCGGAGATCTTCGAGTGCGACCTGCTGTAGCCGAAGTAGATCATGAGGCCGATGACGAGCCACACGATGAGCCGGATCCAGGTTTCGTACCCGAGCCCGTAGATCATCGCACCGCAGACGATGATGCCGGCGCTCGCAACGAACGGCACCGCCGGGACACGGAACGATCGTTCGAGCTCCGGCCGTTTCACGCGGAGGATCCACACGCTCGCGCACACCAGCATGAAGGCGAACAACGTCCCGATACTCGTCATGTCGCCGACCACGCTGTCCGGGATGAAGGCCGCGAAGAGCGACGTGAACACGAAGAACAGCATGTTCGACTTGTAGGGCGTGTGGTACTTCGGGTGCACGTCGGAGAAGATCTTCGGCACGAGGCCATCGCGGCTCATCGAGTAGAACACGCGCGACTGGCCGAGCAGCATGACGAGGATCACCGACGAGAAGCCCGCGAGGATGGCCACCGTCACGAACTTCGCGAGCCAGCCGTAACCGGTCATGTACTTGGCGATCACGAACGTCACCGAGGCTTCCTTGCCGGCGGTGCGGAAATCCTCGACTGTCCCGATGCCGCTGAGGACGTACGAGAAGAGCACGTACAGGATCGTGCAGACGACGAGCGAGCCGAGAATACCGATGGGCATGTCGCGCGCCGGGTTCTTGGCTTCCTGCGCAGCGGTGGACACGGCGTCGAAGCCGATGAATGCAAAGAAGACCACGCCGGCCGCGCCAAGAATCCCCATCATGCCGCCATACGCGTGTGGGGCGCCGAGCGCACTGGTGTACGTGGACGGCGCCGGGATAAAGGGCGTGTGGTTGACCGGGTTGATGAAGCCCCATCCGAGCACGATGAACAGGATCACGATCCCGACCTTCGTGATGACGATCAGGTTGTTCACCCAGGCCGACTCCTGCGTGCCGCGAATGAGCAGCAGCGACAGCACGAACAGGATGAAGACCGCGGGAACGTTCATGATGCCGTGCACCGCCGTGACCGCGTCAGTCTGGAACGGCGAGTGGCTCCATTGATACGGGACGTGCATCCCCACGAACTCGAGCAGCTTGTTGAAGTATTCGCTCCATGCGATCGCCACGGTGGCGGCACCCACCGCGTACTCCAGCACCAGGTCCCAGCCGATGATCCAGGCGACCAGCTCGCCCATGG
>JBDTYL010000024.1:0-17802 GCA_040005695.1 bacterium | reverse complement strand
CCGGTGGCGGCGCCGGCTTGGGCTTCTCTGGCATGGTCACCGGATTTCCGAACTGCCACTGCGCATGCACGCGGTCCCGTTTCGGCACGCTCACCATTGACTCCATCATCGGAAACAGTGCCTTCTGCGCCGACGTGATGATGGAGTCCGCAATCTCCGGCTGCTCCCAGAACACCTTCCAGTATTCCTTCTGGATGGTCTGCACGCTGTCGAGCTCCGCCTTGCCGGCGCCACCCGCGCCCGCGGCGAGGAACTCGCTGAGCGGACGGTAGAGCGCGCGCACGCTGTCCGAGAACACAGAGTCGGCGGCGCGCAGTGCCGCGACCTGTGCCGTGCTCAGGAACAACGAGTCGGTCTCCTCGAGCAACGCCTTGTGCAGGCTCGACGTGTTCCGGAGGTAGAACGCGGCGAGGGAGTCTGCCGAGCGTCGCTGCCAGCCCACGGGTCCGTGCACGGGTTCCACCGCTCGACGCAACTGCTGGAGGTCGTAGTCCGTGGACAACCGAAGCGAAACGTCCGCTACGAGCCGAAACGGGTTGAGTGCGAGCGTGCGCCCAGGCCGCGTGTCCGCAAAGCGAGGATTCACGTCGTACCGGAACGCGGCGTTCGCCGCATCGAAACTGCGCGGCACCAGCAGAACTGGGTCGGGCGCAGCAGGCGAGCCCCAACCGCGTAACCCGTCGCTCCCGTGCAGGGCCTGGTCCAGGCCGGCGAGCACGTTCTCGAAGTAGACGTTCGGGCTCACGCGTCCCCCCCAGCGCTGTGGCGTGGGCGGCCGCCACTGCACGTTGAGCGATTGCGTCCACGGTCCGCGGCAGCCGTTCCGGTCGGCCACGTGCCCTGCGTATGCCAGCAGGCAGTCGGTCGCCGTCTGCGAGCCCGTCGCGAGCAGGGTGCGGATCTGCGCGGCGAGCGCGGCGTCCGTCTCGCGCGCGGGATCCGGCACGAACGCGCGGTCGCCGCCGCGCCCGTCCCCATTCACGTCGCCTTGCACGATGGGCGTGAAGGGCAGCCCGGATTGCGCACGGGCGAACAGCGTCCACGTGCCGGCGAGGCCGTTGGAGAATCCCGTCGAGACCACGATCACGTGGCGCGCGTCGAACTGGCCCGGCGCCCATTCCACGGTGCGCGGGTCACCAAACCCCGCACCGTCGAAGCCACGGAACTGCCGCCGCGTGGACTGGATGGTGTAGTTCACCGACCCGTAGAACTGCGCGCCACCGCGGAACTTGAACACGTCGGGCGATATGCCGAGCGTGAGCTGGTTGCCGTATCCACGCAGGTCGCTCACGCGGCGCGACACCCGTCCGAATTGATCCGAGATGCGGGACTCCGCCGCGGACACCGATCCACTGGCCGGATCGATGGCGTCCGCCGACACGAACACGGGGCGATTGCCCTCGCCCGCGAGTGAGAAGACCGGCGTACCCCGGAAGTTCGCGTCTACCGTGCCGGGCTGCGCGAGATCGTACGACGAGAGTCCGGCGACGCGAAGGAGCATGCCGTGCAGGCTCGTGTTCCAGTCGAGCGACGCGCGCCAGCTGTGCGGTACGTCGTACGCCGGATCGATGAGCGTCACCGACGGCGCGCGCTCGCCGAGCGGTCCGCTGCCGTCCGCGCACTGCGACGGAACAGCGCCGGGGTCCGCCGTGAAGCGAGCCCAGTCCACCACCGGCACCGCAGTGCCCACGCAGGACAGATAGGTGGTGCCTCCCGGCAGTCCGTTGGCCGCGGACGCCTCTGCGAGGATGCCCGGACGCAGCAGGTCGCGGAAGTCGCCGACGCCGCCGCGGATGACACCCGCCGTGGTGCGATAGAAGCGGCCGACCTGGTTCTGCATCGTGCCGTTGCCGTTGTCCTTGTCGCGATTGTACGTGTACGAGAAACCCATGCGCGGGCTCAGGTGCACGCGCGTCGGCGCGGTGCCCGACGTGACGCCGAGGGCCTGGTCGAGTGCAGGGTTCGCGGCCGGAGCGCCGAAGAAACCGTCGGCTTCCACGCGCGCGCCGTAGATCATGCTGAAGAACTTCGTGGGCGCCCACTGGTGCGCCACCGCACCGGCGGTGTTCCACACACGCCCCGTGCCCGCTGGCTGCGCGAGCGTGCGCGTGAAGCTCGCGGGATGTCCCGCGGCGAAGTCGGCGATGGAGTTGAACGAGAAGGTGCCGAGTTGGTTGGGGAAGCCGTCCCGCCGCAAGCCGTCGGCGCGCGCCCAGAGCAATGCCTTGAAGCGGTTCCTGCGGCCGCCAGTGTTCCACGCGGTCTCGTTCGCCATTTCCACAGTCCACCGCGCGTCATCTGCGGCGAGCGACGACCCGCCGCCCAGCGTGAGGCCGGTGACGTCGTTGCCAGTGTCGAGCGTGGGCGAGCGAACCACGATGTTCGCGCCAGGGAGTGCGCGGTATGGCGTGACCTGCGTGTGCACGGCGCTCGCCGCGAGGCGCGTCTCGGTGAGGATGCGGCGCCCTTCGCCCACGAAAGTCCCAAGGGTGAGCTGCCCGCCAATCGTGCGCTCCCGGCGCTCGCCGGCCGCCGAGGGCGCGGACGTGGGTCCGAAACCGATCGCGCCGTCATGCGTGTAGCCCGCGTAGGTGGTGAACGCGCGCGTGCTGAGCGTGTCGCGCGTGTCGTCGAACCGGCCGAGCCAGCTCACGGCGTCGTGCTGCCGGTTCGCCGGAAGGCCGCCCACGGCCGCGAGACCAAGCGGACTCGCCACGGCCACGAGCCGCGCGACGGAGTCCGGCGCCACGCCCGCGCGCAGCAGCGCGGCAGCATCCGCGTCGAGCAGGGTGGCGGGATCGCTGCTGTTGCGCGCGACGTCGAGTGAGACATTGTACGTGGCGGCAGTGCGGATCATCTCGCCGTCGGCACCCACGCTGCCACGCCAGCCGCCGCTGCGCGCACCGAGTGAGCGCGCCGTTGCGTCCACGAACTGGAGCTGCTGCGGATCGAAGGTCAGGAACGCGTTGCGGTTCTGGTAGAAGCGGTCACCAGGCCCGAGCCGGACATCGATGTTCGCGCCGGCAAAGCCCCCTCGCGTGGGATCGAACGTCGCGCCGGTGACGCGCGTCTCGGTGCGTGCCGCTCGCGGGATCGCGCCCGCGGCGAGGCCCATGCCGTTGAGCGTCGTGAGGTTCGACGCACTACCCGAGCCGAGTATCGAGGGACCGGCGCCGGTCATCGTCACGTTGGACATCGTGCCGGCAATGGCATTGAGGTCGCCCGCGGTCGTCGGCGAAATCGCGCCGTTGATGCCGTCCTTCCATCGCTCGGCCGACCCCGGCTCGGGCGTCGCGGGGTCCACACTGTTCGAGGCGCGCACCGGCTTGTCGGCCGTGACCTTCACGGCGGCGAGCAGTGCCACGTCGCGCTGCAGGGCGAAGTCGGCCACGAACTCATGCTCGGTGGCCTGCCGTTGCACCCGGCGGCGCGACGGCTTGAAGCCCGTGGCGCTCACGTACACGAGGTAGTCGCCCGTGCCCTCCGCGAACCGCACGCTGTACCGCCCCGTGCTATCCGAGGCGCCTTGCTGTGTGAGTCGGTCAGGCCCGCGCGTCACCATGATCGTGGCCACGAGCGCATGGCTCGAGTCGTCGGTGATGCGGCCGCGAATCACTTCGGGCACCTGCTGGGCAGCGGCGAGTGGCGCGAGCCACGCGCACAACATCAACGGCACGGCGCGATGCAGACGGGTCATGAGCGGGGCGGTGGGATCCGGGAGCCGACGATCGCGGGTTGGACACCGTACGCGCCGGAACCGTTGACCGATTCAACCCGTCACCACCTCGGTGCGCATTTCGCGACGCGCCTCGGTTGGGTTGCGAGCGAGCCTCGCGCGAGCCCCGCGCCTTGCGGTCAAATGTGAGGAAGGTCACATTCGCTGCCCGCCCACCAGACGCAGGATCACCCGCTCCCCAGGCCCACCCGTGAAGAAAATCCTCCCAGGCACATGCGTACTCCTGCTGGTCGCCGCGTGCACCAGCGATGTGGCCGTGGCGCCGCCTCCGATGACGGCAGGCTCCGCGAGCGCCAGCCAGAGCGCCGCCACCAACTCGTACATCATCGACTTTACCGGAAACACCGTTCCCACGACGCTCTCGGCCGACGTGGCAAAGGCCGGGGGCTCGCTGAACCAGACGCTCGACGGCATCGGCCTGGCCGTCGCAACCTCCGACTACCCCGGCTTCGCCGCCAGGGCGGCGAAAATCGCGGGTGTTCGCGTCGTGACCCAGGACCGCATTGTCCAGTGGACGTCGCCGGCCCGCGTCTCCGACGCCGTCGAAGAGGCGACGGAAACGACCGACGCGACCTCGCAGGCCACGACCATCGGCGCTACGGAAACCTTCCGGAAGATCCAGTGGAACGTGGACGCCGTCTCGGCGCCCGCGGCATGGGCCGCCGGCCAGCAGGGTGCAGGCGCGCGCGTCGCCGTCATCGACGGCGGCATCTGGTCCAACCACATCGACGTCGCACCGAACCTCGACGCGGCGCATTCGGCCTCGTTCGTCCCGGGCAAGGCGTACAATACGGACGTCGGTACGTTCTGGCACGGGACGCACGTCGCGGGCATCATCGCGGCACCGGCCAACAACATCGGCACGGTAGGCATCGCGCCCAAGGCCACGATCATCGGCGTGAAGGCGCTCGACAACGGCTCCGGCGCATTCTCGTGGATCATCAACGCCATCTACTACGCGGCAACGCCCATCGCACAGGGCGGCGGAGGTGCCGACATCATCAACATGAGCCTCGGCGCAAGCTTCATGAGCAATGACGACGGAGCCGTGCAGCTCAAGAACGCACTGAGCAAGGCGACGACGTATGCGCACGAGCACGGCGTCACGGTCATTGCGTCCGCCGGCAACAACGCGACTGACCTCGACCACACGAAGAACCTTCTGTTCGTACCGGCCATGTCGGCGCACGTGATTGCCGTCTCGGCCACTGGTCCCCTCGACTTCGCGCACGGCGCCACGAACTTCGACCGGCCGGCGTCCTACACGAACTACGGCCAGTCGGCCATCCTGCTCGCGGGCCCGGGTGGTGATGCGGCCCTGCCGGGCAACGACATCTGCTCCTTCCAGCGGTTCCCGAGCGGCTCGAGCTTTCAATACTGCTGGGTGCTCGACATGGTCATGGCGCCTTGCCGTGGATCGATCTCCAGCATCAGCTCGTACTGCTGGGCGGCGGGCACGAGCATGTCCTCGCCGGCCGTCGCCGGCGTGGCCGCGCTCATCATCGGAAAGCATGGCAAGCTGCCGCCCGCCCAGGTCGAGTCCATCCTGCGGCAGTCGGCCGACGACCTCGGCAAACCCGGCAATGACGACTACTACGGGCGAGGTCGAGTAAACGCGTTCCGCGCCATTCAGTAGCGCCTCGCCGCAGACTCACGAAAGGCCGGCCTCTCACGGGGCCGGCCTTTCGATTACATGGCCAGTTGCAGCTGCGAGACCGGGTACGCTGCCTCGGCGGCGTCCTCCTCCTCCACCAGCGACCCGCCGAACTGCAGGTCATGTTGCCGACAGACGGACGCAAACCGATCGCGCAACCCCGCGCGATACTTCTCGCCGACCTGGTAGCTGCGCGCATACGCACGCGCGTAGCGCCCGGCCAGCTCGGGAAACGTCGCGGCGATGAACGGCAGGTACCTGTCCCGCGCCGTGGCCTGGAGGCGAAGCGCACATGCACTGATGTATGATGCATCCGCGCGCTTCACGGCTTGCACGAGCTCCTCGATCATCTCCGGCGAGTCCGTGATCCCGGGAAGGACCGGCATCGCGCTCACGCCGACGCGAATGCCGCTCGACCTCAGACGCGCAATTCCCCGCAGGCGTGCCTCGGGCGTTGGCGCGCGCGGCTCGAGGCAGCGCGCGAGCTCGCGGTCCACCGTGATCAGGGACACGTGCACCGAGAGCCGTGACCGCTCGTCGATGCGTGCGAGCAGGTCGATGTCGCGTGTCACCAGTGGACTCTTCGTGATGATCGTGACACCGATTCCCCGCTGCTCGGCGAGGACCTCCAGGATGCCGCGCGTGACACGGAAACGCCGCTCCGCCGGTTGATACGGATCGGTCGCTGTGCCGATGACGACAGTCTCGGACTGCAGCGCGTCGTGCACGGCAGCACGCCCCAAGGCGCGCCGCAACAACGCGGGTGCCTCCCGCTTGACCATGATTCGTCGCTCGAACGCGAGCCACGGCGGCAGGTCGTCCGTTGGCAGCGCGTCTCCACCGTCGAGCTGCGCCGCCGTGGCCAGCCGCTCGGCCGTGTAGCGATGCGCATAACGGGCGTAGCAATAGGCACATCCGAAAGCGCAGCCCACGTATGGGTTCACCGACCAGAAGCCCATGCCCGTCGCAGCGGGCGCGTTCAGGATGCTGCGCGACCCCGCGGCGAAGTAGCGGATGTCCTTCTGCTCGCCCACCAATGGCACCAGCCGCCGCGGAGCGGATCGGCCCTCTTCGTCGAACAGCGTCGCCTGCGACACATTTACCTCCCGCTGCGGTTCGGAAGTATGCCGAACAAATACCGAAAACGCAATTACTGTCAGGCAGTCCTTCCGCGCCTTCGAAATTCGCCGCACTGAATTCACCAGATTTGCCTCAGCGGGTGCGACGACGGAACGCACTTCGCATGGAGGTGGAGTGTGGCTCGCCTTCCATTCCTCGTTTTCGCAATCGCGCTCGTCTCCGCGTGCGGCCGCGCGCCCAGTAGCGCCGAGGCCCTGGCGGTGCTCCGGGTTGCACGTCCGGCGCTCGATACGCTGCCGGTCGTCGCACGCGTGTGGCGCGACGGGCCGCCCTGGTTTTCGTGCGCCGAGGTGATCGCGAAGTTTCGAGGCCCTGCTGACCATGCCGTGGTGCGAGATCAGGTTGGCAACTGGCGCTGGCTGGTACTGGCCAACTGGGCCGTGCTGCGCGACACTACCGCGGGAGAGGTGACGGAGCCCGGCTGGTGCGAGGTTGCCCTGAGCGCCGACTCCGTCAGGCGAGCCGCCGGATGGCGA
Organism: bacterium; assembly: GCA_040005695.1. Classification (GTDB taxonomy): domain Bacteria; phylum Gemmatimonadota; class Gemmatimonadetes; order Gemmatimonadales; family Gemmatimonadaceae; genus AG11. Next base: position 10,796 of record JBDTYL010000024.1, on the reverse strand, counting down.
CCCGTGCTGGGAGACACCTGGGCCACCGGCGCGCGACGTCGCGGCTGGGACGTGCCTGCGGGCCGGCAGCACCTCGTCGTGCGCGACGCGCCGAAGAAGGTGGGGACCGATTCGGTCGTGGTGAACTACCTGGTGACGGTCGCGCCGAACGTGAACGGCGTGGGCATCGGTGCGGACCGTGACACGACGCGGCGGCGTGCGCTCCTGCGTCGCGAGGACGGTACCTGGACCGTGCTCGATGACGATTGGCGCGCCGCCGCCGCGCCGAAGCGCTGACGGCGGAGACACCCTCACGTCTTGCGTGGTGGCCACGGCCTGGGCCGCGACAAGCAGCTCCTTCCCTTCGTCGCTTTCGCTCCTCGAGGGCAGGCGGGTACGCTCAGGATGAGAAAGGGTCACGCCGCAGGCTTCACGCCGCATGCTCAGCGCCGACCTCGGCGTGCCGGCGCAGTTCCAGCCACCGCTCCAGATCTTCACGGCTCCCGAGTATCGCCGCGAGTGTCGTGAGGTGCGGGTGCAGCTGCTCGGCGGCATAACCCGTGGGCAGCCCGGTGCGGTGGTTCACGATCCAGGAATGCCGGGGGTCGCGCTGTCGTCCCCGCAGCAGCGTGCGCGGGGCACTGCCGACAATTGCGGCGACGGCGCCGTAGGTCGCACGCTGGTGGTGCTGATCGAGTGCATCGAGGATGTCGTCCAGTTGCGTTGCTGGCATGTAGCCTCCGCTGGCGTGATGTGATGGGTGACGAGGGATGTGGATCACGTTGGAGACTGTGCGTGAAACATCGGCATCGTTCCGCCGCGAATCGCAGCCCTGGCACGCACGCGGGCCCCCGTACCGGAGTACGGGGGCCCGCGCACAGCGCACTGCGTCGAGCAGACGGCTAGATGGCCGCCGCCGCTTCGGCCGAGCTCCACGGTTGCCAGCCCTGACGGTACTCCCGCATGAGCCACTGGTTCACGTCGGGCAGGTTGGTCACGCGCATTGCAGCGCCGTCGTACTCGATCTTCTTCGCCTGGCCGGCGCGCAACGCCACGATGCCGAGCAGCATGGTCTCCGTGAGGCGCGCCGCGTAGTCGAAGGGCGAGCTCGCCGTGCCCTCGCCCTTGCAGGCCTGCACCCAGTTCGCCTCATGCGACACCGAGATGCGCGGCACCGACTTGGCGATGGAATCCGCGCGCGCCGCCGCCGCATCGGGATATATCTTCGGATTGTTCCCGTAGGTCTCGTAGGTGAGCACACCACTGTCGCCGACGAAGACGCCGCCGCCCCCGTCACCGCCGGGCAGCGGGTAGTCGGACGCGACCGTCGGCACCAGGCCGCCGTCGTACCAGTGCAGCGTGACCGGCGGAGCCGCGCCACGCGCCGCGAATTCGTAGCGCGTCGTCATCGCGAGCGGGTAGGTGCCCGGATCCTTCGCGCCGCCGCCCCACGGCGTGGACGACGACACGACGCTCGTCGGGTACTGGAGGCCAAGAGCCCAGAACGGCTGGTCGATGAGGTGGGCCCCCATGTCGCCGATGGCGCTCACCCCGAAGTCCACCCACCCGCGCCACGTGAACGGGTGATAGACGGGATGATAGGGAATCTCCTTGGCCGGTCCGAGGAACAGGTCGTAGTTGAAGCCCTCCGGAACCGCCTGTGCGGTATCCGCCATCGCGCGCAACACCGCGCGGTCCACCGTGCGCATGTTCCACTGCGCCGGCGGTCCATTGGGGACCGGCGCGGGTGCCGGTGGCACGGTGCCGCCGGGTGGGATTGGACGCGGGATACCCTGCGCCCAGTAGCGCTGCGGTCGATCGGTCCAGACGTGCACCTCGCGCACCGGCCCAATCACGCCGGCCCCGATGAGTTCCACGATGCGGCGCGTGCCGTCCATCGAGTGCCCCTGGTTGCCCATCTGCGTCACGACCTTCGTGTCGCGCGCCGTCTTCGAGAGGATGCGCGCCTCCTGCACCGAGTAGGTCAGCGGCTTCTGCACGTAGACGTGCTTGCCGGCCTTCATCGCAGTGTACGCGATCACCGCATGCAGGTGGTCCGGCGTCGCGATGGACACCGCCTCGATGTCCTTCTGCTTGTCGAGCATCACGCGGAAGTCGCTGTACTTCGCCGCCTTGTCGTACGCGGCCTTCAGCGCAACCGAAGACGCCGATGCTTCCGTCTGCCCCTGCCGCGGCCGCATGCGGTCGGCGAGGGAACGTTCGACGTACCCGAAATCCGCATCGCAGATGGCGACGATGTTGACACCGGCATTCACCAATGCCTGCATGTTGGACATGCCCATGCCGCCGATGCCGACCATCGCCACGTTGAGCGTGTCACTCGGCGCCCGATAGCCGACGCCGCCGAGCACGTGGCGGGGAACGATCATGGGGCCGAGCGCGAATGCGGCTGCGGTGGTCGCCGACTCCTTGACGAAGGAGCGGCGCGAAAGATTGGGTGCGTCGTCGGTTGGCATGGCGGGAACCTGGGTCTCGAGACGGATGCAACAAGGGCTCGAGACAAAGGTGTCACCCGCGCCCGCCCGGGCGGAAGGCCGCCACTAGAGCTTCGCCCGCGCGTACTGCGACGGCCACGCGACGTCCACGCCGAGCGCGCGCGCCGCGCGCAGGGGCCAGTGCGGGTCGCGCAGCAACGCTCGGGCGAGGATGACGACGTCCGCGTCGCCGCGCGACACGATGCCGTCCGCCTGTGCCGGCTCGGTGATGAGCCCGACGGCGCCTGTCGGCACGTCCGCCTCACGCCGCACGCGCGAGGCGAACGGCACCTGGTAGCCGGGCCCCACCGGAATTTGTGCGCCGGAAACGTTGCCCCCCGTCGAGACATCCACGAGGTCGACGCCGTGGGCGTGCGCGAGGCGCGCGAGCTCGATGGACTCGCTTATGTCCCATCCGCCCGGCGACCAGTCAGTGGCGGAGATGCGCAGGAAGAGCGGCAGCTCCGCGGGCCACACTTCGCGCAGGGTGTCGATGACCCGCAGCGCGAAGCGCGCGCGGTTCTCGAACGAGCCGCCGTACTCATCGCTTCGCGTGTTGCTGAGCGGGGAGAGGAATTCGTGCACCAGGTAGCCGTGCGCACCGTGCAGCTCGATGACGCGGAACCCCGCGGCTCGCGCCCGCAGTGCCGCCGAGCGGAAGTCGCCGATGATGCGCTCGATGTCGGCGACGGTCATCTCGACAGGCATCGGATAGCGCGGGGAGAACGCTTCCGCCGACGGTGCGTACACAGGAAGCCACCCACCGTCCGCTTCGGTGAGCATCCGGCCGCCGCGCCACGGCACGTCCATGCTCGCCTTGCGGCCGGCGTGCGCGAGCTGCACCCCCATGATGGCGCCCTGCCCATCGACGAAGCGGACGATCCGCGAGAGCATGTCAACGTGCTCGTCCTTCCAGATACCGAGGTCGAAGGGCGAAATCCGTCCCTCCGGCGACACCGCTGTCGCCTCCGCGATCACGAGCGCGGCGCCACCCACGGCGAAGCCGCCGAGGTGCACCAGGTGCCAGTCGTTCGCGAAGCCATCCGTACTGGAGTACTGACACATCGGGCTCACGACGATGCGATTCCGAAGCGTGAGCGAGCGGAGGGCGAACGGAGAGAACAGCGCTACGGACATGGACGACCAGTCAGGGTTCAGCGGGGTGAACCCGACCGGCGCGCCCCCGGTTCCTTCAGCGCGTGCCGGGCGACGGCAGCACGAGCGCCGTGCCGGGGCGCAGCGCCGCGGTGGCCGCGCGCCCGTTGAGGCGCGTGAGCTCGCTCACCGTCACCCCGTTGCGATTCGCGATGTCCCACAGCGTGTCGCCCGTCCGCACGAGATACGTGTGCGGCGGCTTCGGCCCTGCGAGGCTGACGTCACCGTTCGCCGCGGCAGATGTCGCGGTACGCACAGGCTCGGCCGCGACCGGTTGCCGCGCGACGACCGTGGTCACGAGGTTCGGCAGCAATAGTTTACCGCCGGGCGGCACGAGCACGGCGACGTGCAAGTGAATGGGGTGATGCTCTTCCGTCGCCTCCACGATACCGCGGCTCTCCAGGCTGGCGAGCGCGCCGCGCACCCACGTGAGGCACGGTCCCGGTGGCGGACGCCGGATGTCCACCGCGATGCCGGTCGGGTGCACCGAACGCGGATTCGCGTTGTGCGGCTGCCGGCTGAGCGGACGCGCGGCGCTCGTGACGGTCAGGGGCACGCCACAGGCCGAGAGATATTGCGGCGCGAAGGCGAGCACGAACTGCTTCGCCTCCCGCGTGGAATACGAGAAGCCGACACCACGCGTGAGCTCGTACGTCGAATCGCCCGTGAGCGCAACGAGTCGTCCCCTGGCGATGGCATCGTCCACGTTCGTGGGCGTGAGGTAGAACGGCATCCGGTGCGACAGCGCGAACTCGTACATCTTGTCCACGCTCTCCTTCGATCCGTGGAGCGCGAGTGGTTCCTGCTGGCGGCGTTGCGCGCTGGCGTCGTGGGCGGCCAACGCCGGGAGTACAGCGGCGGCGAGGAGTGCGGCGCGGTGACGATGACGTGGCGACATGGCCTCCTACTAGGCAGACACGGTGCCACCGCGCACAAAGTTCTCTTTACGGTGCGTACCCTGCCCCGCGAAGCGCACGACCCGGCCGCGCGCCGGTGGCGGCGCCTCCGCGCCAGACCACCACGCCGTTCACGAGCACGACATCCACTCCAACCGCGAGCTGATGGGGTCGCTCGTAGGTGGCGCGGTCCGCGACGGTCGCCGGATCGAACACCACGACGTCCGCGAACTGTCCCGCGCGCAACAGGCCGCGCTCCATCAGGCCGAGCCGCGCTGCCGTTGCCGAGGTCATCTTGCGCACGGCGTCCTCGAGCGCGAGCACGTGGTCGTCGCGCACATACTTGCCGAGCACGCGCACGAACGTGCCGTAGGCGCGCGGATGCGTCATGCCAACGGCCGTCGCCGGATCGTGTGCTTCCGCGTCGCTGCCGATGATCACCCACGGCTGCGCGAGCTGCATCGCGACATTCGCGTCGCTCATGCTGAAGGTGATCTTGCCGACGCGGCCCTCCTCCGCGAGCACGAGGTCGACGAGCGTCTCGCGCCATGACCGTCCTCGGTCCGCCGCGATCCTGTCGAGTCGCCAGCCTTCGTACTTCGCGAGCTCGGGCCGCGTGAACCCCACGACCATGATCACCGACGGACCGTCGAGCTGGCAGCCCTGGTTCGCGCCCGGCGTCGTGTCGCGCATCTCGCGCACGATGCGCGCACGACTCACGGCGTCACGCAGGTTCGGGAGGAGCTTGCCATCCGCACTCGCCCACGACGGAATGCACGCCGCCAGCGCGTTGGCGGACGCAGGATACGGATACATCGTCGCGCCCACGTCCTGCCCGGCGCGGCGCGCCGAGTCGATCTTCGCGACCATCTCCGCGGCTTTCGACCAGTTGCGCTGCGCGGCCGCCTTGAGGTGATAGAACTCCACCGGCACGCCGCCGCGCCGGCCAATCGCGAGCGCCTCGTCCATCGCCTCGAACAGCCGGTCGTCCTCCGAGCGGATATGCGAGATGTACACGCCATGAAACGGCGCCATCGCCTCGGCCATGGCCGCCAGTTCATCGGTGCCGGCATAGGTGCCCGGTGGGTAGATCAACGCGCTGCCCAGGCCGAACGCGCCATCGCGCATCGCATCGCGCACGACACGCCGCATCGTGTCGAGCTGCGCGGCGGTCGGCCGGCCTTCGGCGTAACCCATGGCGAAGATGCGCGGCACTTCCGCGCCGAGGTACGACCCCACGTTCACGCTGCTCCCGTGCCGCTGCATCGCGTCGAGCCACGCGCCGAAGCCGTGCGCGCCGGTGAAGGCGAGCATCGCGCGCTTCGTCTGCGAATCTGCCGGCGACAGCGCGTCCAGCATCGCGCGGTTCACCGGCGCCGGCGTACCGCCCTCACCGAGGATCTCCGTCGTGACGCCCTGCGAGATCTTGCTGAGCACGCGGCCGTCGCCGAACAGGTGCGCGTCGTACGACTGCGCCTGGATGTCGATGAAGCCGGGCGACACCACTCGGCCGCGTGCGTCGATCCGCTGGGCTGCCGGTGCCGTGGAGAGAGCGCCGCCCGGTGCGATCACGAGTATGCGGTCGCCGCGGATGCCGACGTCCCCCGCGTACCACGGGTTGCCGGTGCCATCCACGATGCGGCCGCCCGTGATGACGACGTCATACGATGGATCGGCCGGCGCGCCGCGTCCGCCGGAGGCACAGGCGACGATGCACGTCGAGAGCAGGACAGCGGCGGAACGCGGACGGAGCGATGGCATGGCAGCAGGGGAAGGGAGTGCGGGAAGATACGGCAGCGCCCACGCGCGGCAACGCGCGGCAGTTTATGTATCGCGGTACCTCTGCGCCCGACACGCCATCCCCCGCATGCGCCTCATCGTTCTCGCCTCGGCCCTCCTCGTCACCGCTGCTGCCCGCGTGCATGCGCAGGCGATTCACGAGTATCGCCCGGAACTGGTCGTCACCCTGCCACGCGTGGCCGGCGTCGGCGTGACGCTGCTCATCGAGCAACACCTCGGCATGGGGGACTTCGCGCCGAACGAGCGCATCCTCGGCGTCGGCGTCGTCTCGCCGCCGTATCATCGCGTAAGCGTCGCGATGGAGGCGCGGCAGGTGCTCACCGGAGGCGTGATGGAGCACCGCTTCCTGCCGATCGTGAACTCGAGCGCGGCCCTGCCCGGCGGCTTCGAGGTCCGCAACCGGACGCGCGTCGAGCTGCGGGACGTCGTGGGCGCGTGGTCGCGGCGCTACCAGACGCGCACGGCGCTGGGTCACGAGGTGGAAGCGCTCGGCCGGCCCCTCTTTCCGTACGTGCAGCTCGACTTCTCGTACGACTCGCGCTTCGACCAGCTCAACCGGCGCGAGCAAACCGCGGGCGTGCGCGTGCCGTTGTGGCGCGGCGCGAGCGTCGACCCGTACGTGAGCCGGCAGAGCGACACCCGCCGCGCGCAGTTCCTCCTGTTCGCGGCGGGCGCCATCATGCGTGTGGCGCTGTAGCGATCAGCCGGGCGGACGTCCGCCGCCGCCGAAGCCGCCGCGGCCCCCGCCGCCATCACCACCACCGCCGAAGCCGCCCAGTCCGCGATCCGGAGGCACGGTCTTCAGGCTCTCGGGCAGCTTGGCCCACTGCGCCGGCGTGAGTGTCGCCTGCAGGTCGGCGACGGATTGCTCCACGACCTTGCGCGCCTCCTGCGTCTTCCCCAGCATGCGCGCGCCGATCACCGCGGGATCCGGTGCGACGCCGGCGCTCGTCAGCACGTCCGCCAGCTCATCGGCAATGCGGTCCGCCTTCACGGCGATCTCGTCGGACTGCACCTTGAGCCGCGCCTTCTGCTCGGCCGAGAGCGCGAGCTGCAGCGAGTCGTCCAGCGCGAGGGTGCGCTGGAACGGGTTCGGCACCACACGCGACAGTCGTGTCTTCCATTCTTCCTTCGTGAGCGGCTTGCCGTCGGGGCCCGTACCGAACATGCGGCCGATCTGCTGCCGCGCCGGATCCTGGCCCACGGTGAGTCGCCCCTGCAGGCCCACCTGGAACGGCACGCGGAACGCGCTGGTCGCGCCCGTCGGCGTGCCGAAGTGTTCGTTCACCTGGTACTTGAAGCTCTGCGACGCGGGATCGAAGCCGCGGACGTACAGCAAGGTGCGATCGGCGAACACCGGCTGTCCCCAGCCGTGCAGGTTGTTGCCGTGCAGCAACTGGTCGATGCCCACGAGCGTGTTCTGCAGCTGGATCTGCAACGCCAGGCGTCGTGCCAGCCCGAACGCGTCCGGCTTGATGTTGAACTGCATGTCGAGCGACGGGGTCCACGGCGTGGAGCAGCTGTTGCGCCCCGCCACGTGGTCCCGCTGCGAGCGCAGGCAGTCCACGGTGCGTGGATCGGCGTTCGCGAGCACGCGCGACATGCCGTTGGCCACCGCGGTATCCGCCGTCTGCGACGGGTCGAAGATGAATGCCCGGTCGTTGCGCGATCCGTCGCCGTTCACGTCTCCGCTCACGATGGGCGTGTAGCGCTGGCCCGCGGTCATGCGGCCGATCGCCGTGATGTCGAGCCACGCGCGTGCCGGGAACGTGATGGTGCCGAGCAGCGAATGACGGCGCTCGAGGTCGGAGGTGCCCCACTGCGTGAGGTTTGGATCGCCGGCCGTGGACGCCCCGCCGAATCCGCCACCGCCCACGCTGTAGCCATTCTGCTGGTCGCGTGCGCGGAGGAACGTGTACGAACCGTTCAGCGTGATGCCCTGCAGCGTGACGCCACCCGTGGAGACCGTCACCTGCGAGGACAGCGAGTGCAGTTGCGAGGTGAGCTCCGACACGCTGCCGTATTCCGGGTGCAGGCGCGACGCCGTGATGCTCGTGGCGCCGGTCGTGGTGACGATCGACCCGAGCGGGCTGTAGACGGGGCGGTCGCGCTCAGCGGTGAGCGTGAACTGGGGCGTGGCGTGGAGGTTGAGGTCGTGCAACCCCGTCTGGTTCACGCCATACGCCAGCGATCCATCGATGCTGAAGTTGTAGCGCTGGAAGAAGCGCCGGCTTCCACCGAGCGAGGCGCGCCAGACCTTCGGGGCGCTGAAGCCATCCTCGAACGTCGTCACGTTGCGCCGCGATCCCGACAGGGGCACGGCCACCGGTCCGCCGGCGACGGCGAGGCACTGTGTGGGAATCGTGGAGGGATCGTCGATGTACGACGTCCAGTCCGGCACCGGCACCGCGGCGCCGATGCACGTGAGCGTGCTCTGGCCACCCATCAGCCCGGTCGCGTCGTTCGCCGTCGCGACGAGATTCGACGAGATCTTGCCGCGGAACTCGCCCGCGCCGCCGCGAATCGTCCACGCCGACGCATTGTAGCCGCCGGGACCGCCCGGACCGCCGCCGCGGCCGAACCCACCCTGCGCGCCACCACCCTGGCTGCGCCCGCCCTCACCGGCGGCCGGAGCGGTGCCGCCGGTCTGCGCGGGAGCGCTCGATGCCGGTGCTCCCATGGAATACGTGAACCCGACGCGCGGACTTGCGTGCAGTTCCGTCGGCGAATGATCCGTGCGCCGGCTGAACAGGGTATCGACTTCCGGATTGTAGGCCGGGCTCTGCGGAAACCTCGTGCCCTCGAAGCGCAGGCCGTACACGAGCTGCACGCGCGGCGACTTGCGCCACGCGTCGCCCAGGTAGAGCGCGGCATTGTTGCTGCCGGCAATCCGGTCGCGACCAGACACGGTGCGCGTGAACTGGGACGGCGTGTTCGCCTCGAAGTCGGCGAGCGAGTTGAAGAGGAACGTCCCGTACCGGTTCGGCACGGTGCCCACGGTGGAGCGATCCGCATTGAGCAGGCCGCCGAGCTTCACGCGATGGGCGCCACTCGCGCTCACGTAACTCACTTCATCGCTGGCTTCGAGCAGGCGCGAGTGCGTCTCCTGTGGCAGCGACGAATTGCCGCCGAACTGGAGGTTGGTGACGCTCTGCGTCCCGTCCGCGAGGATGCCGGCCATCGTCACGCGGCCACCCGGCGCCACGAGGTAGCCCTGCGTGTCCTGGCGGTCCGACGACTGATAGATGCGTCCCTCGTTGATCAGGCCGCCCACGTGCGACGTGAGCGTGGCCATGATGCCACCGCCCATCGTATGCAGGCTGCCGCCCGTGCTCGGCACGGACGTCGACGCGATGCGTGTCGCGTCCTGGAGCTGGCCGCGCCAGTCGCCGCGCAGCGTGAGCGTGTGCCGCTCGCCGAGCGACCAGTCGTACCGGACGATGGCCGATGCATTGTCCGCGAGGCGCTCGTCGGGAATGCCGGGCAGCGTTGCGCGGACGCCCAGCGCATTGAGGCGATCGAGGAAGCGCGTCACGGAATCCTGGCTGGCGCCCAGGCGCGTGAGTGTCTGCGTGTTGGCGACGAGCAGCGACGAGAGCGGATTCGTGCGGCGCGACACCGAGGCCGCGCCGAAGATGAACATCTCGTCCTCGACAATGGGGCCGCCCGCGCCGAAGCTGAGCGAGTTCTGCATGAACTTCTGTCCGAACGACGCCGACGACTCGTCCACGAATTCGAGCTCGGGATCGCGCAACGCATACGTGAACACGCCCTGCACGTTGTTCGTGCCGCCACGTGTCGTGGACGCCACCTGGCCGCCGGTGAACTGTCCGCGGCCCACGTCGTAGGTGTTCGTGATGACGCGCGTGCTGCGCACCGCCTCGGACGGCACGCTGCCCGAACCGAACGACAGGCCGTCGAGCGTGATCTGGTTCTGGTTCGTGGGCTGGCCCGCGACGGAAAACGTCGCCGCGGTGGAGTCGGTGGCCGAGGTGCCCACCACGCCGGGCGCGAGCGCGGCAATGGAGGCGAGGTCGCCCTTGTCGATCGGCAGCCGGTCGAGCTGCGCCGCCGACAGGTTGCGCTCCTGGCTGCCCGCCGTCGGCCGGTCCGTCTGCTGCCCGCCGCCGGTGTTCGCACGCACCTGTACCGCCGCGAGCACCTGCGCATTGCGCGTCAATCGCACGTTGGCCACCAGCCGGTCTTCGTCCGACTGGCGCGCCACCGAGGCCGTGTACGGACCGAAGCCGATGTAGCTGACCTTGAGCGTGTACGCTCCGCCGCCATCCGGAAAGAGGATGGTGTACGCCCCGTGGTCGTCCGTGATTTTTCGCCGCGTGATACCGGTTTCGGTGGACGTCACCTCCACGCGGGCGCCCACGACGGGCGTGGTGTCGGGACCCGTGACGCGGCCCATGATGATGTCGGTGGTCGAGCCTACCTGCGCACGCGCGGGCACGGCAGCGATGAC
>JBDTYL010000023.1:0-14625 GCA_040005695.1 bacterium | reverse complement strand
GTGTAGCGTGGCCGTGATCGATCCCGTCTTGTGCGCCACCGGCGTACCGGCCGGCAGCCCGGCGGGGATCTCGTCGTTGAATTCCTGGCGCAGCAGGACTTCCTTCATCAGGCGGGCGCTTGCCGGCAGCAGGGCGTCGCCGCGCTCGACGTGCTCGAGGAGAGCGGCGAGGTCTGCGGAGGTCGTGGTGTTGTTGAGCCCAGCCGCGAAGGCCTTGCCGTCTTCCACGCCGCGCAGCACGCGGATGTGCCGCGCACCCAGGCTGTGCGCCGTGGCGTCCGCGCGGTCGGCGCCCACGAGTGCGATCAACGCGTTCGTCGCGAGGTTGCTCGAGCGCACGATCATCCGCTCCATCAGCTCCCGCACGGACACGCGTGTTCCCACTCGCGCGTACACGGTCGAATCGCTGTCGTCGTGCGGATCCAGCGCGTACGGCGACCCGTCCACGATGGAGTGGAATCGGTTCACGAGCAGCACCGGCTGGTCGAGTCCGAGGCGTCCGGCGTCTACCGCCCGCAGGACCTCGATCATGACAGCGATCTTCATCGTGCTCGCCGCGTGGAAATCCACGTCGGCGTTCATGTCGAGCGAGTCCGCCGCGCCCAGGTCGCGATAGCTCACGGCCACTTCGGCGCCGTGTACCGACGCGATGCGCTGGGCAATTTGCGCCTGGAGCGGCGCGGTGCCCGCGCGCTGTGCCTGCGCGCGTGCGCCGGCGACCCAGCCAAGTGCGGTGACCGCGATCACGGTGAGGTATGGTCTCATGGTGCCGAATATAGGGTGCCGACCGACTGTCGTAAGATCGGCACGTTGCCTTTGCCACCCCTCGCTCGTACTCACACGGAGCGACGAACGCTCCCTCTCGTGTTATCGGGCAGTTCGACCTTTTCCGATGGCTGCGATGACCCCCGATCACGCCGCGGGCCCGCCCCGCCCCGCCAATACCTCCGTGAGCCGACAGGAACGTCTCCGCTTCTCCAGCTTCGACTTCGAGCGGACCCGGGCCGGCCACGTGACGTGCCAGGTCACGCTCGAATTCGCGCCGGGTGAGCTCATCGTCGGCAAGGTCGCCGGCCAGGCGAGTCCCGCCGGCGACACGCGGCTCGGCGCCGAGGCGGCGATCCGCGCGCTCGAGGCGTTCACGGATGGCGCCTTGAAATTCGAGCTGATCGGGGTCAAGGTCATCCGCGCGTTCGACGCCAACATCGTCATCACGTCCCTCATCCAGCATGGCGACGAGGGCCCGGAGCGCCTCCTCGGCTGCTTTCTCGCCGAGGGCGACCAGGTACGTGGCGCGGCGCTCTCCGTCCTCAACGCCACCAATCGCGTGCTCGGCAACTTCATCCTGGCACGCTGAGCCGGATGCCAGTTCGCCGCACCGCCGCACTGGCCGCCCTAGTCCTGCTGACGCTGGCCACCAGTTCGGTTGCCGCTGCACAGTCCGAGAACCTTTCGCGCCCGGTGGTGATTCCGGCCGGCGCACCATTACCAGTCGCGCCGGCTGCCGCTGCCCGCACGGTCCCCGTCAGGGGCGACAGTGCCGCGCTGATGCCGACCGACGTCGCCCGACGGGCCGCCGACGTGTTCGGGGACTCGATGTCCGCGACGCCAACCGCCGTACCGGCGGCCCTGGCCCCGGAGCCCACCTGGGACATGGACGTCCGGTCGTACGAAACGCAGGACCGCGTCGCCCACTACGTGCAGATGTTCTCCGGCCGCGCACGCGAGCGGATCAGCGACCGGTTGTCCGTCGGCACGCGCTACGAGCCGATGATCCGTGCCAAGCTGAAGGCCGGTGGTCTTCCTGAGGACATGTACTACCTGGCCCTGGTGGAAAGCGGATTCGACCCGCACGCGTATTCGCGGGCGGCCGCGGTGGGGATGTGGCAGTTCATGACCTCGACGGCGCGCGACATGGGCCTGCGCGTGGACTGGTGGGTGGACGAACGGCGCGACCCCGTCCGGTCAACCGCAGCCGCCGTGCGGTTCATCCGCGGCCTCCGTGATCAGTTCGGCTCGCTGTACCTCGCGGCGGCGGCCTACAATGGTGGCCCCGGCCGCGTGTCACGCGGGCTTTCGCGGTATGCGGACGACGTGCAGGGCGCCCAGGGAGAGGATGCATTCTTCGTCCTGGCCGAGAAGGACTATCTCAAGGAGGAAACGAGCGACTACGTGCCGCAACTCATCGCCGCGGCGCTCGTCGGCAAGGATCCGTCACGCTACGGCATGGATATCCGCGTTCGGCCGCCCTTCGCGTACGACTCGGTGCTGGTCCCGGCTGCCACGCCGCTTGCCGCCGTCGCCCGGGCTGCGCGCGTGCCGATGGCCGAGATCACGGAGCTGAACCCGCAGTTGCTTCGCGGCATGACGCCGCCTCGTGACATGGCCCTCGTTCGGGTGCCCGTGGGGGCGGCCGCCGCCTTCGATGCTGCGTTCGGGAGCCTGCCCCACGAGGATCTGGTCGGCACGCACGTGGTGGAATCCCGAAAGGGGGACACGCCCGCCCGACTGGCCAGTGCCCACGGCATCCCCGAGACGGCACTCCTCGCGTTCAATCCAATGCTGCACGTGCTGAAGAGCGGCCGCCTCGCCATCGGACAGCCGGTGCTCGTGCCCGTGCCTTCGGTTGCTGCCGCCGCGCTCATGGTGCCGGATCCCGGCATCGAGAAGTACCCATCCAGCACGAAGCACATGAAGCTGCACACCGTGAAGCGGGGAGAGACGGTGGGTGGCATCGCACGGAAATACGCCACGACTTCCGAGCGCATCATGCGCCTGAATGGCCTCCGGAAGCCCATGATCTTCCCCGGCCAGTCGCTCATCGTGGCCGGTTCGGCGCAGCGCGCAACCGGGAAGAAGGCCACGAGGTTGACGCCATCGCCGCACAGGAAGGGCTCCGTCAAGGCGCCGCCGGCTGCAGCGTCGTCGAGACGGAAATCGGGCGGCCACCCGAAGGCGACCGCCCGATCCCGTTCCTGATCCTGCCGGGTCGAACCTAGTTCACTACGCCACGACCCTTGTAACCCTTGGTCACGATCCGATCATACCCGTTCGACGGATTGTCGCCTTGCGCCTTTGACCTGGCAACCGCCACCGGACCGCGGTTGTAGACAAGGAGCGCCGTCTTCATGTCGCCGTTGTACTCGTCCACCAGCCCGCGCAGGTAGCGAAAGCCGATGCGCAGGTTGACGTTGGGGTCGTACAGCCCCTGTGCCGTGATGCCCTTGCGATAGAAGCGGGCCGTCGACGGCATGACCTGGGTGAGGCCGATCGCCCCCACCGGACTCGTCGCGTGGACGTTGAAGTCGCTCTCCAGCTTCACGAGCCGGAAGGCCAACTCGGGATCGATGCCTTCCGCCTGAGCCACGTCGACGATGGTGCCGGCGAGCTCTGCGTTGATCCCGTACTTCGTGGAATATCCGATCAACCGGTTTGCACGATCCAACTCGGCGCGGGTCAATGCGAGCTCGCCGCGGGCTGAGTCGAGTTGCTGCGAAATGCTCCGTCCGGTTCCGAGCGCGAGGCGAAACGCACCGCCGGGAGCGACAGAAGCGGCTTCCGCTTCCGACGTTGCCGGCTCCCGGTTGCCCAGCAGGAAGGCCAACGCGCTGAAGAAGCTGACGGCCAGAAGCGTCTGCTTGAAGCGGACGCGGCGCCGAAAGCTGTCTCCGCGATGCACGTAAGTGCCTCGTAGATTCTTCATAAGTTTAACCCTGGTAAGGGTTTACGTACACTGGTACAGCTCGCTGCTCCAATACGTTAAGGCGCAACCCGGGTGCCATCAAGTCTTGCGTATGCGCCGCCCACTCCACCTGTTTTGGCCTCCAGAACGATCCCCCCGATCACCATTCCCCGGTCGATCGCCTTCGCCATGTCGTATACCGTGAGAAGCGCGACGCTCGCGGCCGTGAGCGCTTCCATCTCCACGCCGGTCTTGCCCACTGAGCGGGCGACGACCTCGACCCTGATCCCCGGCAGGCTCGCGTCCGCCTCCAGCGACACGGCCACATCCGTGAGGGCGATTGGATGGCAGAGAGGGATGAGTTCGGACGTGCGCTTGGCCGCCATGATGCCGGCGAGGCGGGCGACGCCCAGCACGTCGCCCTTGGCCAGGGCGTTCGCCATGATGGCCTCGAGCGTGGCCGGCTGCATGGTAATGGTCCCGCTCGCCCGCGCCATCCTCGCCGTGTCCGCCTTGCCGCCGACGTCCACCATGCGCGCGGTGCCGTCGTCCGCGATGTGGGACAGCCCCTCGTTCACCCGATCCATCGTCATGCCAGGAGCCCCTCGAGCTGGCGCAGCAGCTCGCTCGTGATCAGTTGGGGGTTCACGTTTCCCGTCGCCCGCGTCTTGGCGGCCTCCACGCAATCCAGCGCCCGCGCGGCCCCGCTTGCCGAGCCATCGTTGCCTTGCTCGACTGACGACCGCATCCGCTCATGAAGCAGGGTCGTGAGGGCATCCAGCGACGTGCTGAAGGCGCCGCGCGCCTTGTTCGAGCCCTGGCTGAGCGCCGTTCTCACCTGCTCGCGCCGGTCCGCATTGGACGCTGCGTCGAGCATCCGCCGCGCGCGCGCGATGGCGTCCGCCCATTCTGCGCCCGCGACCAGCGAACCGGGTGCCCCGTTGGCGAGGCGACGTTGCTCATCGAGTTTCTTCGGACCGCCAGCCGCCGCAATGGCCTGCTGCATGGCCGGCTCGGCCAGCACGGCGTCCACGTCCACCGATCCCATCGCGGGCACCCGCACCGCCACGACGCGGGAGCGAATGGTGGGGATCAGGGCGCCCGGCTCGCTGCTCGTGAGGATGATCGTGGCCTTGGCCGGCGGCTCCTCCAGCAGTTTCAGGAAGGCGCCGGCCGCATCTTCAGACCCCTCGCGCAGCACCATGCGCTCCGCCTCGCCGAGGATGTAGACCTTGCGGGCGGCGAGGGCAGGGGCGAGTGCGGCTGATTGCACCATGGCTCGCATCGTCGCGACGTAAATCCCCTCCTCGGGCGCCGGCGGTGCGTAGACGCCGGTCTTGACCCGATCCCCCACGGCCTCGCGAAAATCGTCCGCAATCTTCGAGGGCGATGCATCCGAGTCCTTCAGCCGCGGCCGCGGGAAGAACCAGTGGATGTCCGGATGCGTGCCGGCGAGGGCGTAGCGGCAGTGCTGGCACTCCCCGCACGGCAACGGGTCCGCGCCGGTGCACACGAGCCGCTGGCCGAGCCAGAGTGCGAGCCGCTGCTTGCCCACGCCGGCCGGGCCGTGCAGCAGCAGGGAACCCGGAAGCGCGTCGCGCCGGATGGCATCGTCGAACCGCGCGCGGAGGGCCGCGTGGCCGTGAAGGGGAAGCAGGGGCACGCCTGCAAGGTAAGAGCGCGACAGCGGACGAAACAGCGGCGGAGTGCGGCACGCTTCGTGACGGTTTCGAACGGGCAAACACTTCGCGAGGCGAGCAATGGAGCACGGACTGAAAGGCAGGCGGGTCGCGATCCTGGCGACCGATGGCGTGGAGCAGGTGGAGCTGGAGGACCCCAGGCGGGCCCTCGATGCGGCGGGCGCCGTGACGCACCTCATCTCGCCGAAACAGGACTCCATCCAGGCAATGAACCACGACGAAAAGGGCGCCCGCATTCCCGTGGACCGGTTGCTCGGCGACGTGCGTCCGGGAGACTACGACGCATTGCTGCTGCCCGGTGGCGTGGCGAACCCCGACCAGCTGCGCACGGACGAGAAGGCCGTGCAATTCGTGCGGGAGTTCATGCTCGCCGACAAGCCGGTGGCCGCTATCTGTCACGGCGCGTGGATGCTCGTCGAGGCCGGCGCGGTGCAGGGGCGGACCCTCACGTCGTGGCCGTCACTCCAGACGGACATCCGCAATGCGGGTGGCGAGTGGGTGGACGAGGCGGTGCGCGTGGACGACCGCTTGATCACGAGCCGGAAGCCGAGCGACCTCCCGCAGTTCTGCGCGATGATCGTGCGGGAATTCGCCCAGCGAATGGACGAGTCGCGAGCGGATTCGATGGGAGAGCAGAGCTTTCCGGCGAGCGATCCGCCGCCGGGCCCGAGCGCCATCGGTGGAGAGGGCGCGGCGCGAGGCTAGGCGTCACGTCGCAGGGCCACGCGCGGACGGGCAGGGTACTGCCCGTCCGCGTGCTGCATCCAGGCGCGCCGGCGGCACTCCCCATGCGACTCTGCCGGTGCTCCGCCGGGTCTCGCGGACCATCAACGCCGCCAAAAGCTTTGCACTACAAAGCACTTGACAGTATGTCCGTTCCGACACATTCTACGTCATGACTCGCGTCCTGCGCCTTCATCCGCCCGAGCCGCCCGAGATGCACGAACGGGCGATGGACAACCTGCGCTTCATTCGCGAGACAATGGAAGCGGCGGCGACGTTCACGGCCGTGTCGGGGTGGGGCACCGTCCTGATCGGGGCCACGGCCATTGGCGCCACCATCCTGTCCGCCGCCGCCCATAGCGCCACGCGCTGGGTGTTCATCTGGCTGTGCGAGGCGTTCCTCTCGATGGCCATCTCCGTCTACACGATGGCGCTCAAGGCGCGCGCCGCGCAGCTGCCGCTCTGGTCCGAGCCGGCGCGCAAGATCGTCTTCAGCTTCACGCCGCCCATGCTTGTGGGCGCGCTGCTCACGCTCCTGTTCTACGAACGGGGGCTCATCAGCCTCCTGCCTGGTGTATGGATGCTGCTGTACGGGGTGGGCGTCATTGCGGCCGGCACCTTCTCGGTGCGCATCGTCCCGGTCATGGGCATCGCTTTCATGCTGGTGGGAATGGTCGCGCTGTTCGCCCCGGCCGATTGGGCCACGCCGTGCATGGCCGCGGGTTTCGGGGGGCTGCACCTCTTTTTCGGAACGATGATCGCTCGGAGGCACGGTGGCTAAACAAGGAGCGGCCCCACGGAACGCCGCGGGCGCATCCGGCGCACGCGACGCGCGTGCGCTGGTGTCGGTGGACGGCGCCGCGACGGCGGCGGGAACAAAGGCGGGCGCGCTGGCGCTCGATCGGCTCATCCACGAGCGGCTTCGCCTGGGCATCGTGAGCGCCCTCGCCGTGAACGAGTCGCTCACGTTCAACGAACTGAAGCGGCTCATGCAGACCACGGACGGCAACCTGAGCGTGCACGCGCGCAAGCTCGAGGACGCGGCCTACGTCACGTGCACCAAGTCGTTCGAGGGGCGCGTGCCCCGCACTGAATACCGCATCACCGCCGTGGGGCGTCAGGCCCTCGAGCGGTACCTCGACCACATGGAGGCGCTCATCCGCGCCACCCGGGAGCGCTGAGACGCCGATGCCGATGTCACGTCATTCAGGACCCACCCACGCGACCTTCGCCGGTCCGCACGTCGCCGTCATCATGGACGGGAACGGCCGATGGGCCACGGCGCACGGCCTGTCCCGGTCGGCCGGTCACGAGGCGGGGCTGCGCACGGCACGCGACCTCGTCGAGGCCGCCGTGCGCGAGGGTGTGGGCACGCTCACGCTCTACGCCTTCTCCTCCGACAACTGGAAGCGGCCGTCGGCCGAGGTGACCGCCCTCATGCGGCTCTTTCGCCGTGCGCTGCTCGGGGAGGCCAAGCGATGTCTCCAGAACGGCGTCCGCCTCACCATTCTCGGCCGCCGCGACCGGCTGCCGTCGTCCCTGCGACACACGGTGGAGCAGGTGGAGTCGCTCACGATGGCCGGCTCACGCATGCACCTGCGCGTCGCCGTCGACTACTCGGCGCGCGATGCGGTACTGCGCGCCGCCGCCGCGATGCGCGGCGAGGCGGTCTCGCGCGAGGCGTTCAGCGAGCTGCTCGCGCGCGTGGATCACGATGCGATGCCGGCGTGCGAGGTGGACCTGGTGATCCGCACCGGCGGCGAACAGCGGCTGAGCGACTTCCTGCTCTGGGAGTGCGCGTACGCGGAGCTGCGGTTCGAGAAGAAGATGTGGCCCGAGTATGACGCGGACGATCTCGCCGAGGCGATGGCGGACTTCCGCGCACGCAATCGCCGCTTCGGGCTCGCGCCGGAACAGGTCGCATCCTGAGGTCGGGCGGGAGCCTCCAACTCAACTCCTGAGCAGGCGCACGCTGCCTGATCCGGATTCGATCTTGATGCGGCCTTTGCCCGTGCCGATGGTGCCGCGCAGGGCTCGGCGCTCGACGCGCGTGAGCTTCACGTCGAAGTCGGACTCGATGCCGCCGCTCCCCGTCTCGATATCCACGGTGGCGCTCGTGGAGGCCGGCAGGCGGAGCGTGACACCGCCCGAGCCGCCATCGATGGCGACGTCGTCGGGAGCCGCGAGCAGCTCGATGTCGGTGCCACCGCTGCCGCTGTCGAGATGCAGTGTCGGCGTCTTCACTCCGCTGAGGTGAATGCCGCCCGATCCCACGTCCGCGATGAGTTCGCGGACGTCGATCGCGCGTCCGCGCATGGAACCGGATCCGAGATCCATGTGCAGGCTGCCGCCGCGAATGCCATCGAGGGTGGCGCCACCGGAGCCGGCGTCAATGGTCACGTCCCCGGTGGCGTCACTCACGTCTACTCCTCCGGAACCGGTATCGAGCCTCAGCGCTCCGCGCACGTGCGCAACACGAACGCGCGCGGCGGCGGCGTTCACCACGATCTGGCCGTCCACGTTCTCGATGGTCGTCTCGCCGACGCCCTGCCATAGCGAGAGTGCTCGACCCTTCGGGACCGTGACTTTCAGGTCCGCGTGCGCATCGAGCCCGTCGCCGCGGCTCGACACCTCGATGTGGCGGCGTTCGCTCCCGTTGTCGCCGTCGCCCCACGTTCCGTCCGCCGCGACGGTGAACGTCGTGCGACCCGTCCACTTGTCGGTGACATAGAGGATGCGGTCCGCGGGATACACCACACGCAAGGTCGCGCGGCCGCGCACGTTTCCTGTCTCGAGCCTGAGGCGGCCCGCGTCGCGTCCGCGCCGCGTCACGTCCACGACGACGCGGTCACCGGTGCCGCCCTCGACCTGCAGCGTGCCGACAAGGTTGTAGATGGCGACGTCGCGTCCGTCGAGGGAGACACGCTCGGGAGCCTGGGCATGGAGCAGCGCCGGCAGGGCGAGCGCGATGGCAAGGCGGTGCAGTGACATCATGAACCTCGGTGGGTGGCATAGTCCGTGGGGAAGCACCAGCGGGACTTCGACAGCACGCGCGGCCGCGAGGTTTGAATCAGGATGGCCAGGGGGGAGAAGCAGATCCTTCGCTGCGCTCAGGATGACACGCATCGCTGCGCTCAGGAACACTTTTCGCTGCGCGCCACGGACCGCGTGGACGCGCACTGAGCCGTCAGGTGGGCGTGGCAGGCACGGGTGGTCGCTGCTCGATTTCGTCGAGGCTGCCGGCGATCCGGCGGATGTCGACTTCGAGCTCGCTGGCGCGACGCGGAGCGACGAGGGCGGCCAGTGCGTCGGTCATGCTGCTATCGGATACGCTGTACTCGACCGCCACGCGAATGCACGTGGAGCCCCCGTCCGGACTGAATCGCAGCAACCCCGTCGTCTGCACCGGTGATCCTTCCACGCTGCGCCAGCCGATCACCGAGTTCGTGACGAACTTCGTCGTCGTCGCGTTCCACTCGATCTCGCCGCCACTCGGCGTCGAGGCGCACCAGTGGGAGCGCCCGTCGCCGGTATCCCTCACCTGCCGCAGCGCGCCGATGAAGCGCGGAAAATTCTCGAAATCGGCGCAGAAGGCGAAGACCTGCTCCACCGGCCGATCCACGACGAACGAGAAGTGCAGACTGGCGGCGCGGCGGCGCGTACCGGCGCGCCGAAGCGCATCCGCAATCGGACGATGGACGGCTGCGCCGAGCAGTGCCATGCCGGCGACCGTCAGGAACGGTCGCGCTGGCGCATCACCGTTCGGCCGTGCGCCGAGAATCAGCCCGCCGCCGACCGCGGCCAGGAGAAAGCTGAGTGACGGCGTGGCATCGTCTGCGAGGACTGTGGGTAAGGTCATGAGGCCTGCTCCGGGCAAGGTGGGTGCCGGAATTCCGGCCGGGTGCGGTTCACAGGCGGGCAGCGGCCCGCTGTGCCCGCTCCAGTGCTTCGGCAGGCGTGGCGCCGACGGCGCCCAGGTGGCCCATCTTTCGCCCGGCGCGCGCGCCGCTCTTGCCGTAGAGGAACAGGCGGGTACCTGTCACCTCCAGCGCGCCGCCGAAATTCGGTGTGCGTCCGTCGACCCAGAGGTCGCCAAAGAGGTTCACGATGGCGGCCGGACGCACTGGCGTCACGGCACCGAGCGGCAGGTCGCACGCGGACCGCACGAGTTGCTCGAACTGGCTCGTGGGACAGGCGAGCTCGGTGGCATGAAACGAATTATGGGGCCTCGGCGCCAGTTCGTTCACCAGCACACGACCGTCCTGCAGTACGAACAACTCGACGGCCAGGATTCCCTCGAGCTCGAGCGCATGTGCGATGTGCAGCGCGATCCGCTGCGCCTCGCGCGCGGTCTCCGGCGCCACCTCGCCCGGGGTGACGCTCCACGCGAGGACCTGCCGCTCGTGGTGGTTGACGGAGAGTGGAAAGACCTGCGTCTCGCCCGCCGGACGGCGCGCGACGAGCACGCTGATCTCCATCGCCAGCGAGAGCGCTTGTTCCGCGACGGCCTGCCGACGGTCGAGCTTATCGAACACGGTCGCGGGGTCGTCCCCGGCCGTCATGCGCGCCTGGCTGCGCCCATCGTACCCACCGTGGCAGGCCTTCACGAACAACGACGGCCCGAGCGTGCGCGCGGCCTCGCGCAGGGCGTCGGCCGAGTCGACCACGGCCCACGCACCCAGCGGCAGGCCCTGTGACGAAAGCCAGTGCTTCTGGCGCGCGCGATCCTGCACCATGTGCAGGATCGCCGGCGACGGCCGCACGGGCGCGTGCTGCATCGCGGCCGCCAGCGCCTCGGGGCCGATCTGCTCGATCTCGATGGTGACCACATCGCACGAGCGCGCCAGTGCTGCGGCGCCGACAGGATCGTCGAATGCCGCGACGACGACGCGATCCACGACGGGTCGCGCCGCGCAATCCGCACTCGGGTCGAGGACCTGCACGCCATATCCCATCGAGCGCGCGGCGAGCGCCGTCATGCGCCCGAGCTGGCCGCCACCGAAGATACCGATGGTCGCTGGCGGCTGAATGGGCATCAACGTGGCGCCGAGAGGTCCCGGTCTTCGAGCACGGCCGCGGTGCGCTCCGCGCGCCAGGCGCGCAGGCGTTCGCGGAGTGCGGGCCGGCTGTTTCCCAGGATGGCCGCCGCCAGCAGGGCCGCATTCGCGGCGCCTGGTTCCCCGATGGCGAGGGTGCCGACGGGAATGCCCTTCGGCATCTGCACGATGGAGAGCAGGGCATCCACGCCGTTGAGCTGCGTTGCCGGCATGGGTACGCCGAGCACTGGAAGGATGGTGGATGCGGCAACCATTCCCGGCAGGTGCGCCGCGCCGCCGGCCGCGGCGATGATCACCTCGAGACCGCGCGATTCCGCCGTGCGCGCGTACTCGAACATCCAGTCGGGGGTGCGATGTGCCGATACTACCTTCACTTCGTGCCCGATGCCGAGGGCCTCGAGGATCGCGACGGCTTCCGTCATCACGCGCAGGTCGCTCCGGCTGCCCATGATCACGCCGACGAGTGGCGCATGGTGGGCGGGCGCACTGGACACATTTTCGTGGGAAGACATGCACGGTGCGGGCAGGAGACGGCGACAGCAGATCCTTCCCTTCGGCTGCACTCGGGGGAGGCACTGCGCTCAGGATTACAACCTCGGCGGCGCGCGAAAGATAGCGCGACCGACATCGTGAAGGCCACGGTTTGCGCGCGCGCGGATTGCTTGCGCGGTCGTGTAGCCAATTACCATACTGTGGCGGGCGACGAAGCCCCTTGTCCAGCACTTCGCCCATACGCATGAACGCCATCCTCCGCCGGGCGCCCTTCGTCGCCGGCACCTTCGCGCTGCTCGTCGCCGGCGCGGCCAGCACATCCTGCGCGGGCTCCAGCCGCGGCAACGGGGACATCGGCATCGCCGTGGCGCTCGATCCGCACCGGCAGGGCATGCAATCCATCTACAATGGCGTGCAGCTCGCCGTGGACCAGCTCAACGCACAGCACGGCGGCGGCGCCCGGGTCCGGATGATCAAGGGTGCGCCCAACGTGAGCGACCCGATCCGCATCGCCGACACCTTTCGCGACGATCCAGCGGTCGTCGGCGTCGTTGGCCATCCCGAGAGCGGTACCACGCTCGATGCCATCGGCGAGTACGCCGATACCAAGAACGGTGGCCGCAACGCCGTCGTCGCGATCTCACCCACCGGCACGAGCCCCGCACTCTCGGGCGCCAGCAAGTGGCTGTTCCGCGTGTGCCCGAGTGACGTGCAGACCAGCCGCACGATGGCGCGGTACGTCCTGGACTCGCTCCATGCCACACGGGCCAGCGTGATCTATCGCAACGACGCATACGGAAAGGACTGGTCCAAATCCTTCGCCGAAGCGTTCCGCGAAGGCAAGGGGACGATCGTCGAGCGCGATCCGTACGTGGCGGGCGTGACCCAGTGGGACGCCTACGCCGCGTACCTCAAGAAGCTCGCGCCGGACGTCCTCCTCTTTCCGGGCAGCACGGAGGACGCGGTGCTCGCGCTCCGCGCGATGCGCGAGACAAACGTCATGACGCCGCTGGTGGGCGGCGACGCAACGGCCGGGCTCGAGGCCAACGCGAAGGAGTTTCCCACGGCACGTTACGTGGCGTTCTTCCTCGCGCGTCGCGCCACCACGCCGGAAGCGCGCGCGTTCATCGCGGCGTACGAGTCCGCCTTCAAGGAGGAGCCCGATCAGCGCGCCGCGCTCGCGTATGACGCGGCGATGCTGATCGGGCGGGCTGCACTCGACGTCGGTGCGGACCGGGGCAAGATCCGCGACTACATCGAGTCGATCGGGAAGAGCGGTGGGCGTCCCGCCGTGGCCGGCGTGGCCGGCGCCATCGCCTTCGACGACAAGCACGATGCGGTGAACAAGCCGGTGGTCGTGGCGCAGGTGGGACGATGACGATGCTCACGACCATCCGCGGCCGCCTGCGCGCGGGGTTCGGTGTCACGATCGGGCTGCTGTTCGTGGCCGGCCTGTTTGCGGTGTACGCACTGCTGCGGGCGGGCTCGCTCAACCAGGCGATCGTCGCCGACATGCGCCTCCAGCAGGAAACGATGCAGCAGGTGGCGTTCCGCATCCTCCGCGAGACCGCGGCGGGCATGCGCTACCTGAGCAGCGGATCCGCTGCCGACGAGCAGCGCTACAGCGCGCTGGCCGACGACGCGGACCGCCTGCGGCGCGAGGCGATCAAGGTCGACGCACTGTCGGCCACCGAGCGGCAAAAGCTGAAGGACCTTGGCACGCTCCAGGCGACGGCGGAAGCCGGCATCGGCGTGGCGCATGCGTACGACGCGGTCGGCCGCACCGCGGAGGCCACGGCGGCACTCGGCAAGACGTCGAATGCCCTGGACGAAGTGGATCGCACGCTCGAGTCGCTGCGCCAGGAAGGTGCACAGCGGCTCGGCCAGCAGCAGCGGGAGGCGTCGGACACGCTGCGCGCGAACATCGTGGTGCTCGCAGTGGTGGTGCTCGCGGCGCTGGTGGTGGGCCTCCTGTCGAGTGTCACCACGTCGCGCGCCGTGACACGCCCACTCGACGCGCTCACGCGCGACATGCTGGCCATGGGCCGCGGCGACCTGCGGCGCAGCGACCTGAAGGCACACGTGCTCGGCGCCGCCGAGTATGAGACCCTTGCCGGGGCGTTCGACGAGGCGCGCGAGCGCCTGCGCGGGCTGCTCGCGGAGATGCAGCGGCAGTCCGACGAAGTCGCCGCGGCGGCGTCGGAGCTTGCGTCGGCCGCGGGTGGCGCATCGGACAGCACGCAACACGTGGCGACCGCCGTCACCGAGATGGCGCACGGGGCAGGCATCCAGCTGGATGTGCTCAATGGGGCGGGGAGTGCCGTGGCGCAGCTGGCCGCATCGGGGCGCACCATCGACGAGGCGCTGCGGGAGAGCCAGGAGCGCGGTCGCGAGATCCGCGCGTCCGCGACCGGCACGGCGCAGGAGATCGGCAAGGCGGTGGACACGTTGTTGGCGGCGCGGGAGGTATTCGACCGGAGTGCCACCGAGATGGGTGGCCTGCGCGAGTCGCTTGGCGTGGTGGATGACTTCGCGACGACGATCTCGGAAATCGCGTCGCAGACCAACCTGTTGGCGCTGAACGCGGCCATCGAGGCGGCGCGCGCGGGTGACGCCGGCCGCGGCTTCGCCGTGGTGGCCGACGAGGTGCGCAAGCTGGCAGAGCAGAGCGCGCGCGCGGCGCACGAGGTGACTGCGAACGTGACGCGCATTCGCGAGGGCGTGATGGGCACGTCGCGCGCGGTCGAGAGCGGCACGACGCAGATGAAGGACGTGACGAAGGTGGCCGACGCGGCGCGGCACGCGCTCTCGTCCATCCAGGCGGCCGTGACGCGCGTGGAGGATGCGTCGGCGCGCGTGTCGGACGCCGTGGCGGGGAATGCCGCGGCGATCGCCATGGTCGAGGAGGCCATCGCAAAGGCCGGCGACACGGCGCAGAGTCACGCGGCGTCCGCGCAGGAAGTCGCGGCGG
>JBDTYL010000022.1:0-8713 GCA_040005695.1 bacterium | reverse complement strand
AGCCATCCTGCTCTGCGCCGACATCGCCCGGCGCACGCGCGCGCGACCGGCCTAGCGGATCTTCTCGCGCCGGTCGCCCACCGAGTGCAGGTCCACCGCGAGCGTCTCGATGCGCCGCCCGTGCATCGCCTTCACCGTGAACATCGCGTGCGACGCC
This sequence comes from bacterium, assembly GCA_040005695.1. GTDB lineage: Bacteria > Gemmatimonadota > Gemmatimonadetes > Gemmatimonadales > Gemmatimonadaceae > AG11. The sequence continues at coordinate 8,556 of JBDTYL010000022.1, read as the reverse complement.
GTCACGCGATCGCCCGCCACGGGGAGTCGCCCCAGCGCACCGAACACGAAGCCACCCATCGTCGTGTATTCGTCGGTGGGGATGTCGAGGCCGAACCGCTCGTTGAGCTCATTGATGTGCGTCGCCCCGGGTACGAGCACGTCCGCATCCGGCTCGCTCGCCGGCGTCAACTCGGCCACGTCGTACTCGTCGAGGATCTCGCCGACGATTTCTTCCAGCAGGTCCTCCATCGTCACCACGCCCGCCGTGCCGCCGTACTCATCGAGCACCACGGCCATGTGCGCCTTGAGCCGCTTGAAGTCCGCGAGCACCTCCTCCACCTCGCGCGAGCCCGGTACCACGTGCACCGGGCGCATCACGTCGGCGACGGTGAAGCGCAACGGCGGGTCGCGCAGCACGGGAATGAGGTCCTTCGCCAGCATGAGGCCGACGATGTTGTCGATCGACTGCTCGTAGACCGGGTACCGGGAGCGCTCCGTCTCGATGACGAAGGCCATCGTCTCCTCGAGCGGCGTGTCGATGTCCAGCGCGTCGATGTCCGTGCGCGGCGTCATCACCTCGCGCGCATTCTTCTCGGAGAACTCGAATACGCCCTCGATGAGCGCCGCATCCTGCCGCTCGAGCACGCCCACCTCCTGGCTCTGCTCCACGAGGATGCGCAGTTCGTCCGCGGAGTGCACGTTCTCCTCCGAGCTGCCCGGCTTCACGCCGAACGGCTTGAGCACCAGGTCCGCCGACCGGTTGAGCAGCCACGTGAACGGCTTCGTGATCCAGGCGAACGCGACGAGGCCCGGCACCAGCCAGCGCGCCATCCGCTCGGGGTTGTTGATCGTCGCGCCGCGCGGGGCGAGTTCGCCGAACACCACGTGGCTGTACGTCACCACCGCGAGCGCGCAAAAGGTGCCCAGTCCCGCCGCGCTGATGCGCAGCGGCAGCGGCAGCGTGATGAAGAATTGGCCGAAGATCGCCGACAATGCCTCTTCGGCGAGCGCGCCGATGCCGATACTGGCCAGCGTGATGCCGAACTGGCTCGCGGACAGCAGGCGGGCCAGGCTGGCCGAGGCCTTCAGCACCAGGCGCGCCTTCGCGTCACCGCCGCGCGCCATCGCCTCGAGCCGCGACCGCCGCGAACGCACGACGGAGAACTCGGCGGCGACGAAGAAGCCGTTCAGGGCGAGCAGGGCAATGATGGCGAGCAGGCGTCCGAGCACGGGCGGAACGTAACCGGGCGGCGTCATGTGCCGCCACTGCACCCAACCGCTTGACGCGCGGCACGCGCCTGCCGACACTCATCCTTCATGAGCGACTATCGAATTGAGAAGGTGCGGCACCGTGTCGAGCTCACCCTCGCGTCCGGCGTGCGCCTCGACGGAGACATCTTCCTCCAGGCGTTCGCCCGGTTCCGGCCGGGGCCGGAGGAACCCCTCGACGCCCTGAATGATGCCGCACCATTCCTGCCGCTCATCCTCCCGTCCGGCGAGCTCCTGCTCGTGCACAAGTCCCATATCGCCGTGGTCGCGACGGCCGTACCGCAAAGCGATGAACCCGCCGAGGCCGGCGTGATCGGCATGCATGTGGAGATTCAACTGGCGAACGGGGAGTCGCGCATCGGCTCGGTGTTCCCGGAATTGCGGGCCGATCGCCCCCGCCTCATCGATTTCCTCAACAACACGTCCTTGCGCTTCCTCCCGCTCTTCGCCGTCGATCAGGTGCAGCTCATCAGCACGGCGCACATCGCCTACGCCCGACCGGCTTCCTGACCCATGGCACAACTCGATCGCCTCCTGTCCGTGATGGTCAGCCAGCGCGCCTCCGCCCTCCGCCTCGATGAGGGCGAGCTGGCCGAGTTGGAGATCAACGGGACCTCACGCCCCGTCACGAAGACTCCGCTCACCGGCCCCCAGGTCGTCGCGCTGCTGCGTGAGATCGCGCCGCCCACCGCCGGCTCGGCACTGGATGCGGGCAACCCGACGTCGTTCGCCTACGCCTCCGACGACGGCGCCTTCCAGATTGACATGACTCGAGAGGTGCAGCGCTGGCGCGTGCGCGTCACGATCGATGCGGGCAAGGAGCGGGAACGCCTCAGTGTCCAGGCCAGGAGCCATCCGCGCGACACGGACCCGGTCGCCGCGGCCGCGATTGCCGCCAAGCGCGCCCCCTTACCAGTGCCGGCCGCCCTGGCAGCGAGCGTGCGCAACGACGGCGTCGGTGCGAGCGGTGACGCCATCGGTGCCTTCGACGGCAGCGAGCGCGCCAAGGGTGCCCTCGACCTCCTGTTGCGGATGATCGTGGAGAAGGGCGCCTCCGACCTCCACCTGCGCTGCGGCGAGCCGCCGATCCTGCGCCTGCATGGCGAGATGCACCGCATCGACCAGCCTCCCCTCGAACCCGAGCAGGTGGAGCAGATGCTGCGGTCCATCATGCCCGAGCGGAACCGCAACGAGTTCACCGAGACGAACGACACCGACTACGCGTACGAGATCACCGGCGTAGCGCGGTTCCGCGCAAACGCGCTGAAGGATCGCAATGGCCCCGCCGCCGTGTTCCGGCAGATCCCCGCGACGGTGGTGACCGTCGAACAGATGGGCATCACGGCGGAAGTCCAGAAGCTGTGCCAGCTGAACAAGGGCCTCGTCCTCGTCACCGGGCCCACGGGCTCCGGCAAGTCCACCACGCTCTGCTCCCTCATCGACCTCGTGAACCGGTCGCGTTCCGACCACGTCATCACCATCGAGGATCCCATCGAGTTCGTCCACCCGAACAAGAAGTGCATCATCACGCAGCGGCAGGTGGGCGTGCATACGGGCTCCTTCAAGAGCGCGCTCCGCGCGGCACTGCGCGAGGATCCGGACATCATCCTCGTCGGTGAGCTGCGCGACCTCGAGACGGTCTCCATCGCCATCGAGACCGCCGAGACGGGCCACCTCGTGTTCGGCACGCTGCACACGACCACGGCCGCGGGCACCATCGACCGCGTCATCGACCAGTTTCCCGCAGACCGGCAGGCGCAGATTCGCGTGATGCTGGCGGAGTCGCTCAAGGGCGTCATCTCGCAGACGCTCTGCAAGAAGATCGGGGGCGGGCGCGCAGCCGCGCGCGAGGTGCTGCTGTCGATTCCGGCCGTCACGAACCTCATTCGTGAGGGCAAGACATTCCAGATTCCGTCCGTGATGCAGACGTCGAAGCGGCTGGGCATGGTCACGCTCAACGACGCGCTGCTGGAGCTCGTCGACAGCGGACAGGTTGCGCCGACGGAGGCATACACCAAGGCCGTGGAGAAGACGGGGTTCGTCGCATCGCTGAAGTCGCGCGGCGTCGATACGTCGTTCGCCGATGGCGAGGCACCCGCCAAGCCGGCGCCAGCGGCGGCACCGGCGGGGAAGCGATAGCGCGTGGGGGCAGGCGGCGGCGTTGCCGTTTCGACGTGCGGCGCGTCCCATCAGCAAATGGACGCGGCGCATGACCCTTTCCCCGAGCCCCATCATCCCATGAAGCGTGTGATCCTCGCAGTTCTGGCCCTCGTCGCAGTCCCCGCGCTGGCGTCGGCACAAGTCACCTTCGGCGCGGCCGCCGGGGCAGCGTTCCCGACAGGCGACCTCGGAAAATCATTCAACAGCGGCTACCACGCGCAGGTGTCGCTCGGCCTCGCGGTACCGCTCGCCCCCGTCGGGTTCCGCATCGACGGCACGCTGGACCACTTCGACACGAAGAGCTCGACGATCTCGGGTTCGGACCGGATCCTGGGCGTGGCCGCCAACGTCGAGATGGGCTTCGGTGCGGTGCCGCTGCTCGGCCCCTACGTCATCGCCGGTGCGGGCCTCTACAACAGCAACTTCTCGGTTGGCTCCACCAGCACGAGTGAAACCAAGCCCGGCGCCAGCGTCGGTGCGGGCATCCGCTTCGGTCTGGGAGGGCTTGGTGTCTACGCGGAGACGCGGTATCACTACGTGTCGTCGAGCGGCTCGAGCACGCAGTTCGTTCCCGTGATGTTCGGCGTGTCGTTCTAACAAAAGCAGGACGAGAGGACGAGAGGACGAGAGGAACGTCGTCCTCTCGCCCTCTCGTGCAAACGAACGGGGCGCCCTCCGGCGCCCCGCGGTGAAACCGATGCTGGATGCTTCCTACGTCTTGCTGGGCGGGGACTTGCTCTGCGCCGGGTCGTCACCACGTGCCTCGTGCGCGATCTCACCACGGGGCAACGCGTACTCGTCGCGACTGGAGTAGCCGTACCCGCCGGGAATCTCCCCGCCGCGCATGTAATCGTGACCATAGCCACGTCCATGCGGATACTGCTCCGGGGCGGGGTCGTGCTGCTGGTGCATCGGACACCTCCTGCCAGGGTGTGTGCCTACGGCCGTACGGTGGCCACGAAGGTCGGCACCGTCAAGTGCCTTCATGGCCCAGCTTGTTTGGGGTTCATTCGGCAGGGTATATTTGCAGGCTATGCAGATTCGTAACATCGCCATCATCGCACACGTCGATCACGGGAAGACCACCCTGGTCGACAAGATGCTTCGGCAGGCCGGCGCCTTCCGGGAAAATCAGGTCGTCGCCGAGCGCGTGATGGATTCCAACCCGCTCGAGCGCGAGCGCGGGATCACCATCCTCGCGAAGAACACGTCCATCCGCTGGAAGGACACCAAGATCAACATCGTCGACACCCCGGGCCACGCCGATTTCGGCGGCGAGGTCGAGCGCATCCTGCGCATGGTGGACGGCGTGCTGCTCGTGGTGGATGCCTTCGACGGCCCCATGCCGCAGACACGGTTCGTGCTGCGCAAGGCACTGGAGCTGGGCCGCACGCCCATCGTGGTCATCAACAAGATCGACCGGCCGGGCGCGGACCCCATGCGCGTGCACGACGAGGTACTCGACCTGTTCATCGAGCTCGAGGCCACCGAGGCGCAGCTCGACGCGCCCGTGGTGTATGCGTCGGCGCGCGAGGGCATCGCGACACTCGACATGGATGTGACGGCGGTGGATCTCGACCCGCTCTTCGACATGATCATCTCCGCCGTACCGGAGGCGCCGAGCGACAGCGACGCGCCGTTCCAGATGCTCATCTCGACGATCGACTTCTCGCCGTACCTCGGGCGCCTCGGCATCGGCCGCATCGAGCGCGGCACTGTGCGGGTGGGCGACCAGGTGCTGCTCCTGCCCATGGACGTCACGCAGAAGAGCGAGCAGGCGAAGGTCACGAAGCTCTACGTGTACGACGGGCTGGATCGCACCGAGGTGCAGAGTGCGCCTGCGGGCGAGATTGTCTCGCTGGCCGGCCTCGAGGGCGTGGAGATCGGCCTTACGGTGACGGACCTCGAGCATCCCGAGCGCCTGGAAGGCATCGCGGTGGAGGAGCCCACCATCAGCGTGGACTTCCTCGTCAACAACTCGCCGTTCGCGGGAAAGGAAGGCAAGTACGTCACGTCGCGGCAGATCCGCGACCGGCTGTACAAGGAGCTGGAGCGGAACGTGGCCCTGAAGGTCGAGGACACGGATTCCACGGACACGTGGACGGTGAGCGGACGTGGCGAGCTGCACCTTTCGATCCTCATGGAGACCATGCGGCGCGAAGGTTACGAGTTCCAGGTCTCGCGTCCGCGCGTGATCCTGCGTACCGGCATCAATGGGGAGCGCCTCGAGCCATACGAAGAGCTGGCCATCGACGTGCCGGAAGAGTTTCTCGGTGCCGTGATCGAGAAGCTCGGACCGCGCCGTGGCGAGATGATCGAGATGAAGAGTCCGGGGCAGGGGCTCACGCGGGTTCTGTATCGCATTCCGGCGCGCGGCCTGTTCGGCTATCGCTCGGAGTTCCTCACGGATACGCGCGGTACGGGCATCATGCACCATCGCTTCCTGGAATACGGGGCGTGGGCGGGAGCGCTGGCGACGCGCTCGCGGGGCACGCTCGTGTCGATGGAGAATGGCACGATCATCGCGTTCGCCCTCGCGGCGTTGCAGGAGCGGTCGACGCTGTTCGTGTCGCCGGGCGACCCGGTGTACGAGGGAATGATCGTGGGGGAGAATTCGCGACCGGGCGACATGGACGTGAATCCCACGAAGGAGAAGAAGCTGTCGAACATGCGCACCACCGGGACGGACGAGAACATCCGTCTCGAACCGCCGCGGGAGTTGACGCTGGAAGGCGCGCTTGAGTATATCGAAGACGATGAGCTGATCGAGATCACCCCGAAGTCCGTCCGGCTTCGCAAGCGGCTGCTGGGTCAGAGCGACCGGAAGAAGATCTCGCGCGAGGCCAAGCGCGAGCGGGCAACGTTGTAGGGCTGGCACGTCGCCGACTGCCGTTTCATCCACCACCCTCCTTTCTGGAGCGCTCTACAATGCCGGACCTGTTCGAGATCCCGGAATCGATTGGCCTCTTCGCCGCGGCGGCCAGTCCCTTCTCGCTGTCGCCCAGCGACGACGACGACGATCTCGAGGACGACGTCGAGGGGGATGACGACCTCGATGACGACGAGGAAGAGGATGATCTGGACCTCGATGACGACCTCGATGACGACGAAGATGACGACGACGAGGATGATGACGACGACGACGACGAGGATGACGACGAGGATGACGACGAGGACGACGAAGACGATGATCTCGTCGACCTTGATGACGACCACGACGGCACCGACGACGACGAGGACGACCGGCCGGGCCGTCCGTTCGACGAGAAGTAGCCGTCATTCCCGCTCGGGAGCTTCCTGGGGCCCGTATCACCTGGTGATGCGGGCCCTCGGCTTGTCCGAGTGCCGCGCTACCGGATCGGACCGAGATACCGGTCGAGCCACCCCAGTACGGCGCTCACCAGCGCGGGCCGCAGGGCGAGCACGTCGTGCGGCGTCTCCAGCACCACGTGCCGTTTGCTCGAATCGGGAGTGCCCAGCATCCGGAACAATGGGAGCTGGGACTTCTCGTAAGGAAAGGTGAAGTCGTATCGCCCGTTGACCATCAGCACGGGCTTCTTCATGCGCGGCGCGAAGTCGGCCTGGTCGCCGCCGGGCGGGGCCTTCCCGAGGAAATAGCCACCGTCGAGGAACACCGCGGTCGCCAGCCGGTCCTGCGCCAGCGTCGCATAGATCACTCCCTCGGCGGATCCCATGCTCACGCCAAGATACGCGATCTTGTCGTGCGCGATGTCGGAACGCGTGTCCAGGTAGTCGAGCGACCGGCCGAGGTCGCGTGATCGCTGGATGCTCAGGTCGACCTCCTGGTTCGCACCCGGCAGGCCGCGGCGGAAGCGCCGCTCGTAGGTGTCCTGGTACACCGGGTAGAGCACCGCGCGTCCACTCTGCACGACGTAGTCGAAGTACGCGGTGTCGCCGAGCGACCTGCTGTTGGTGAGGTGGAGTACGCGTGCGCTGGGGAAGAAGACGACCGTCTGGTACGGCGGCTTCACGTTCTTCGGGATGAACAGGTACAGTGCGAGGCGCTCGCCCGCGTATGCCGCGTCGAGGGTGATGCGCTCCTTCCGCCAGTCGCGCGCATTCTCCACGGTGCTGTCGACCCTGGCGTTGAGCGGTGTGCGTTCGTACGCGTACAGGTGCCGGTATGCGGCAAACACGGCATCCGAGGCGGGCGTCACGGTCGCGAAGTCCCGCTCGAGCGCCTTGATGGGGGCGGACACGGCGGGTGGCAGGGGCACAATGTTGCGCACGCAGCGGATGCCGTTCCCTGGCGAGCGGTCGAACGCGGCGCGCGCGTCGGGATCGTCGTACAGGTAGGATTGTGCGCGCCAATCCCCGCCAAGGATGAACCGACGATCCGCACTGAGCGCGTTCACGGTCCACTCGGCGACGTTGCCCGCCATGTCGAACGTGCCGAAGGGGCCCAGTCCCTTGAACGCGCCCACCGGGGCCACGTCGGTGCGCGAGATGTTGCTCAGGCGCACGGTGAACCGGGCCACGTCGGGCGGGGCGGCGAGGTACCACTGCGCGAACGCCGGCAGGCTCTTGCCGACAAACGCGGCGTACGCCGATGCCTCGTACCAGCTCACCCCCGACACGGGATAGTCGGCGCGGCCGGCGGGATAGCGGCCCCCGTCCCAGGTCGACGGGCCCGGCCGTCCCGTGCGATCGCGGAACAGCCGCATCGCGCTGTCGCGCGACACCGCGTGCCCGTGCAGCATGAACGCGTCGGCCCAGTAGCGTGGCTGCGCGTATCCGCCGTGATCCACGAATGCCTGGTATTCCCTGTTGGTGACTTCGTACCGGTCCATGAGAAACGACGGCACGCGGAAGGGGCCCACCCACCCCATGAACGCGATCATGTCGCCCCACGTGTTGCCGCTCACGTATACCATGCCTGGCGGCGCGCGCAACGCGGAATCGAGCGGGAAGTGCATCGCGCGATCCGTCATCGGTGCGGTCACGTATTCGCCCACGCCGGCTTTCGAGACCTTCCAGCGGAAGTATCCGTGCGGAATCAGTGCATTGCGCACGGGGGTCGCGCCCACGACGTGCCACGCGCTGTCAGGAGTGACGTAGTCCTGCATGGAAACGGTGGCCCCGTTCGGGCTGGAGGCGATCGACACGGTGTCCTCGCTCGCCTCGA
>JBDTYL010000021.1:0-8016 GCA_040005695.1 bacterium | reverse complement strand
CCCCCGTCCCCCAGATCAGTACGGGACGATGTCCACCTTTGGCTTCACGTGCAGGTACGCCTCGATGACCTTCGACACCATCGTCGCCGTCGTGGCGCCCTGGAAGGGGACGTACTCGAGCATCATCGCCACGACGATCTTGGGATCGTCCGCCGGCGCGAACCCGACGAACCAGGAGAAGTTGAGCTCCTTGCCGTTCGCTCCGTACTTCCGGCTCTGCGCTGTTCCCGTCTTTCCCGCGAGCACGACACCCTCGATCTTCGCGCGGGCGGCGGTGCCGGTTTCCACCACGTTCGCGAGGGCCGCGCGCAGCTGGCGGAACTGCTCGTCGCTCAGCTTGAAGATGCGCTTTCGTTCCGGCGCGCGCTTCATGACCTCGGGCTTGGATTCGGTGCCGTCCGTCGCCAGCGCGGTGTAGAACTGCGCCATGTTGAGCACCGTCTGCGCGTTTTCGCCCTGGCCGATGGCGAGGTTGAGCACCACGGAGCCCGTCCAGCCGCTCTTGCCGTAGCGTCGGTCGAAGTACTCCGCCGTCGCGGGCCAGAGTGGCGTGCGCTCCTCGGGCAGGTCGATTCCCGTGCGCTCCTTGAAGCCGAGGTTCACGCCGCCGGCGAGCAGCTTGGTCAGGCCCACCTTGAGCCCCAGCTGGTAGAAGTACGTGTTGCACGACTTCGCGATGGCCTCCGCGAGCGAGAGGCTGCCGTGCTTGCCGTCGCAGTGGAAAAAGCGCGAGCCGTACTGCAGGCCACCGTTGCATGTCTGCGGCATGTGCTCGTTCATCGTCACCATGTTGCCTTCGAGCGCCATGATGGCGGTGGCGATCTTGAACGTGGAGCCCGGCGGGTACTGCCCCTGGAGCGTCTTGTTGTAGAGCGGCTTGCGCGGGTCGTTGCGCAGCGAATCCCAGTACTGCGCGGGGATGCCCCCCACGAAGCGGTTGCCGTCCCACCCCGGTGCGCTCACCAGCGCGAGCACGGCGCCCGTCTTCGGATCCATCGCCACGATGCCACCCTGCAGCGTGTCGCCGAACAGGCCGGCGGCAACGCGCTGCAGGTCCATGTCGATGTTGGTGTACAGCGGCGGTGCGGCCACGGGCGCGAGGTCGGCACGCACGGACGTCTGTCGCACAATCCGGCCGCGCGCATCCACCTCGACGAACTGGCTGCCCTCGGTGCCGCGCAGCACGGACTCGTATTCCTTCTCGAGACCCTGCTTGCCGATCTGCTGGCCAGCCTTGTAGTCCAGCGTGTCCTTCGCGCGGGCGAGGTCCGCCTCACTCACCTCGCCGGTGTAGCCCACGAATGCCGAGACGATCTGCCCGTCCGGATAGAAGCGGCGCGGTGAGCTCTGGATGATGAGGCCCGGAAACCCGCTCCGGTGCTCTTCCAGGACACTGACGACGTCGAAGCCGGCGTCGGGGATGATGACCGTGGGACGGGATGGCGCGCGCCGCAGGCGGCGTACCGCCTGGTCCACCTGATGGGGCGTGATGGGAATGACGTCACCGAGCCGCGTGAGGATCGAACGCAGCGTGTCCTCGCGCAGGGCCAGCACGGACACCGAGTAACCCACCACGTTGTCCGCGATCACCTTGCCGTTGCGGTCGTAGATCACGCCGCGCGGCGCCGGCAGCGGGATCTCCCGCATGCGGTTCGTCTCGGACTGCAGCGCGTACTTCTCGTGCATCACCACCTGGCTGCGGAAGAAGCCGCCCATCAGGAAGAAGAGCACGCCGGCAATCAGCAGCATGGCGACGCGGCCACGACGGCGGATTTCGTTGGGATGAAAGCTCACTGCGGTTTCTCAGCCTGACTCGTGTGGAATGGTCTCCTCATACAGGTTGATGGGGGTCAGCCTGGACGCGTCGCGACGGCGGCGACAGCACACCGTGGAGCCTGTGTACTCGACAGGGTATTCGCAAGATCCACGCACGATTCACCCGAGCCCGCATTGGCTCAGCCGCGAGCCGGGGTAGCGCGCTCGACCGTGGCCTCGATCAGGCCGTATGGCTCCGAAGTGGGCACGAACACCTCATTGGCATTGTCGAGTCCCAGGGGCGAGAGGTCCACCAGCAAGTGGTGCTTGTTGGGCATGACGATACTGATGGATTCCACTTCGGGCACGCGGTGGATGACGGCTTCGGCCATGGCGTACAGGGTGTGCTGCACCGATTTGCTGTCGTGATGCGCGAAGCTCTCCAGCAGGGCCGAGCGTACCGCGGCGAACAGGCGGCCGAATGCGGTGGCGCCGGGCGCGTAGCGCCACGTGGCCGTCATCGAGGTGGCGAGCACGCGGTCTTCGGTTTCGCGGAGGGTGGTGTACCGGTCCCGCGGGTAGCCGGCAAAGGCGGACCGCCCGGACTTCAGCACGAGGAGGTCCTCGATGCCGGCGACGACGACCGGCGCTGCCCCCCGCGCCTGGGTCACGAGCGCGGTTCGCAGCTCGCTGTTGGCACGCTCGAACGCGTGATCATGCGGCGCACCGCCCACGACCAGGCGCCGCCAGCCATGCTCCTTGAGCGTGACGGCCGACGACGATGCCGCGGCGCTCGCATCGAGGAAGTGCGCGGCGAGCACCATCCCGAATTCTTCCGGCTCGCCAAGGGACAGCTCGCGCGCCTTGGCGTAGACGGTGTTCTTCATCGTGTCCGTGGGCAGCACGGCGCTGTTGTCGCCTTCCGCGTGTGCCGCGGCGAACGCGCCCTCGAGCATGACGTCCACCGCCAGCTCTCGGATCTCGTGATATGCGCCGTCCCGGACCACCTTGAGCAGGCGGACCGCGGACTTGCCGTAGCTGTTCCGGGTGAGGATCGCGGTCATGGTGCGTGGTGGTGGTGATGGCGGACAGCCGCCATGAGTGGGACGTGTCGCCTCAGCTGCCGCGGTACGTGGAGTACCCGTACGGGCTGAGCAGGAGCGGCACGTGGTAGTGCTGCGCGTCGGCCGCGATCACGAAGTCGATGCAGATCTCGTTGTAGAAGCTCTCGCGCCGCGCAGCGGCGAAGTATGGCGCTACATCGAAGCAGAGGCGGTACGCGCCGGCCACCAGCACGCCGGCGGTCGGCGCCAGCGATCCCACTCGGCCGTCATCGTTCGTGACGCTGCTGCTCACCGCCGTGGCGTCGCCGCCGGCGCCCACGCGCCAGAGCGTAACGTGGATGCCCGCGGCGGGCGCGCCGAGTGCTGTGTCGAGCACGTGGGTGCTGAGGGTGGTGGTCATGCAGGCGCTCCGTCGCCGCCGGTGAGCTTCTCGAGCCGGAGCCGCGTGATCTTCATCTGCTCTGCGGCTGCGACGCGGATCTCGTCGTCGTGCTCGTTGCCCATGCGCGCGCGCAGCGCCGCGAGGATCTCGTCCGCCGACTTCCCGCTCGCACTGATGATGAAGATGAACCCGAAGCGTGCCTCGTAGTCCGCATTGCCATCCACCAGCGCGGCGCGCACGGCGGTGCTGGCCGCGGACACCGCCGACTGCTCACCGGCCGACCAGCTTTCCGCGCTGGTGGAGACGACGGCGTTGGAATTACGCCGGCCGATCCTCGGATGATGCCGGAACGCCTCGAGCCAGTCGTCGTCGGTGAGCGTCTTCGCGACGTCGGCAGCGGCGGTGAGTAATTGCTTCAGTGTCCCGAATGGCCGGCGGGCGAGCATGCGCGCCACCCATGCCGACGAGCCGCAACACGCGGCGAGCTTGAACGCGGCCTCCGCATCGGGCATGCTGTCGAGTCGAGCGACGGCAATCGTCATGCGCGTCGCGCCTCGTCACGCCGGCCGAACACGCGCAGCCGCGCGACGCCGCCGTCAGGATAGATGTTGAGCCGCACGTGCGTGGCCTCCACCGGCGGCGCGACAGTCCAGTGATGGCGCGCGTGCGGCTGCAGGGCCGACTGCGCGACGATCGGCATCCATCGTACGGCGGCGCCCTGCAGTGCCTCGGCCGATGCACCCGGCATCACGCAGCCCTCGAGCATGCAGGAGCCGGGTGCATTGCCCTTGAAGTGGTCCGTATCGAGCTCCACCCGCTCGACGGTGCCTCGTGCGCCGAGCCGGATGATGGACCAGTCGTGCCCGGGCCCGCGCCGGCGTCGCGTTTCCCAGCCGTTGCCCATGTGTGTCGAGCGGCCGGGCAGGATGAGGTTCTGGCGGTGGCCGAAGAACATGTCGCTGCACACCATGCTGAACCCGCCGTTCTCGATGGCGGCGAGATCCTCCACGACGCGATCACCGGCCTGATGCGACGGCAGCACGTTGCCGTGCACGCGGAGCCGGGCAACGCCGCCGTCGGGGAAGATGTTGAGCCGCAGGTGCGTGGCGCGGCCGTCGTCATCGATGGCGAAGTGGTTCTTCGTGTCGCCCTCGAGCGCCGACTCCGGAAGGATGGTGCGCCACGTGGTGCCGGCGCCCATGAGGTCGTCCGGCGATGGCGTGCCGTCGCGCTCGCACGCCTCGATGCTCGCCCGCTCCGGATAATTGCCACGGAAGAACGCGGTGTCGATGACGACGCCCCGCACCACGCCTGGTGCGCCGAGGTGCACGATGGCCCAGTCGAATCCGGGGCTGCGACGGCGGCGCGTTTCCCAGCCATCCATCCACTTTCCGCGCTCGGTGTACGCGCCCTCGCGCCATTCGGCCGACGCTGCCTTGAGCAGCGCCTCCTTCGGCGCGAAGAACTCGTCATTCGCCGCGAGCACGGTGCCGCCCAGTGATTCGGCGGCCAGGTCGATCAGGTCCGTGAAATCCGTCATCGGGTTGCGCTGGGGTGTGCTCACGTCACGAGGCGGCCGGGCAGCCGGTCCGTGATGCGGCCGTCGCCGAAGACCTGCTCGCCACCCACGAACGTCGCGCGGACGGCCCCGGTAAGGGCGAGCCCGCGGTACGGCGTGACCGGATGCCGATGATACAGCGTGAGCGTGTCCACGTCGACGGTGGCGTCGGGGGACCAGATGACGATGTCGGCGTCGAGTCCGGCTGCGAGGCGGCCCTTTCGGCTCGCGATGCCGGCGAGGCGGGCCGGCGCCACGCTCATGCGGTCCGCGATCCAGGCGACGTCCGCGCCGCGCCCGCGGGCGTGATGCCACGTGGCCGGCAGCCCGAGTTGAAGGGAGGCAATGCCGCCCCACGCCTGGAAGAAGTCGCCGTCGCGAGGCGACTTCATGTCCGGCGGGCAGGGCGAGTGGTCGGAGGCGATGAGGGCGATGTCGCCGCCGAGCACGGCGGCCCACAGTGCCTCGCGCGTGGCGGAGTCGCGGATGGGCGGGGCGCACTTGAACTCCGTGTGGCCGGCCCCCACGTCCTCCGCGCGGAATGCCAGGTAGTGCGGACATGTCTCCGCAGACACCTGCACCCCGCGCACGCGGGCCGCGCGGAGCAACGGCAGCGAATGGTGCGACGACAAGTGCACGATGTGCACGCGGGCATCGAACTCCGCGGCGAGGCGAATCACGAGTGCCACGGCCTCGACCTCCGCGGACGGTGGCCGCGAGGCGACATAGGTGGCGTACGCGCGCGGGTCGCCGTCGGGCATGGGCGCGATGTGCTCCGGCAGCTCGGCATGCACGAGGAGTGTGGCGCCGAGTGACGCGAGGATGGGCAGTGCTGCGCGGAGGTCGGTTTCGGTGACGCAGGGAAATTCATCGACGCCGGACGGCACGAGGAAGCACTTGAACAGGCGCGTGCCCGCGGCAGCGAGTGGCGCAAGGTCGTCCGCGTTGCCGGGGACGACGCCGCCAATGAAGCCGACGTTCACCGCGATGCGGTCACGCGCCGAGTCGCGCTTCGCATCGAGCGCCGCGAGGGTGGTGGTGGCGGGAATGCTGTTGAGCGGCATGTCGTAGATCGTCGTGACACCGCCGGCCGCTGCGGCGCGCGTGGCGCTCGCGAAGCCTTCCCATTCCGTGCGTCCGGGCTCGTTCACGTGGACGTGCGTGTCCACGAGGCCGGCCATGACGACGTCGTCGCCCGCGTCGATGAGAGGTGTGTCGGCGGGTACGTCGGCATGCGGCGCGATGGCCGCAATGCGCCCATCGGCGAGATGGAGTGCGGCCGGCCGGAGGACGCCTTCGACGAGCACGCGCTGGCTGCGGATGACGAGGCTCGTCATGGCGCGGAGCGATGGGTGCGCGACGCGGTCAGGCTGGGCCGTCCGCCGTGTCCGTCCAGAAGCGCCGCAGCAGGTTGGCCGCCACTTGGCGACGGTAGTCGGCGCTCGAGCGGATGTCGTCGATGGGGACGATCTCCGACTCGAGCACGTTGACCGCGGCATCGATGCCGGCGCCCGAGGCGAGTGCGGCTTCCGTGCGCGGAAGGCGCACGGTGGTCGCGGCGACGCTCCCGATGGCGATACGCGGCACTGGCGCGCGCACCGCGGCGATGACGAGCTTGGAAATGGCCTGCGCGGCGCGCGTGCCGACTTTCCGGAACCACTGGCGTCCGTAAACGCGCGGGAACTCGACGGCCACGATCAGTTCGTCCGTCCGTAGTACCGAGGCACGATAGCCCGTGTAGAACTGCGTGAACGGCACGCGCCGCTCGCCTGCCGCGCTCCGCAGCAGCAGCACGGCGTCTGCGGCGGCAAGCACGGGCAGCGAGTCGCCGGCCGGTGAGCCGTTCGCGACGTTGCCGCCGAGTGTGCCGCGGTTCTGGATCTGCACGCCGCCCACCTGGGATGACGCCTGCACGAGCATCGGCAGGCGGTCCTGCACCAGCGGGGAGCGCATGATTTGGGTGTAGGACTCGCCGGCGCCGATGCGGAGGGTGTCGTCGCGGACGTCGATGCCGCGGAGCTCGGGCAGGCGGGTGATGTCGATGAACCGTTGCGCGGCGAGTGTGCCGAAGTTGAGCGCGACGTAGAGGTCGGTGGCGCCGGCGATCGGGACGAGGGGTTCGTCGCGGAGCATGGCCAGCGCGGCGTCGAGGGTGCGCGGCGAGGCGATGGTGAGGGGGGTGACGGCGGATTTCATGCTGCCGCGACAGGCCGGTGGTTGTTCGCGCCAAGCAATAGCAGATCCTTCGCTGCGCTCAGGATGACACGGGGGGCGCGCAGGATGACACGGGGGGCGCGCAGGATGACACGGGGGGCGCGCAGGATGACAAGCTTCAAGTGGCCGCTCCGCGCGCGGCGTGAATGGCGCGATAGATCGCCTCGTAGCCGGTGCAGCGGCACAGGTTGCCGGCGAGTGCGACGCGGATCTCCTCGAGCGTGGCAGCCGCCGGCAGCGTGGACGCCACCATGATCATGCCCGGCGTGCAGATGCCACATTGCGCGCCCGCCTCGTTCATGAACTCGTGCTGCAGCGCGTGATCGCCGCCCAAGCCCTCGATGGTCTGCACGTCACTCCCCTCCACCTGCGCGAACGGCACGAGGCACGACACGACGAGCGTTCCGTCCACCAGCACGGTGCACGCGCCGCACTCACCCTCGCCGCAACCCTCCTTGGTGCCCGTGAGCCCGCATTGCTCGCGCAACACGTCGAGCAGCCGCGCCATGGGAGGGGCGGTGACGTCGGCGGGCGCGCCGTTCAGCGTGAAGCGCATGCGCTCATGACGAGTTCGGGGGTAGCGGGAATCTCGCGCACGTCGATGGCGAGGTGACGAATGGCATTGATGACGGCGGGCGCCGGCCCATCGATCGGCAGTTCGCCAAGTCCCTTGGCGCCGAACGGGCCGTCGGCGTAGAGGTTTTCGAGCATGGCGATGTCCATCACCGGCGTGTCGAGCGTGGTGGGAATGGTGTAGTTCGTGAGCGATGCGTTCGCCATGCCGCCATCGCGCATCACGACGTGCTCCAGCAGTGCGAAGCCCAGCCCCTGTGCGGTGCCACCCTCGATCTGTCCACGCGCGAGCCCGGGATGAATGGGACGCCCGAACTCCTGCACCGCCGTGAGCTTCAGCGGCCGCACTTCGTAGGTGTCTCGGTCGATCTCCACCTCCGCCACGTCGCAGCCCCAGGCGTACGTGGCGTAGGCATCGCCGCTGTAGGTCTCGTCGTCCCACTGGATCCACGCGGGCGGCTCGTGCTCCT
>JBDTYL010000020.1:0-3919 GCA_040005695.1 bacterium | reverse complement strand
TTTTTGTTGCGTTAACCACAGAGGACACGGAGGACTGCACGGGCAGGACTGGGATCCCGCGACAAGCAGATCCTTCGCGTCGCTCAGGATGACACAATCCCGCGTTTTCCTCCGCGGTCGCAGACGACACGGAGGAGCGCAGAGAATTGCACGGGCAAGACTGGCATACCGCGGAAGGGCCGATAGCTGCCCTTGACGCCGCGACCTGAACCTTCTAAGATGTCCCAGCAGCCCATTCCCTTCTGGAGTACGTCGATGCGCTTCGCAGTCTCCGCCACCCTTGACGCAACCGCTCGCCCCGCGGACTTCGGTCCGTGCGCGACGCGTGGCGTCGTGGGCGTCGATGCAGACCGCGCAGGCGTGGAGCCGATGTAGCGACCGCAGGGCCGCCATCGATTCCGGGAGCGAACCATCGCCCCGCCTGCGCAGCCCCGCAGGCGGGGCGATTCCGTTTCACTCCAGTTGCCTTCGGCCGAGGAGCCGGCGGCGTAACCCGGAACCCGAGATCCACATGAGTACGCAGGCAGACGCGCTTTCGCCACCTGATCACGCGACGCCTTCGGTCTGGTCGGCGGTGCGCGAGGCGCTGGCGGGCGCACATGGACGTGACTTCACCGAGGGACCCATCGGCCGCGCAATCTTCATCCTCGCCGTGCCGATGGTGCTGGAAATGTGCATGGAAAGCGTCTTCGCCATCGTCGACGTGTTCGTCGTCGCGCACCTCGGCTCAGACGCCGTGGCAACGGTGGGCATCACCGAGTCGTTCATGACCATCCTCTACGCACTGTCGATGGGGTTGAGCATCGGCGCGGGGGCGATGATCGCGCGACGGATCGGCGAGAAGGATGCGCACGGCGCGGCGCACACCGCGGCGCAGGTGCTGTTGTTCGGGCTGGTGGTCTCGCTGACCATCGGCGTGTTCGGCGCGCTGTTCGCGGAGCCGCTGCTGCGCCTCATGGGCGGCTCGGCGGGCGTGCGGCACAACGTCGCATTCACGCGCATCCTGCTCGGCTGCAATGCGAGCGTCGTGATGCTGTACCTCGTCAATGCCGTGTTCCGCAGTGCGGGCGACGCGGCCATCGCGATGCGCGTGCTCTGGCTGGCGAACGCGATCAACATCGTGCTGGCGCCCACGCTGGTGTTCGGGTGGGGGCCATTCCCGAAGATGGGCATCGTCGGCGCCGCGGTGGCGACGACGATCGGGCGCGGGACGGGCGCGCTGTTCGCGATCAGCCGGCTGTTCCGGGCGGGGTCGCGCATCCGCGTGCATCGTGCAGACTTCGCGCTCGATCCCAAGCTGATCGCGCGCGTCGTGAACCTGTCGTCGGCAGCCACCTTCCAGGTGTTCATCGGCATGGCGAGCTGGATCGGCCTCGTGCGCATCCTCGCGAACTTCGGCAGCGATGCGCTCGCCGGGTACACCATCGGCATGCGGATCGTGATCTTCGCGCTGCTGCCGTCGTTCGGGCTCGCCAACGCCGCGGCGACGATGGTGGGTCAGGCACTCGGTGCGGGCAAGCCGGATCGTGCCGAGACCGCGGTGTGGACCGCGGGACGGTACAGCGCGGTGTTCCTCGGGATCGTGGGCCTGCTGTTCGTGATCTTTGCACGGCCGGTGGTGGGACTGTTTTCGCAGGAAGCCGGCGTCGCCACGTATGGCACGGCGGCGCTGCGGACGGTCGCCTGCGGCTTCCTGTTCTACGCGTACGGCATGACCATCACGCAATCATTCAACGGCGCCGGCGACACGCGGACGCCGACGTACATCAACCTGGGCGTGTTCTGGATCTTCGAGCTGCCCATCGCGTGGGTGCTCGCGAACACGCTGGGGCTGGGACCGCAGGGCGTCTTTCTCGCGGCAACGCTGGCGTTCTCGCTGCTGGCCATCGTGAGCGCGCTGCTGTTCCGGCGCGGGCAGTGGAAGACACGCGTCGTCTGAGGAGCATTGAATGAACAACACAGTGCAGGTTCAGCGAGATCGCGCCGGTCGCCCGGCTCCGCGTGACGGAGCCCGACGAACGCGCGTGCGCGCCCGCGTGCCGGGATAGCCGGCATCGGGTAACAGAGTGGGAGCGATCGGTTCACGCCCCATCCGCGCCGAGCGCGGGTGGGGTGTGTCCGTTTCGGGCACGCCAACAGCCTCGCCGGCGCTGGCGACGATCTCGCATGCGGTCGTCGCTCGTGCCACCCCCAATTTTCAGGAGACGCAGGCGATGACACCGATCACGTCGACACAAGTGCAGGAACTCCGACGACGCACCGGCGCGGGGATGATGGCGTGCAAGGCCGTCCTCTCGGCGACGGGCGGCGACATCGATCGCGCGGTCGAGGTGCTCCGCAAGCAGGGGATTGCGAAGGCCGAGTCGCGCGAGACGCGTCCCGTCGGCGAGGGAACGATCGGCTCCTACGTGCACCACACGAGCCGCATCGGGGCGATGGTAGCGCTGGCGTGCGAGACGGATTTCGTGGCGCGCACGGAGGCATTCCGGACACTCGCACGACAGCTTGCCGAGCAGGTTGCGGCGGCGGCGCCGCTGGCTATCGAGTTTGGCGGGGTGGACCCATCGGTCGTTGCCGAGCGACGAACGGCGTATGAGCAGCAGGTGCGGGCGAGTGGAAAGCCCGAGGCGCTCGTGGCGCAGATCGTCGCGGGCAAGCTTGCGGCGTTCGCGAAGGACGTGGTGCTGCTCGAGCAGGCGTGGATTCGTGAACCGAAGAAGGCGATTGGAGAGTTGGTCGCGGAGTGCTCGGCCAGGCTCGGGGAGCGAATCGTCGTACAGCGGATTACCCGGTTCGAGTTGGGCGATCCTGCAAGCAGTCGCACCGCGGGAACACGGAAGCTGCCGGATCTGACGGAAAGGGCAGGAGCTGACGGAAAGCGCCCGATCTAACCGCGCGTTGCTCCGATGACTCTCGGGGAGACGAGGCGATGGAATGCGGGCGCAGGACCACAGTGCAGGAGAAGGCCGACGTCGGACGTCGTCGATCGCGCAACTCCAGCGTCAGGCGTTCCGGTAGACCGTCTCGAGGAAACCGTATCCGAGGATGTTGCAGGTCTCGTACAATGCACCGATGATTGCGCCGGTCAGCTCGCCTTCGACGAACTGACCGGCGCCGTCGGTATCAGGCCGTTTCTGTTGCATCCGGCATTTTCCGTTCGGCTCGTCGTTGATGCGTCATCGATCGAGTGCCGGGCGTCGCGGATCGCTGCGCGATGATGGGCGTGGCGCATCTCGGCGCGCGCATCAGGTCAGATCGCCTTGAATTCCTCGAACGGCTGCCCACAGTTCCGGCACCAGTTCACCGACTTGCACGCCGTGGACCCGAACTCGCTCCGCACCTCGGTGTCGTGCGACGAACAGTACGGGCACTCGGCCGACGGTCGCGCGCGGAGCAGTTGGACGAGCCCGCCCGACGAATCCACGCGTCCCGGCGGCGCGATGCCGTACGCCTTGAGCTTCGCCTTCGCCGACTCGGGAATCCAGTCCGTCGTCCACGCGGGACTGTAAGTCGTCTCCACGCGAACTTCCGGTATGCCTGCCGCGCGAATTGCCGCGGTGATGTCCTCCTCGATCACCCGGATCGCCGGGCATCCCGAATACGTGGGCGTCACCGTCACCGTCACCGCGCCCGCCGCATCGATGGCCACGTCGCGCACGATCCCGAGCTCGCGCACGCTCAGCACCGGCACCTCCGGATCCATCACGGTGTCGAGGATGGCGAGCACGTCGTCGCGGGTGGTCACGCGCCGTTCGGCCGCGTCATGCCGGGCGAACGCGAGGGATCGGCCTTCCCCCCGCGAGACGACGTCACCACGTCGCCCCCGGGTGCGACCGCGCGATGATCTGCATCTCCGCGAGCATGTGCCCCAGGTGCTCCGTGTGCGCACCCGTGCGCCCGCCACGCGTGCCCGGCGCGC
>JBDTYL010000019.1:0-11177 GCA_040005695.1 bacterium | reverse complement strand
GATGACAAGGAGAGTGGCGCTCAGGATGACAAGGAGAGTGGCGCTCAGGATGACAAGGAGAGTGGCGCTCAGGATGACAGGCGCCGCGAATGGCGCATGGCGAGCCGATGCCGTCTATTCAACCGGCGTGGCGAATGCCGACGAAGCCGTTCGCCCCGATGCACCGTCTCCAACTCCATGTAACCATGACCATCGATCGCCGTGGATTCCTGGTAGCATCGTCGTCAGCATTGGTGCTGGGGAAAGCCAACTTTCTGGCTGCAGTCACACGCGAGCAGCCGGCGGAACCACCCGAGCCGCCGGCATTCGACCGTAGCGTCGAGGCGCGTCCAGTGACCGTCTACACCACGGCCGACAAGACCGACCTCCGCCTCGCGCCGACTGCCACGCCGACGTTCAAGCACATGGGCCAGCCACTCGAGACGCAGATCTGCGTCTTCGTGGATCCGTCGAAGCGGGCGCAGACGATCATGGGCGTCGGCGGCGCGCTGACCGACGCCTCGGCCGAGACGTTCGCGAAGCTGCCGGCGGCGAAGCAGCGCGAAGTCCTCGAGGCCTACTTCGATCCGCAGAAGGGCATCGGCTACACCATCGGGCGGACGCACATTCACAGCTGCGATTTTTCGTCGGCGAGCTACACGTATGTCGATGAAGGCGACAAGGCGCTCAAGTCGTTCAACGTGAGCCACGACCGCCAATTCCGGATTCCGTTCACGAAGCAGGCGATCGCCGCCGCGGGGGGAAAGCTCACGCTGTTCGCGAGCCCGTGGAGCCCGCCGGCCTTCATGAAGACGAACAACGACATGCTCCATGGGGGCAAGCTCAAGCCGGAATTCCGGCAGGCGTGGGCGAACTACTACACGAAGTTCATCAAGGCATATGAGATAGAAGGCATCCCCATCTGGGGCATCACGATCCAGAACGAGCCGATGGCGACGCAGACGTGGGAATCCTGCGTCTACTCGGCAGAAGACGAACGGGATTTCCTGAAGAACTACCTCGGCCCCACGATGAAGCGGGAAGGGCTCGGCGACCGGAAGATCATCGCCTGGGACCACAACCGCGACCTGATCTACCAGCGCGTCAGCACCATCCTCGCGGATCCCGCCGCGGCCAGGTACGTGTGGGGGATCGGCTATCACTGGTACGAGCCATGGAGCGGCGGCGACATGCTGTTCGACAACGTCCGCCTCGTGCACGAGACATTCCCCGACAAGAAGCTGCTGTTCACGGAAGGCACGGCGGATTCGTTCAAGGCGGAGGAGATTCACGCCTGGCGGCTCGGTGAGGTGTACGGCCGGTCGATGATCAACGACTTCAACTGCGGCGCCGTGGGGTGGACGGACTGGAACGTCCTGCTCGATGAGCAAGGCGGCCCCAATCACGTGGGCAATTTCTGCTTCGCCCCGATTCATGCGGATACGAAGACCGGCGCGCTGACCTACACCAATTCGTACTACTACATCGGGCACTTTTCGAAGTTCGTGCGACCGGGCGCCAGGCGAATTGCGTGCTCGCCGAGCCGCAGCGCCCTCGAGGCGACGGCGTTCGTGAACACGGATGGCAAGGTGGCGGTCGTCGTGATGAACCACGGGGACCAGAAGATCCCGTACCATCTCTGGGTGAACGGCAATGCCGCGGAAGTCGACAGCCTGCCGCACTCCATCCAGACCCTCGTGTTCTGACGCGCCTGCCCCGCCCCTTCAGGCAGGCTTACGCTCGCCTACACCGCTCAGTGGACCAGGAAGGCTCATGCGATCGCACTTCTTCATCGCGTTGGCAGCGCTGATGCCCGTCACGTCCGCACTGTCTCAGGCAGGGTCCGTGCACGGCGCGGACGCGCCCCGCGCGCGCACGGTGAACGGCATGGTCGCGGGCATCACGCTGCCGAGCGGCGTGCGCGCGTTCAGGGGAGTACCGTACGCCGCGCCGCCGGTGCGCGACTTTCGTTGGCGGCCGCCACAGCCGGCGGCAAACTGGCGGGGCGTCCGCGCCGCCGATCGCTTTGAAAATCAGTGCATGCAGGCGCGTGTCTACGGCGACATGATGTTCCGCAACGCCGGCGTGAGTGAAGACTGTCTCTACCTGAACGTGTGGACGCCGGGAGCGCGCGGCGTACCGGCGCTGCCCGTGCTGTTCTACATCTACGGCGGCGGATTCGTCGCCGGCGATGGATCGGAGCCGCGATACGATGGCGAGAGCATGGCGAAGCGCGGCATCGTCGTCGTCACCCTGAGCCACCGGCTCGGCATCTTCGGCTTCTTCTCCCATCCGCAGCTCGCGGCGGAGTCGCCACAGGCTGCATCCGGCAACTACGGCTTGATGGACCAGACGGCCGCGCTGCGCTGGGTCCGGGCCAACATCGCGGCGTTCGGCGGCGATCCGAAGCGCGTGACGATCGCGGGCGAATCCGCGGGTTCATTTTCCGTCAGCGCGCAGATGGTGTCGCCGCTTGCCAAGGGACTGTTCGCCGGTGCCATTGGCGAGAGCGGCGCGTTCTTCTCGACCACCCTCACCACACCGTCGCGGACGGAGACCGAGCAGAACGGCGTGAAGTTCGGGACTGCGGTGGGCGCGCCTTCCCTCGCCGCGCTGCGTGCCCTCTCGGCGACCGAGTTGCTCGAGGCATCGGGTCGGCCGGGCGTTCCACGGTTCGGGCCCAACGTCGACGGCCGGTTCGTGCAGGAATCACCCGCGGCCACGTTCGCCGCGGGCCACCAGGCGCACGTGCCGTTGCTGGCCGGTTGGAATTCCGAGGAATCGAACGCGCGGGCCATCTTGAACGAGACGCCGACGCCCGAGCGCGCGAGGGCGCAGCTGCTCAAGCTTTTTGGCGACCGCGCCGCGGAGGCGGAGACGGTGTATCCCGTGGGCACGGCCGCAGAGGCGCAGCAGTCGCTCACCGACCTGGCGAGCGATCGATTCATCGGATACTCCACGTGGAAGTGGCTCGACGTTCACGCCCGCACGGGCGGCCGCGCGGTGTACCGCTATCTGTATGCGCGCCCGCGGCCGCCGCTCGTCGCGGCGATGGGTGATGCGCGACCCGGGCTCGCCGGCGGAATCGTTCGCGGCGGCGCTGGCAGCGCGCCACCACCCGCGCAGGGCGCGGTGCACTCGGCGGAGATCGAATACGCGCTCGGTAATCTTCCGCTCAATCCCGTTTTTGCATGGACTCCGGAGGACTACAAGGTGTCAGCCACCATGCAGTCGTACTTCGAGAACTTCATCAAGACCGGCACTCCCAATGGCCCCGGGCTGCCGTCGTGGCCGTCGGGCGGGATCGATGCGAGCGGGCAGGTGCAGCGGATGCGGATCGACGTCGACTCGCGCGCGGAGCTGGAGCCCCGTGCGCGCTATCTCATGCTCGACGCGTCGGGTCGGCCGTAGCCGCGATGGCGCACTTCATCTTGAACCGCAAGGATCGCGGAGAAGGACAAGCCTTGCAGTGTTGTCCGGGGCGTCCCAGGCGACCGTGGCGGTGCAATCCTCGGTCGCCGCGATCAGGGGACTGCGAAAGCAGATCCTTCGCTTCGCTCAGGATGACAATCAGGTTCCTCGCGATGGCCGGCGGTCTCTTTGCGCCGCTGGCAGTCGCGTGCGCTGAACGGGTGGATCGCGGCGGGGCCAGGGTCGTGGTCGGCGACGCGCAACGCCCGACCGGTAGCCATGATGCGTTTCCGCAGCAGCAGGCGCCGGCAGACACCGTCGATTCGCTGACTGCCGCGCGGCGAGCGACGGTGATGGATACGACGCGCATTCGGAGAGTGCCGGCTTCGCGGGATGTCGCTCCTCACGCGGTGGACAGTGCGGTAGCGAAGGACACGACGCGGCCACGCACCGCCACACGCGTGATCGGTCCGAAGGCCGGCGATCGGCACGCGGCATTCCGCGATGCGGGGAGCGACCTCGACTCTCTCTGGCCTGTGAAGGGTCCGGCGCCGCTGCCAGGCGCCATCCTGCCTGCGCGGAGGATCGTGGCGTTCTACGGCAACCCACTCTCGAAGCGCATGGGCATTCTCGGTGAGTTTCCGCACGAGGTGATGCTCGCGAAGCTCGACAGCGAGGTCGCGGCGTGGACCCGGATCGACCCCGCGCATCCCGCGCAACCTGCGCTTCACCTGATCGTGCTCGTGGCCGATGCGCAGCCGGGCACCAGCGGGAAGTACCGTACCCGTCACGACAGCGCGATGGTCGAGAAGGTCTACGGCTGGGCGAAGAGCCGGAATGCCCTGCTGTTTCTCGACCTCCAGGTGGGACAGAGCACGCTGCAGTACGAGCTCCCATGGATCGAGAAATTCCTCAAGCGTCCGGACGTCCACCTCGGCATCGATCCCGAGTTCTCGATGAAGAAGGGCGGCATCCCCGGGAAGCGCGTCGGTACGTACGACGCCGCCGACATCAACTATGCGTCGCAGTATCTCGCGGCCCTCGTGGAGAAGTACCACCTCCCGCCGAAGGTCCTCGTCGTCCATCGCTTCACGCCGGGCGGTGTGACGAACACGCGAAAGATCGCGCTCGACCCGCGCGTGCAGGTCGTGATGGACATGGACGGCTTCGGACCGCCGTGGATGAAGCGGGACACGTACTGGCGCGACATCAAGCGCGAGCCGGTGCAGTTCGCCGGGTGGAAGCAGTTCACGAAGGCGAAAAACGATCGACCGCCCACGCCGCGCGCGGAGATCCTGCGCCTCTGGCCGGTTCCGCTCTACATCCAGATCCAATAGCGATCCACACGCGGGTAGTCCGCCGCGTATTCCTCCATGCGTCGACGACGCGTCGAACATGCGGAGCACGAACCTGAGGAACGGCAGGCAGATCCTTCGCTCCGCTCAGGATGACACAAAAAGCAGACCCTTCGCTCCGCTCAGGATGACCAACATCGCTCCGCTCAGGATGACCAACATCTCCCCGCTCAGGATGACAGAGGGTCAGTGTTTCATCCAGTGCGGGGCGGTTTTCCACCGCGCCGGGTCGAACAGCGCCGGGTCGAGCGGGACGTCGGTGCGCATGTCGGTGTAGTCCTCGTGGAACACGAGCTTGCCGTCCGTATGGATCTCCACGCGTGGGGCGAGCCACGCGCCGCCGCGGCGCTCGTAGTTCACGAAGCGCACGTCCTGCACCTTCGTGGTATCGCGCGCCGGCTCGAGCGAGCGGACGAACAGCAGGCGTTCGGCGTCCACCCAGAACTGCTTGCGGTGCAGGTCGCCCGCGGGCGCACCGACGACGATCATCGGACGACCCTGGAATGCGTCCTCGTGCACGACATTCAGGTCGAAGCCTTCATGGCGGAGCAGCGCCGACGTCCGCGCCGGTGGGTTGCCGTAGACGTCGAAGCCGAGGAGGAGCAGCGGGTTGATGGACGCCTGCGCCGGCAGCGCGCGTCCGTTACGGATGCCGTAGGCGCTGTCGTGCGCGTACAGCACCCCGTTGCCCGCACTGAGCGGGTCGAAGTCGATGCGCAACTCGCCCGGTACGCGGAGCGCCTCGTACCACGTCTGCACATTCCACGTACCGTCGGGCATGAGCCGCGACGTCTTCTGCGTGAAGGTCAGCGTCTTGTACCACGTGCGGACGTAGCGCGCATGCATGGCGGCGACGACCGCCTCACCGGTGCGGTACGTGGCGACGTCGCGTATGGGCGCGGGTGCAGGAGCGGCAGGCGAAGCGGGCGCGGCGGCGGAGTGGCACGCCGCCAGGGCGGCGAGCGCGAGCACGGCGGCGTGCTGGAGGTATGAGCGCATCTCCCAAACTAGTCACGACTCGCGCGATGGGCATGTGGTGGCATCGCGCGACAGGGTGCATCTTCTCGCGGACATCCACCTGTGAATCGAGGTCGCCGTGCGAACCATGGACGCCTGCGGGATAGCGGCGCTGCTCGCCACCGGTGCGGGCCCGGTGCAGGCGCAGCGACTCGACGACCTGCCGGTGGGTGCACGGGTGCGCGTGCAGCCCCAGTCTGCCGTCGAGACCATGACATGCCGACCCGCTGCTGCTGCGCCTTCGCACCCGCGCCACTAAGGTTCACCCATGCGCGATGAGCCCCCCTCGTTCGTGCGCGGCATGTTCGCCGGCGCGATCCACGACAGCCTGCTCTTCCCCTTTCCGGCGGCGCTGAGCGAGCGCGATCCGGACGAAACCCGCACGGTCCAGCGACTGCTGGCCGACCTCGACCGGATGAGCCGAGGCCTCATCGACTCGGCGCAGTTCGACGAGGAAGAGACGATCCCCGAGGACGTGATCCGCGCGCTTGCGGACGCCGGCTTCCTCGGCATGTCCATCCCGCGCGAGTACGGCGGGCTGGGCCTCTCGCCATCGGGCTATTCGCACGTGTTCGGCGCGTTGTCGAGCCTCGACCCCTCCATCGGCGTGCTCGTGGCGGTGCATTGCGGCCTCGGCTCCAAGGCCATCGTGCTGTTCGGCACCGACGCACAGAAGGCGCGCTACCTCCCGATGCTCGCGCGCGGCGAGACGCTCGCGGCGTACGCGCTCACCGAGCCCGAGACCGGCTCCGATGCGCAGAACATCGTGACGCAGGCGCAGGCGAACGCCGACGGAAGCTGGACGATCACCGGTCGCAAGCACTGGATCGGCAATGGGCAGCGCGCGGGGGTGATCGCGACGTTCGCGCAAACGCCGGTCGAGCGTGACGGCAAGACGGTACTCCGGCCCACCGCGTTCATCATCCGGCCCGACATGCCGGGCTTCGAGGTGGTGCGCACCTTCCGCAAGATGGGCATCCGCGGCTCCACGCAGGCGGAGCTCGTCTACCACGAGATGCAGGTACCCGCCGACCACGTGCTCGGCATCGTGGGCAAGGGGTTCCACGTCGCCGTGCAGGTGCTCAATGGCGGGCGCATGACGCTCGCCGCGGGATGCACGCATGGCACGCAGCGGATCCTCAAGCAGATGGTGGAGTTCGCGGAGTCGCGCGTGCAGTTCGGCCGCCCCATTGCCGACTTCGAGATCACGCAGCGCAAGCTGGCGCGCACCGCCATGGACCTCTACGCCGCGGACGCAATGCTGGCCGAGCTGACGCGACTGGCTGAGGATGCAGAGGGCGACTATGCCCTCGAGGCGGCGTGCTGCAAGGTATTCTCGAGCGAGATGCTGTGGCGTGCGGCGGACGAGATGGTGCAGGTGGCGGGCGGACGCGGCTTCGTGAAGCCGTACCCGTACGAACGCACGCTGCGCGATGCGCGCATCAACCGGATCTTCGAGGGCACGAACGAGATCCTGCGGCTGTTCATCTCGCTGAACGGCATCCGCGGACCGGCAGACGACTTGAAGGAGCTCGGCGTCGCGCTGCGGAGTCCACTCAAGAATCTCGGCCTGCTGTCAGAATTCGCCGCCGGACGCATCGCGAGCCGGTTCGGCTCTACGCCCACGCTCGACGTCGAGCTGCACGAGCGCCTCAAGGCGCACGGGACGCACTTCGAGAAGCACGTGCGCGAACTGAAGGAGGGCGCCGAGCGGGTGATTCGCGAGTACCGCAGCGAGGTCGTGGACCGGCAGCAGGAGCTCGAGCGGCTGAGCGACATGGCCATCGAGCTATTCGCCACGGCGTGCACGATCGCGCGCACGCAGCGCCTGTTGACCGAGCGTGGAGCGGAAGGCTGCGTGCATGAACTGGCGCTGTGCGACCTGTTCGTGATCGAGTCCGGCCGTCGCTTCCGCCGCAGCCGCGGCGCGATCCTCTCGGCACAGGATGAGGTGAGGCGAACGGTGGCGCGCGGCGTGCGCGAGGCCGGCGGCTACGGCGTGCCCAACACGATCCTTCCGGCGGAAACTCCAACCATGGCGGACGACCGATGAACGCGACCCCTCGTATCCATGACATCTCGGTGTCGGTGCGCTCGGGAGGACTGATCTACCCAGGCAACCCGGCGATCACCATCACGGCGCAGCAGGCCATCTCGCAGGGCGCTGGCGCGAACGTGTCGCGCGTGGACCTCGGGTCGCACACGGGCACGCACGTGGATGCGCCGAAGCACTTCTTCGACGATGGCGCCGGCGTGGACGCGTTGTCCCTCGACGTGCTGATGGGGCCATGTCGGCTGCTCGCGTTCGCCGACTCGGTCACGAGCATCGGAGAAGCGGAACTCAAGGCGCATGACCTCGCCGGCGTCACACGCGTGTTGCTCAAGACGCGCAACTCCGCCTGGCTCGCGAGCGGGAGTACGGAATTCCATCCCGACTACACCTACGTGGCTCCCGATGGCGCGGACTATCTGGTCGCGCAGGGAGTGAAGCTCGTGGGGGTGGACTACCTGTCGGTGGAGCAGTTCCACTCCGGTCACCACCGGACGCACCGTGCGTTGCTGGGCGCCGGCGTGATCATCGTGGAAGGACTCTTGCTGAGCGAGCCGTCCGCGGGGGACTACCACTTGGTGTGCCTTCCAGTGAAGCTGGCCGGGCTGGACGGCTCGCCGGCGCGGGCGGTGCTGATCGAGTAGCGGCGTACAAGCAGATCCTTCGCGTCGCCCAGGATGACACGGGGGCGAGGTCGGGAGCATCGCGTGCGAGCCGTCAGCCGTCCCCCGTATTTCCACATACCCTCACCACGAAACGCAATGCAGCTGGCGATGATCGGCCTCGGCAAGATGGGCGGCAACATGACGGAGCGGCTTGTGCGCGCCGGGCACCAGGTGGTGGCCTACGACCGCGACGCGGCCACCGTGGCGAAATACAAGGACGTGGGCGCCGCGCCGGCGAAGGATCTCGCCGACATCGTGCGCCAGCTCAGCGGGCCGCGCATCGTGTGGATCATGGTGCCCTCCGGCCAGCCGACGGACGACACCATCGAGGCGCTCGCCGGCCTGCTCTCACCGGGCGACATCATCATCGACGGCGGGAATTCGAACTACAAGGACACGATGGCGCGCGCGGAGCGGCTCGCCGCGAAGCACCTGCATCTCATCGACTCGGGCACGAGCGGGGGCGTGTGGGGGCTTGCCAACGGGTACTGTCTCATGGTGGGCGGGGAGGACGAGCAGGTGACGCGCTGCGAGCCGATCTTCCTCGCGCTCGCGCAGGAAGGCGGCTACGCGCACATGGGCCCGACCGGCTCGGGCCACTATGTGAAGATGGTGCACAATGGCATCGAGTACGCGCTGCTGCAGGGCTATGCCGAGGGGTACGAGATCCTCGCGGCGTCGAAGAAATTTCCCGCGCTCGACCTGCACAAGATCGCCGAGCTGTGGCAGCACGGCAGCGTGGTGCGCTCGTGGCTGAACGAGCTGGCCGTCGACGCGTTCGCGAAGGACCCGAAGCTGTCGCAGCTCAAGGGATTCGTCGCCGATTCGGGCGAGGGCCGCTGGACCGTGGCGGAGGCGATCGAGGAAGACGTGCCGGCGCCGGTGATCACGCTGTCGCTTCTCATGCGCCTGCGATCTCGGCAGGAGGATTCGTTCGGCGCCAAGGTCATCGCGGCGCTGCGCAACGAGTTCGGCGGCCACGCGGTGAAGGGCTCATGACGTCGCCCGTGACGAGTGCCGCGGCGAAGATGAAAGCCCGCGCGACGAGCCAGTTCGGGAGCATCGGCCATCATGCCGAGCGCGCCGACCAGTGCACGATGGTGATCTTCGGCGCCACGGGCGACCTCACGAAGCGGAAGTTGTTCCCGGCCCTGTATTCGCTCGCTGCGGAGCACCTGCTGGCGCCGGGCTTTGCCGTGCTCGCCGTGGGCCGCGAGGCCACCGAGACCGACCAGACCTTCCGCGAGAAGATGCGGGCGGCGCTGGCGGAGTCGGAGGAGGTCAAGAGGGTGGACGAGGAGGCATGGCAGTGGCTCGCCCAGCGCATCTTCTATTCGGGCGGCGACGCAAGCGACGAGTCGGCCTATGACGGGATCAAGACCCGGCTCGCGGAGATCGAGGCCTCTCGCCCGGTGGAGGAGCACAACCGGTTCTTCTACCTGGCCGTGCCACCGAGCGTGTTCGAGCCCATCGTGCGACACCTGGCGAGCAGCGGCCTCGTGCCGCGCACGGACAACGCGGCGGCCCGGCCGTGGGCACGCGTGGTGGTGGAAAAGCCGTTCGGCCACAGCCTGGAGACGGCATGCGAGCTGAACGCGCTCGTGCTCGAGTGCTTTGCCGAGAACCAGGTGTACCGCATCGATCACTTCCTGGGGAAGGAGACCGTCCAGAACGTGCTCGTGCTGCGGTTCGCGAACTCGATCTTCGAGCCGCTGTGGAACCGCCGGTGGGTGTCGCACGTGCAGATCACCGCGGCGGAAGCGGTGGGCGTGGAAGCGCGCGGCAAGTATTACGAGGAGGCGGGCGTTGTGCGCGACATGTTCCAGAACCACCTCATGCAGCTGCTCGCGCTCACGGCGATGGAGCCACCGCCGAGCATGACGGCGGATGCCGTGCGGGACGAGAAAGTGAAGGTGCTGAAGAGCGTGCGGTGGCTGACTCCGGAGTCGATCCCGACGAATGCCGTGCGGGCGCAGTACAGCGCCGGCGTCGCGGGGGGGAACCTCGTGGCGGGCTATCGCGACGAGCCGGACGTTGCGCCGGACTCGCAGACACCCACGTATGCCGCGGTGTGCTTCCACATCGACAACTGGCGGTGGAAAGGCGTGCCGTTCTACCTGCGGAGCGGCAAGCGGCTGGCGAAGCGGTACTCGGAGATCGCGGTGACCTTCCAGGCGCCGCCGCACCTCATGTTCGGCGGCGACGGTTCGAACCGCGAGCTGCAGCCGAACGTGCTGGTGATGCGCGTGCAGCCCAACGAGGGGGTGTCGCTGAACTTTGAGGTGAAGGTGCCCGGCGCCGCGGTCGCGCTCACGCAGCACCTCGAGGTGGCGCCGGTGGACATGGACTTCAGCTACGCGGAGGCGTTCGGCGAGACGGCGGCACCGGCGTACGAGACGCTGCTGCTGGACGTGATGATCGGGGAGATGACGCTGTTCACGCGCAGTGACGAGGTGGAAGCGGCGTGGAAGATCATCGACCCGCTGCTGAAGTACTGGGAGGAGCATTCGCCGAAGCCGATGCCGACGTACCCGGCAGGTTCGTGGGGGCCGGCGGAGGCGGACCGGCTGCTCTCGCTCGACGGGGCGCGCTGGCGCGTGCCGTGAGTGGATGTGTTGTGGCGCGCTGGAAGCAGATCCTTCGCTCCGCTCAGGATGACACAACAACAAGCAGATCCTTCGCTCCGCTCAGGATGACACA
>JBDTYL010000018.1:0-8628 GCA_040005695.1 bacterium | reverse complement strand
GAAGGGCCGGAAGAACTGGGCTTATAAGCTGGCGCGCATGGCGGAACAGGGCGCGCAGGACATGGCCTACTTCAAGCTCACCGCGTACGACGCGGTCGAGGGCGGCGAGCTCGACCTCGCGGAGATCGAGGACGCGCAGCGCATGTTGCCGGCCGAGGTGTTCGCTGAGCTCTACCTCGCGGAGCCGTCGGACGACGGCGGTAACCCGTTCGGCATCGCCGCTATCGCACGGGTCATCGCGCCGCTGAGCTCACGCCCCGTGCTGTACTGGGGCTGGGACCTTGCGAAGAGCTACGACTGGACGGTCGGCGTCGGGCTCGATGACCGCGGGCACGTTGCGCAGTTCGAGCGCTGGCAAGGGACGTGGGAGAGCACGACGGCGAAGATCAGGTACATCACCGCCGGCGCGCCGGCGATGGTCGATTCCACCGGCGTCGGTGACCCGGTGCTCGAGGCGCTGCAGAAGGACGGCGGCTCGAACTTCGAAGGCTTCAAGTTCACCGCGACCTCGAAGCAACAGCTCATGGAGGGCGCGGTGCTCGCGGTGCAGCAAGAGCTCACGCGCATCCCGGACGGCGTGCTCCGGTCTGAGCTCGAAACGTTCGAGTACGAGTATACCCGCACCGGCGTCCGCTATGCGGCACCCGCCGGCCTGCACGACGACTGCGTCATGGCGTTCGCGCTCGCGCTGCGCCTGCGGTCGCAACCCCGCGCGCAGTTCATGGTCGCATAAATGGCGAACGCACTCACGAAGATCGCGCAACGGCTGGGCCTCGTGCCGACGGTGATGAACGCCGCGGAGGTTGAGGTGCGGGACAGCTCAGGCATCATGAGCGGGATCGGCGGCGCGACGGAGGCCGGCTGGTCCGTCATCAACGGCAACGTCGAGACCGAGTTCCTCGGACGCGGGACTGAGGTGCGCACGCTCGGCTTCGAGCGCCACCCTATCGTGCAGGCGTGCGTGCGCGTGATCGCGGACATCGTCGCCACGGTGGACTGGGAGGTGTATCGCAAGGCGCTGGACGGCGAGGTGACGGTGCTCGAACAGTCCCCGGCGATCCAGCTGCTGAACAGCCCGCGCGTCGGCATGAACCGCCTGCGGTTGCGCGCGCTCACCGCGGTCCATTACCTGATCTACGGCAACGCGTTCTGGGTGCTCGAGCGGAACACGCCTGAGGGATTGCCGAAGGCAATACGGCTGGTGCACCCGGAGAACGTGTACTACACGTGGCTGGACGTGGACACGCAAGAAATCATCGTGTACGAGTGGCGGGACCGCTGGGGCGGGATACATAAGACACTCGCCACGGACATGGTGCACTTCCGAGATATTGCCGCCGGCGACTGGCTGTTCGGATACCCGCGCGCGGCGGCGGCGCTCATCGACATCAGCGCCGACTATGAGGCCGGGCAGTTCGTGCGGCAGATCGTGATGAACAATGGGACGCCGTCGCTGGCGATCATGCTCGAGGGCGCGGTCACGCGGGAACAGCTCACCGCGGGTGAGGAGCGCTGGCATGAGAAGATGGCGCGGCGCGGGGGGCGCGGTCGCACGGCGTTCCTCGCCGGCGTGAAGGACGTGAAGCAGTTTGCGTTCAACATGCGCGACCTCGAGTTCACGGCGCTCCGCGGCATCGCACGTGAGGACATCTGCGCGGTATTCGGCGTGGACCCGCGCATGATCGCGGTCGCCTCAGCTCGCGGACAGGAGGGCGGGCTCTCCGGTGTGCAGTATCGGGAGGCGCGGTTCCGCCTGATTCAGCAGACCATCCTCCCGATCATGGGCGCGATGGAGGCGGTCCTCGATGACTGGTACGCGCCTGAGTTCGGGGACGTGTATGTCCGCTTCAACCCGGACAGCCTGAGCGCGCTGACGGAGAACGAGGTCGAGACGAGCGACCGCACGTGCAAGGAGCTGGCGGCCGGGCTGATCACGCGCAACGAGGCGCGGTCCCGGATCGGCATGCCGGACAGCATGGACGAGACGGACGTGCTGGTGGGGACCACGGGGCGGAGCGAGTACCTTGTCTCCGAGCAGTTCGATCACGCGACCGGGAACGAGACGAACGCGCTGGCGGGCCCGCTGGACCCGAACGCGCCGCCGGCGACCGTGCCGGCCGGCACGGGTCCCGCGCCGACCCCGGACTCCGCAACCGCGGCGGAACCCCCGCTGGAGAAGGCGCCGGCGGCAGGCAGCCCCGGGCCGACGTTGCCCGCTAAGGCCGCGAAGGGCGCGGGGGCACCTGAGCCCCGCTCGAAGCTCCTCCGGCGCGGGATTGCCCTCAGCCCGGCCCAGCGCCGCGGCCTCTGGACGGCGACCGACACCCGGGCACGCAAGGGCGAGGGCGCGTACAAGCGCGCCGCCACCGCCCTGTTCCACGCGGAGAAGCTGAGCGTGCGGCGGGTGCTCGAGTCCGCGGGCACGAGCCGGGGGACGACCGCCCCGCTGAGCCGGCACCGGCGCGATGGCGAGGTGAGTGACCCGCACATCGAGGCGGCGCTCCGGCGCATCACCGCGGACTATAAGCCGGGCGGGGACTATCATCAGGCGTGGCTGGACCGCTACCAGCAGCTCATCAGCACGACCGTCAACGCGGCGGGTGAGGACGTTGCGGCAACGGCCGGCGTGGACTTCACGCTCGAGAACCCGCTGGTGCAGGCGGCGATCCTCGACCGGGCGACGAACCTCGCCACGAACGTCGGGGCAACGACCGCGGACCAGATCACCGCGGCGGTGGCCGCCGGCCGTGCGGCGGGCATGGGCATCGGGGACATCGCGGACCTGATCGACGCCGGCGTGTTCGGCGGCGGCAGTGCGATGCGGGCCGAACGCATCGCGCGCACCGAGACGATAGGCGCGCTCAACCAAGGGGAATACGTTGCGGCGAAGGACAGCGGCGTGATTCAGTCCTGCGAGTGGCTGACGGACGGCGACAACCTCGTGCGGGAATCACACGCGGAACAGGACGGCGAGCGCATCGATATCGGAGACACCTTTTCTAATGGGCTCATGTTCCCGGGTGATCAGAACGGGGACGCGAGCGAGGTGATTAACTGCCGGTGCACGCTGCTGTACCATGACGAAGATGCGAGCAGCGAGTCCTAACCTGAGATGACCACTACCCGAGGCGCGACCATGAGTCACCACGCTACCCGCATCCCCGCCGTCATCCACCGCGCCATTGCGCTCGAGGTCCGCACCGAGGGCCTGCCGGCCGGCGTGTGCGGACAGGTGCAGGGCATCGCGCTCACGTACGGCGTCACCGATTACTACGGCACGCAGTTCCAGCCGGGGTGCCTCGACCGGACGAAGAGCGAGAAGCTCGCGGCGGGGAAGGTGAAGCTGCTGAGTGATCACAACGGCGTGACGGGATGCCACGTCGGCGTCGTGCGGTCGCTGGACACGGTGGGCGATGCTGAGCTCATGAGCGCCGACGTGTTCGACACGGCCGCGGGGCGCAGTGCGCTCGAGTACCTGCGCGCGGTGGTGGCGAGCAAGGCGTTCACCGGATTGAGCATCGGCTTCTACGACCGCGCGAGCGAGTTCGTGAAGAGCGATGAGGAGGTCGATGGGCCGTACGGTCCGATGAGCCGCGGCGGTTACCAGCTGTTCACCGAGGTCGAGCTGGACGAGATTAGCCTCACGCCGTCCCCGGCGGTGCCGGGGGCTGAGGTCACGGGGACGCGCAACGCAGAACAGAAGCGCACGCTGCTGAGGACCGCACTCGGCACGCTGATCGACGGCATGGACGAGACCGAGGTGCGCGCCCTGTTCGCCGCGCGATTCGGCACGACCGCGCCTGTAGGGGCACCTGTAGCATCGCAGGCAACGCTACCCTCGACGGATACCTCGGCTGCCGCACCGGCATCGGGTGACGCCTCAACGGGAGATAGCCGCAGCACGACCGCGACAATGGACGAGCGCCTTCGCGCCGTCCGTCAATCTTTCGCACACTAACGAGGGGAACCTGAATCATGTTGAACCAGAAATCACGGGCCGGCGGTGAGTTCCGCGCGAAGGCTGAGGCCATTCGCGCTGAGCTGCTGGACGAGTCCAAGACGTTCACGAAGGAAGAGCTCGAGCAGCGCTCTGCGCAGATGATCGCGTTCGAGTCCCGTGCGGCGATGGTCGCCGGCTTCACGCCCGATGAGGAGATCGAGTCGCAGGGCGGTGCGCTGGGACGCGCGGCACCGGAAGGCGAAGGGGAGGAGGAGGGCGTGAAAGATTACGCCGCCGAGATGGACAAGCTGTCGAAGCGTGTGCGTCGCGCGTTCGGTGGACCGAACGGGTATCTGCTCACCGTTGCGAAGCGGAACCAAGAGCCCATGACGACGGCGCAGATGACGGTGCACCGCGCGCTGCAGGACCTGTTCAAGCGTAGCACGATCATCGGCACGGGCAGCGATGCGTCCGGCGGTGAGTTCCTCCTGCCGCTGCAGCAGGTTGCGTCGATCTTCTCGGTTGAGAACGTCGTCGCCGGTATCATGCAGGTCGCGCGGCGCTTCCCGGTCTCCGGCCGCACGCTCCGCATCCCGTACCTCGTGCAGAGCGATGTGACGAAGACGCGTCCGGGCGCCGGCATCGCGGCCGTGACCATCGTCGCGGAAGCGGGTGACAAGCCTGAGGCCGAGCCGACGTTCGCGCAGCGGTTGCTCACCGTGTACAAGTGGGCGGCGTACTCGGAGATCGGTGACGAGACGCTGGCCGATGACCTCACGGGTCAGCTCGCGTCGACGTTGCAGCGCGTGGTGGGCGGACAGGTGATGAACGAGATGAACGACTACTTCACGATCACCGGCTCCGGTTCCTCGCAGCCGCTCGGCGCGCTCAACGACAACAATGCGGCGCTGCTGAAGGTGACGCGTGAGACCGCGAACACGATCACGCTGAACGACATCTTCAACATGTACAGCAAGCACACGTTCACCGGCACGAACAGCGTGTGGCTGGTCAACCGCACCGCGATCCCGACGCTGTTCGGGCTGAAGCTCACGGGGAACACGCTCGTCACGTGGCTGACGGACCTGCACAATAAGCCGCAGATGACGTTGCTCGGCGTGCCCATCCAGATCAGTGACTTGATGCCGCCCCTCGGGTCGCAGTCCGACATCGCGCTGGTGAACGGAGACTTCTACGCCGTCGCCGTCCGCGAACAGCTCACGGTGGAGAGCTCGATCCACTACAAGTTCAAGAACGACGTGACGTCGTACCGCTTCCATGCGCGCGCCGGCGGCATCCCGATCCCCACCGGCTTCTACGCGTACAAGTCCACGGGCTCGGCGTTCATCGCGCCGCACTCCCCGTTCGTCACGCTCGATGATGTGGTCACCAGCTGATCAGTTCCCGGTAACTGGTCAGTGAGCGGGTCGGACAGCGTGCGCAGCGCTGAGCCGCCAGCGGGGTGAAAGGCCCCGCACCCGTGCCTCATCTTTCTGCTCGAGGTGCGATGCGCGTGACTGT
Source organism: bacterium (assembly GCA_040005695.1). Classification (GTDB taxonomy): domain Bacteria; phylum Gemmatimonadota; class Gemmatimonadetes; order Gemmatimonadales; family Gemmatimonadaceae; genus AG11. The sequence goes on along the minus strand of JBDTYL010000018.1, from coordinate 3,167 downwards.
TCTGGTACGGCATAAGACCTCCGACGGCGTGCTGCACTTGCCCGGTGAGGAGTACGCGTGCGACCCCGCCCTCGCTGCTCGAAGCGAGGCGCGGGGGTTCGTGTATCCGACGGACGCGCCGGCAGATCTGATGCTGAGCTGGTGGACGTATCCCGGCCGCGTGCTGGGCGAACTGGGCGAGCCGGCCGTGACGGAACGGACCGCCGGCGCGGTGACGGTCCTGCAGGCGACGACGTACGACCCGGGGTGCAGCGCGTACCGGCTGCACAACGCCATCAACCTGAGCTCACCGCACGCCTCGGCGTTCGTGCGCTACGGCGATGACAATCCGCACTGCTCATGGCGGCAGTTCGATGGACACGATGCCGCGCCGCTGGTGCGCGCGATGGTGGCGCAGGCGGACGTGGTGCACTCGCACATGGACTACGCCGTCCTCGAGCTCGCGCAGACCTCATGGCGCGGCGTGCTGGTGCACCACTATCACGGGAGCGAGGGCACGACGCGGAACCCGCAGACCCTCGTGCGGAACGCGCGCGACGCTGAGCTGGGCGCGATCCAGATCGGCGCCCGGCTCTACCACCTGCGGTTCAGTGACCGCATGCGCTGGCTGCCGATAGCGATCCCGGTTGAGCGGTACGCGCGCATCGCGCGGGTGATGCGCGCGGAGCTCACCCCGGGGCACGTGTTCCGGGTCGCGCACTCCCCGACGTTGCGCCGCCTGAAGGGGACCGACGTGTTCCTCGGGGTGTGCGAGCGGTTGCGCGCGCGCGGCGTGCGCATCGAGCCGGTGCTCATCGAGGGCATGCGGCACGAGAACGCGATCATGGCGAAGGCGCAGTGCGATGCAACGTTCGACTCGTTCTGGCTGGGCATACAAGGGAGCGGCCTCGAGGCCGCGGCGATGGGGCAACCCGTCATCGCCGGTGACCCTGAGGCGGCGAGCGAGTACCGCGCGCACACCGGCGACGTGCCGTACACGTACGCGAACGACGCGGCGTGCCTCGAGGGCATGCTGGAATGGCTGGCGACCGATCCGGCGTTCTATGCGCAAGAGGCGCAGCGCGTGGGCGCGTACGTTCGGCAGTACCACGACTACCCGGCGGTCGCGCGGCGCTATGCGGACATCCTCAGGGAGCGCATCCCGGAGATCGCGGTGCCCGAGGGTGACGTGCCGGAGGACCTCCGCGGGCCGGTGATCACGCACACGCCGCCGGTGCCGCGGCACCCCGAGGCCGAGCCGGTGATCGCGCCGGCGCGGCGCAAGCCGAAGCATCCGAAGCGCCCCCCTCTGGAGAAGCGATGAGCCTGCCCGATCTTGCCGCCGTGAAGGCGTACCTCCGCGTGGACGGCACGGCCGAGGACACCGTGCTCGCGTCGATCCTCCTGAGCGCGACCGCGATGGTGCAGCGGTTCGTGGAACGGCCGCTGGTGCTCGCGCCGCGCACGTTCGTCGATTGCGCGTACACCGCGCGCGTGTACGGCACGGTGGACACGTTGCTGCTCCCGCAGTGGCCGATTCACCCGGGGGACATTCTGGCGGACCCGCCGATCCCCGCGCCGGTGATCACCGACGGGGACGGCGAGGTCGTGGCGGCTGCGCTGTACACGGTCCAGAGCTCAGCCGGCATCTTCCGGTCGGTGTACGACGCGTCGTTCCCCGACGGGCCGTACGTCATCGTCGCGCAGGTCGGGCTGGCGGCGTACCCGAACTACGCGGACGAGATCGAGCCGGTGCTCGCGCAGTGCATCCTCGACACGTGTTCGGACCTGTACTCCAACCGCACGCCGTCCGCGCAGAGTGAGACCGCCGGCGGCGGGGTGAGCGTGTCATGGCGCGGCGATGACGGGTGCGGCCTGCCGCCCCGCGCGCGCACGATGCTGCTGGCGTACAAGCCGGTCGGGGTCGCGTGACCCTTGCCCTCAGGGACCAGCGGCTGCGGCTCTACGCGCTGACCGAGCACGGGGCGGACGGCTGGACGCGTCCGCGGTACGACGCGGTCGCGGACGTGTGGGGGCGGCTCGAGCCGCCGAGCGGCGCAGATCTGTCGCGGTTCGAGGGGACCGAGCACACCATCGCGGCCGTCGTCACGATGCACTGGTCCGCGGTCGTGCCGAAGGGCGGCATGGTGCGCGTGCTCCCGGGCGGGGACGGGCTGAGCGATTACCGCATCACGGCGGTCGTCGCGCGGCGCATGACCGGCGAGCAGCTGGTGTACGTGAGCTCAATGGCTGAGGACGAGAAGCCGCACGAGGTGTACGATGCCGCGATCCCGGTCACGGCGTTCACACTGGACCCGAGCGGGCCGCAGTACGTGCCGGCCGGCAGCGATGTGCAGATCACGTGCACGCCGCTCGATGCGAACGGCTACCCGCTGGCGCGCACGGTCGCGTACTCGTCGACAACGGGGAACGTCACCGTCGATGAGGCTGGGCTGGTGCACGCCGTCTCGGTCGGCTTCGCGCTCGTGCAGATGAACACGGGGAGCGCCGGGACCAGCATCGCGTTCCACGTGACGGCATGAGCAGCGCCGAGTGGAGCTCACCCGTGGGCGGCGCCGGCGCGATCATTCGCGCGCACCGGAAGGCGCAGCAGGACGGCCTGAAGGCGTCGGCGTACATCGTGTACAACGCGGTGAAGATCGGGCTCCGCGGCGGGTACACGTCCGGCGCGTTCGCCGTCGGCAACGTCATCAACAGCGTGACCATCGGGCCGGTGACGGAGGAGGCCGGCACGTTCAGCGTGCGCATCGGGACGAACGTGCTCTACGCGGTGTTCTGGGAACTAGGCCACCACAACCTGTTTACCCGGAAGTACGAGCGGCAAGAGCGCTGGCGGCCGGCGCTGGTGGATAACCGTGAGGCATCGGCGGCGGCCTTCGCGCGCGCGTACAAACGCTCCATGCTCGGGCAGGGCGCATGAGCCGCCCTCCTGAGCGCGTGGCCGTGTGGGTTATCGTGGGTGCCGCCCTGTTCACGCTGGCGGCATGGTGCGCGGCCCGGCCGTCCCCGGCTGATCACTTCTTCGAAGCAACCTCGCACGAAGGGTACACGCCGTGAGCTCAACCGCGACGACCGCTGCCATCTATGCGCTGCTCCGGGAGACGGCGCTGGCGTTCGAGGACCTGACCGGGGAGAGTCTCACCTCGCTCGGCGTGCCCATGTACATC
>JBDTYL010000017.1:0-2976 GCA_040005695.1 bacterium | reverse complement strand
TGCCACTACTGCGGCCAGTGCAACCGCGGCTGCTCGGTGAAGGCGAACTTCTCCAGCCCGGACGTGCTCATCGCGCCGGCGCTCGCGACAGGCAAGCTCACGCTCATCACGCAGGCGATGGCGCGCGAGGTGACCGTCGGACGCGACGGCCTCGCCACCGGCGTGACCTACGTGGACAAGCGCACCGGCACCGACAAGCACGTGGCGGCAAAAGTCGTGGTGCTCGCCGCGAGCGCATGCGAGTCCGCACGCCTGCTCATGAACTCGAAGTCGTCGAAATTTCCGCAGGGGCTCGGCAACTCGACCGGCTGGGTGGGCAAGGGGCTCACGGACACCACCGGCACCGACGTCGCCGGTTTCATTCCCGCGCTGGTGGACCACGTGCCGCACAACGAGGACGGAGTGGGCGGCATGCACGTGTACATGCCGTGGTGGCTCGACAACAAGAAGCTCGACTTCCCCCGCGGCTATCACATCGAGGTGTGGGGCGGACTCGGCGCGCCGGGCTACGGGTTCATGGGCGGCATCGCCAGCTATCCCGGCGGCGGCGGCTACGGCAAGTCGCTCAAGGACGACTATCGCAAGTACTACGGCGCGACGATCGGCTTCTCCGGCCGCGGCGAGCAGATCCCGAGCGCCGACTGCTACTGCGAGATCGATCCCACCACGGTGGACCAGTGGGGCATTCCCGTGCTGCGCTTCCACTGGAAGTGGTCGGATGCCGAATACAACCAGTCGAAGCACATGCAGGAGACCTTCCGCTCGCTCATCGCCGAGATGGGCGGGCAGGTGTTCAACCCGATGCCGACGAAGGAGCAGGGCTACGGGCTCTCTACCGGCGGGTCGATCATCCACGAGGTGGGCGCCGTGCAGATGGGCGCGAACGAGAGCACCAGCGTGCTGAATTCGCATTGCCAGGCGCATGACTGCCGCAACCTGTTCGTCGCGGACGGCGGCCCGTTCACGACGCAGGCGGACAAGAATCCCACGCTCACCATCCTCGCGCTCGCGTGGCGCACGGCGGACTACATCGCGCAGCAGCGCAAGGCAGGTGCCCTGTGACCGACCTCAGTCGTCGCGACGCACTCAAGGCGCTCGGCGTCGTCCCGCTGGCGGGCATCCTCGACTGGAGCGCGCCCGGTGTGGAGCGCACGGCGCGTCTGGTCGCGGCGCTGCATGCCGACGACGCAGCCGGTGATGCCGCGCCCTACGCGCCGAAGTTCTTCACGCCCCACGAGTGGCGCACCGTGCGCGTGCTCTCCGACATCGTCATCCCGAAGGACGAGCGCTCGGGCAGCGCCACCGATGCAAAGGCGCCCGAGTTCATCGACTTCATGCTGATGGACAAGGAGACGAGCGAGAGCTCGAAGGTCTCCATGCGCGGCGGACTCGGATGGCTCGATGAGGAAATGCGGCATCGCCACGGCGTGGACTTCGTGTCCGCCACGTCCGCGCAACGCCACGCCGTGCTCGACGACATCGCCTATCCGAAGAAGGTCACGCCAGAACTGAAGCGCGGCGCACAATGGTTCGACCGGTTCCGCAACAACGTGGGCGCAGCGTTCTTCTCGAGCGCGATGGGCTGGCAGGACCTCCGCTACATGGGCAACGTGTTCAACCCCGGCTGGAACGGCTGTCCCAAGCCGGCCACCGACAAGCTCAGCGTCACGTACGAGGAGTACGATGCCAGCCTGCTGCGCTCTCGCAAGGCGAACGGACTCTAACCACACGCGATACCCCCTCCTGACACGACGTGCCGCCGCACGTCGGCCACCGCCACGGATCGAGAACCATGACAGCAAAACGCCTGGGTGTCGGCTTCATCGGCAGCGGATTCAACGCAAAGTTCCACATGCTCGGCTGGAAGGGTGTGCGCGACGCCGACGTGCTCGGCGTGTGGAGCCCCAATGCGAAGAACGCGGCCGGCGCCGCACGCTACGCCAATGAACTGGACGTGGGGGAGGCGAAGGCGTACAAGAGCATCGGCGACATGGTGGCCGACCCGGCCATCGACGCCATCTGGCTCACGGGCCCGAACCAGGCCCGCATCGAGAACGTGCAGGAGATCGTGGATGCGCTCGAGCGTGGACGCGGCACGCTCAGGGGCATCGCATGCGAAAAACCACTCGCGCGGAACGCCGCCGAGGCGAAGGAAGTGCTGCGGCTGGTAAAGAGCGTGGGGTTGATGCACGGCTACCTCGAGAACCAGGCGTTCGCGCCGCAGGTGGAGACGGGCCGCGCACTGATCTGGGCGCGCGGCGCCGCCACCACGGGCCGGCCGTATCTCGCCCGCGCCGCGGAGGAGCACAGCGGTCCGCACATGCCGTGGTTCTGGCAGGGTGCACTGCAGGGCGGCGGCGTGCTGAACGACATGATGTGCCACTCGGCGCTCGTCGTGCGGCAACTGCTCACGAAGCCGGGCCAGCCGATGTCCACGGTGACGCCGAAGCGCATCACGGCGCACATTGCGTCGCTCAAGTGGTCGCGTCCCGCGTACGCGAAGCAGCTCGCGAAAACGATGGGCAAGGAAGTGGATTACCTGAAGCGCCCGAGCGAGGACTTCGCGAGCCTGGTGATCGAGTTCGAGACGTCGGACGGCTACACGGTGATCGGCGAGGCGTCCACCTCATGGAGCTTTGTCGGCGCCGGACTGCGGCTCTCTGCCGAGTTGCTCGGCCCCGAGTACTCGATGTCGTGGAACACGCTCGACGCGGGGCTGAAGCTGTTCTTCTCGCGCGAGGTGAAGGGCAAGACCGGCGAGGACCTGGTGGAGAAGCAGAATGCCGAGATGGGCCTCATGCCCGTCGTCGCGAACGAGGCGGTCGCATACGGATATGAGGCTGAGGACCGTCACTTCGTGCGCTGTTTCCTGGGCAAGGAGAAGCCGCTGCTTACCTTCGAGGACGGCCTCGAGGTGGTACAGATGCTGATGACCGCGTACAAGAGTGCCGAAGAAGGGAAGACGCTCGACTTCCC
>JBDTYL010000016.1:0-7015 GCA_040005695.1 bacterium | reverse complement strand
GTCCGACTGTCCTATCTCCAGAGGAGGCGGTGATGCCGCGCGGTGACGAGTTGAACGAAGAGCTCCGATTCTCCGATCGCGACGACGACGTCGACGATCTCGGCTACGGCAGCGGCGGAGGCGGGTCCTCGTCGTATGATGACGAAGACGAAGAGGACGGCGGCTGGACCACCCACAAGGATGACAGCGACGACCTCTGGGACAGCACCGACGATGCAGACGAGGAGGACGAGGAAGGTCTCGCCACGCCCGTCGTCGATGGCGAGGAGGAAGAAGAGGAGAGCCCGCTCGTCGTGGCGCGCGCGCCCAAGTCCGGCGGCAGCGGACGGCCGATCTCACCGCCCTCCGGCGGGTCGCAGGGCAGCAAGCCGCCCGGTGCACCGAAGGCACCGGTAACGGCGTCAAGACACCCGGCTATCAAGGATCCTGGCAACAAGCCGTCAGTGGTGCGCGGCTCGGCGTTCGAAGGCAGTGCGCCCGCGGGCAAGGGTGGGAGCACTGGCGGGATGAAAGCCGCCAGCCCACCGGCGAAGTCCGCCGTGAAGGCGCCGGCAAGGCCTGCTGCGAAGGCGCCCGCGAAGAAGGCGGCTCCGGCGAAGAAGGCGCCCGCGAAGAAAGCAGTAGTGAAGAAAGCCCCGGTCAAGAAGGCTCCTGCAAGGAAGGCAGTGGCAAAGAAGGCACCGGCGAAGAAGTCCCCGGCGAAGAAGTCCCAGGCGAAGAAGTCCCAGGCGAAGAAGGCGCCCGCGAAGAAGGCGTCCGCGAAGAAGGCGCCGATGAAGAAGTCGCGCGCGAAGAAGCCTGCGGCGAAGAAGAGTTCGGCGCGGAAAGCGCCGGTAAGAAAGGCATCCGGCGGCAAGAAATCCGCGAAGCGACGTCGATAGTCTTTTTTCGCTCCATCATGAACGGCAACGGGGTATGGCCGCATCGGCCATACCCCGTCTTGTCTGCCCCAGTCCCCCCGGTAATATCCGGCCATGCCACACTTCGAGCGGCAGGTGCTCGACGCCCTCCCGATCACCGTCTACGCCGTCGATCTCTCGGGGCGGATCACCCTGATGAACAAGTCATGGTCGCGGTTCGCGCAGACGAATGGCGCGCCGCAGCTGTGCGATGAGGGCGGTGTCATCGGCGCCTCGATCTGGGACGCGATCTCGGACCCGCTCATCCGCCAGCAGCTCGAGTCCGCGATGGCCACCCTGGCAGAAGGCCGCTCGACCTCGTTGAGCTGGGAGTTTCCCTGCAGCTCGCCCACCGAGGAGCGCATCTTCCTCATGCAGCTCAGCGCCCTCGGCGACGCGCACGCCGTCACGGGCTACGTGTTCTCCACCGTGGACATCACGCCGAGCCATCGGTCGCGCGAAGTGCTGATCGATACGGGCATGGCGCTCGCCCGCACGATCAGTGTGGAGCGCGTGCTCCAGGAGGTGTCGCAGCAGCTGCGGCGCACCATGTCCTGCGACGCCGTGGCCATCGCGCTCGCCGACCATGGCACGACGGCCATGCACCTGGTACACCAGGCAGGCTTCTCATCCGGTGACGCCGCGGAGCTCGAGGCGCGCTTCTCCCCGGCGTGGGCAGAGGCGATCGGCAGCGGACAGGTGGTGCGGCGCATGTCGGGCGAGGGCATCGAGATCACTGCGCCCGTGACGAGCAGTGAGGGCGTGCTCGGCGCCGTCACCATGATGGCGAACGCGATGCCCGCAACGCACCGCCTCGAGGAGGTGCAGCGCGTACTCGCTACCGTGGCTGCCGAGATGGCCGCGGCCATCGAGCGGGCGTGGCTGGTGCGGCGACTCGGACACAAGCGACGGCTCGAGGCCATCGGCGAGGTGTCGGCCGGTGTCGCGCACGAGCTCCGAAACCCACTGTTCGGCATTTCATCCGCCGCACAACTGCTGCGCTTCCGCGTGAAGGACGATCCCATCGTGGAGCGCAACGTCGGGCGTATCCTGCGTGAGGTCGAGCGGCTGAACAGCATGGTCACGGCCCTGCTCGACTACGGACGGCCGACCCCGATCCACCTGGAGCCCGGTGACCCGGACGCCGTGTGGGACGAGGTGATCGAGAACCAGCGCGGTCGGCTGGAGAGCCGCGCCATCCTGCTGCATCGCACCCGCGCCGAGCCGCCGGCGCACTGCGCCATCGACAGCCAGCAACTGGCACAGGTGTTCATCAACGTGCTGGTGAATGCGTGCGACGCGGCGCCGGAAGGCACCGACCTCGCCCTCCAGACGACCGTGCTGCCGAACGGCGCGTGGCGCTGCCGGCTGCACAATGGCGGCGCGACGATTCCCGCTGACGTCCTGCCGCGGGTGTTCGAGATGTTCTTCTCGACCAAGACCGGCGGAACCGGCATCGGCCTCGCGCTCTGCCAGCGTATCATCGAGGAGCACGGTGGCACCATCGCACTCGAGAGCGCACCCGAGGTGGGGACCACTGCAATGATCATCCTCCACAGCGCGTGAGCGCGGACCGCGGGAGTGGCCGGCCGGTGCGGCCCCCCATGCTGTCGGTTCTCGTGGTGGACGACGACCGCACGATTCGCGAGACCCTCGCGGATTTCTTCGACACGCTCGGCTACGCCGCACGCGTGGCAGCCTCCGCGAGCGAGGGACGGGCGGCGGCAGCGGCGCACGCACCCGACGTGGTACTCGTGGACCTGCGGCTGCCCGATGCCAGCGGGCTCACGCTGCTCGAGGCCCTGCGCGCCGACGACCCCGAGCTCGGCGTCATCATGCTCACCGGGCACGCGGATGTACCCACGGCCGTACGAGCCATGCAGGAGGGCGCACTCGACTTTCTCGAGAAGCCCGTGGACCTCGAGACACTCGACGCAGCCGTCTCGCGCGCCGCAGAGCTCGTGCGCTTGCGTCGTGAAGTGGCGCGGCTCCGGCGCGCCGGGGACGAACACCAGCAGGCCGAGGCGGACGGCGCTGCTCCCTCGCTGGACCGGCTCATCGAGCTCGCCGCGCAGAACGACGATGTCCCCGTGCTCATCGTCGGGGAGACGGGAACCGGCAAGGGTTACGTCGCGCGGCGCATCCACGATCGGTCCGCGCGCGCGACGCAACCCTTCGTGGAGGTGAACAGCGCCTCGCTCAACGCCACCTTCCTGGAGAGTGAACTGTTCGGCCACGAGCGCGGTGCCTTCACCGATGCCAAGGCGGCGAAGCGCGGGCTGTTCGAGGTGGCGAGCCGCGGCACACTCTTCCTCGACGAGGTGGGCGAACTGGCGCCCGAGGTGCAGCCGAAACTCCTGAAGGTGCTCGAGGACCGCGTCTTCCGGCGGCTGGGCGGCACGGTGGAAATGCGCAGCGACGCTCGCGTCCTGGCGGCAACCCATCGGCCCATCGCCGCGCTCGTCGGCGAAGGACGATTTCGGGCCGACCTCTACTACCGGCTCCAGGTGCTCACGCTCGCGCTGCCGTCACTGCGCGAACGCCGCGACGAGCTTCCGGCCCTCGTTGCGACATTCCTCCCGCGGGGCGCCCGGATTGGTCAGGGTGCCATGCGGGCCATCAGCAGCTACGCATGGCCTGGCAACGTGCGCGAGTTGAAGAACACGCTGTGGCGCGCCGCCCTGCTGGCCGACGGCGCGCCGATCGAGGCTCGGCATCTCGGACTGCCGCAGGGTCGCGCTGCCGCACTCACCGGCCCCGTGACGCTGGAGGAGGCGGAACGGCGGGCCATCCGCGACGCCCTCCGTGCGACGAACGACAACAAGGTGCAGGCGGCCCGCGTCCTCGGAATTGCCCGGTCCACGCTGCTCGAGAAGCTGAAGCGGCTGTAACCGGAGGCAAGGGCGAAAGCAGATCCCGCTCCTCGCTCGGGATGACAGGGGTTCGAGCTGATGGCTGGAAAGCCGGTGGCTGTCGTGATTCCGGTCATATGCGCTTCTTGAATGACTGATTTTCGATCATTTCCCAGATGGAGAATTGGCTGGCATTGCGCCGTAAGTAACTGCCACTAAGGATCTTATGCTGGCGCCGTCGCCCGGGCGCGGAAATCGCCTCGTGCCGGGTTCATGAATAAGGAACGCCCACCCAGCGTCCTGATCGTCGAGGACGAAGTCTGCATCCGCGACGTGCTCGTCGAGCTGTTCGACGTCAGCGGCACTCGCGTGCGTTCCGCCGCTTCCCTCACCGTCGCGAAGGCCATGCTCGCCACAGAAGGCTTCGAGCTCATCGTGACGGACATCCGCCTGGGAGGCCGGCGTGACGGCGGCCTCCAGGTCATGGGCGCCGCCGGGGTGCTCTCGCCGGGAGCCACCGTGATCGCGCTGACGGCATTTCCCGACGACGACATCCGGCAGGCGTCGCTACGACTCGGCGCGACGCACTTCCTCGAGAAGCCGGTCGCGCTCGAACGAATCGCGGAGCTCGCGGCGCGCGCCGGCGTCCCGACGGCAATGACGGAAGCGTCGGCGGGCGCGCGGCAGCCGGCACAGTAACACCGGATAGCTGGTCGGCTGGTCTCGCGTGTCGTGTGAGGGGATGTAGTGAGGGGTCGGCACGCGAGCCAGCAAGCCGTTCCGGTCGCAGTGGGTGACGGCGCCTGTTATCTTCCGCCGCTATGCCGGAACCCACGCCGTCTCCCGTCGCACTACTGCGCGCCCACTCGCGTCACGCTCCCTGGAACGCGCGCGGCCTCGCGGCGCACGTGACTGCGCTCGTCGACGCCGCCGGCATCCGTCCCACGAACGCATCCGCGCGCGTGTCTCCCAGTGCGCGATCGGTGCGCTTCTACGTGGCGAACGGGCTGCTCGCCCGCCCGGAAGGCGCAGGCACGGCGGCGACGTACAACTACCGGCACCTCCTCCAGCTTCTGGCGATCAAGATCCGCCAGCGGGAAGGCGCCACGCTGGAAATGATCAGGAACGAGATGACCGAGGTCACCGGCGACATGCTCGAGCGCCGGGTGGCTGCCTCGCTCGCGCCGGCGCTCGGCGCACAGGCCGACGTCGCCGTGCGCAACACCGACGACGACCGCTCGGCCAGCTGGCGCCGCGTGCCCGTGGCCGAAGGCATCGAGATCCACGTGCGCGACGACTCGCCCGCTGCACGTGACGAGGCCCTCGTCGCGATGCGCGAGGCCGTGCGCGCCGCGCTGGGACGCGCCGACATCAGGTAGGCGCGCGGCTACAGCAGGCGCGAGAGCAGCGCCGCGCCGTTCTCGATCACGTGCTTGTACCAGGGACGCTTCTGGAACTCGGCCAGCGTGATCTCCTTCGAGCGCGACAGGTCGTCCGCGAATACCGAATCCATCTTCGCACCGAACGGCGCGTCGAGGAACACGAAGTTCGATTCGTTGTTGAACGCGAGAGAGCGGTTGTCGAAGTTCATCGAGCCGATGGAGCCCCACATGCCGTCCACGACGAAAGTCTTGGAGTGCATCATCGCCGGCTGGTACTCGTAGATGCGGACGCCCCCCTTGAGCAGTTCCTCGTAGCGGGAGCGCCCCGCCCACCACGTCGTCTTCACGTCCGTTTCCTTGCTGACCGTGAGGATCCGCACGTCCACGCCGCGCTTGTGCGCGTCCGTGAGGAGCTTCCGGAAATCGTCGTCGGGCACGAAGTACGAGTTGCTCACGTAAAGCGTGCGCTTCGCACTGGCGATCGACAACGCGATGAAGCGTTCCGCCGGCGTGCTGCCGGTGGTGGGTGAGGCGAAGAAGATGCCCGCCTGCATGCCGCCATCCACCGAGGTGAACGCCTTCCGCGGAAAGAACATGTCTCCGGCAATGAGTTCCCCCGTACACTCGGCCCACGCGGCGGCGAAGGCGGCCTGGAGTCCCATCACCGCGGGACCTTCGAACCGTGCATTGCTGTCGCGCCACTGGTCCGTGTGCTTGCCATCACCGAGCCAGTAGTCGGCGAGCCCGAAACCACCGGTGTAGCCCACCTCGCCATCCACGACCACGACCCGTACGTGCGACCGGTCCGTCGCGTTGTGCAGCGAATACCAGTGGAGCTGGCGCAGCAGTCCCACCTCCACGCCCGCCGCGCGCAAGCTGTCCGCCCAGCTTTTCTTGAGATTCATCGATCCGAATGCATCCAGCACGAACAGCACGCGGACGCCTTTTCGCGCCATCTCCTTCAGCACCACCGCCATCGTGTCTGCCACCGCGCCGGGCTGCGAGTAATACATCTGCACCGTGATCGTGTGCTTCGCCGCGCGGAGGTCCGGCCACAGGCGACGGTATACTTCGCCGTTGTCCACCAGCTCGGCGGAATTGCCCGGCGTCATGTTCAGGCCCGTATACAGCTGCGTCATGCGAGAGAACAGGGAATCGGTGATGGCTGGCGGCCCCTCCTTTCTCCCGATGGCGACGACCGCCTTCACAGGCGTGCCTCGTGTAATCGACAGGATGCCGACGAGGGCGAGCGCCCCCACGAACAGCAGGAGCACCACGACGCTGACGCGCTTGAGCCGAAGCAGTTTTCGCATTTGCGGTTACCCTATCACATACTTCATGCCAGAAGGCCGAGCCCGGTTTCAGGAGTCGCATGGATTACGCAGGTCGCAGCGTGGTACTCACGGGCGTGGGCCGTGAGGGGCAGGTCGGCGAGGCCGTCGCAGCCGCATTCGCCGAGCGTGGCGCGCGCGTGTTCCTCGTCAGTCGCCAGGAAGCCGACGCGCGCGAGCGCGCTGACGCACTGCTGGCGCGCGGACGTCGCGCCGCAGGGCTCGGCGCCGATCTCACGGACGAGACCGCCGTGGCCGCGCTTGCCGAACGAATCCGCGATGCCACGGGAGGACGCGTCCACGCGCTCGTGCACATGGCGGGTGGGTTCGCATCCAGCGGCCCCGTGGTCGACAGCGACGCCGCGCTCTTTGCGCGCCAGTTCGCGATCAATACCACCACAGCGATGCTGACGGCGCGCGCGTTCCTGCCCCTCCTCCGCGCCACCAGGGGCGCCATGGTGTTCTTCGCGTCGGAGGCGGTGCTGCCGGGCGGTCGGACCGCCGGCATCTCCGCGTACGCCGCGTCAAAGAGCGCCCTCGTCGCGCTCATG
>JBDTYL010000015.1:0-22905 GCA_040005695.1 bacterium | reverse complement strand
GCGCGCCGCGAGCGACAGCTCGACGGTGAACCGGCGTACCATGATCTCGCCGTGGCGTTCCGCGCGGCGACGCTGGCGCGACAGGCTCCGCACCTGGCTCGACACCTCGTTGATCAGGTCGTCGAGGCGCTGGAGGTCGCCGGTGGTCTCCTCGAGGCGGCGTTCCGTGGTGCGGCGACGGTCGCGGTAGAGACCCACGCCCGCTGCTTCCTCGAACAGCTCGCGCCGCTCGTCTGGCCGGTCGGAGAGGAGCGCATCGATCATCTTGCTCTCGATCACCACGCCCGTGCCCGCGCCGAGGCCCGTGCCGCGCAGCATGTCGGAGATGTCGCGCAGGCGGCAGGGCGCACGGTTCAGGAAGTAGTCACTGTCTCCGGAGCGCGAGAGGCGGCGTGTGATCACCACTTCCTTGAACGGTACCGGCAGGATGCCTTCGTCGTTCGAGAAGTGAAGCGAGACTTCCGCGACGTTCACGGCGCGGCGTGCGGACGAGCCCTGGAAAATGACTTCGTCCATCTTCGCGCCGCGCATCAGCCGCGCGCGCTGCTCGCCGAGCACCCAGCGCACGGCGTCGCTCACGTTGGACTTGCCGCAGCCGTTGGGACCGACGATGGCCGTCACGCCGGGCTCGAAGACGAGCTGCGTGGCGTCCGCAAAGGACTTGAAGCCGTGCAGCTCCAGCTTGGTCAACCGCACTAGAACACTCTCCCGATTCGATAGACGAGCGATGGCGTCACGCCGGCTTCCCGCACCGTGGGTACGGCGAGGGCGGCCTGCTGCGTGCTCTCATAGGCGCCGAAGTACAGGTTCACGGCGCCGCTGGCCTGGCGCAGTGCATAGACCGGTTGTCCGCGCGCGGCAAAGCGCGCGAGGCGCGCCGGCACATCGGCCGACGGAACGTCCGCCTGCACCAGGAAGGCGAAGGGCATGGATGACACGACCCCGAGGCCCGCACCGAGGGTCTTGTGGTTACGCAGCTGCACGAGCAGCGACTCGGCGCCGGCGCGCGACGGGTATGCGCCGGCCACGAGCAGGAACTCGCGGCTGGGATACACCTGGCCGTACGTGCCGGCGGGCACCGTCTCGAACCGGATGCGCAGGTCCATGATGGCGCCCGACTTGGTATTCGTGCGCTCCAGCTGCACGGCCCACGCGGACGCGCGCGCGGAGTCGACCGCATTGCTCGCGCTGAGCAGCGGGAAGGAGTCGGCGGCCGCGGTGGAGTCACCCACGCGCGCGAGGCTGTCGCGACGCACGCTGTCCGCGCGCGCGCGCTGCGCGGTGCGGTCGATCGCCAGCGTGCCGGCGAGCGGCGAGGCTTCCGGCCGCGCGCCCACGCGCACCGGGCGCTCCGAGGCGAACGGACGGTAGGCGAACCACGCGGCCATGGCAACGGCAGCGAGCGTGATCGCTACGCCCGCGATGCCGGCGAAGGTGCGGCGGCTGCGCGGCTTCTCGCGTGCGGCCTCGACGACCGCGAGCGGCGCCGCGCCGGCGATGGACGTGGGGCCGCTGCGCCGGGGACGGAGCCACGCGATGGTCTGCGCCACGGGGATGTCCGCGGGCACGACGTCGCCCACGATGATCGCGCCGTCCGTCGAGTAGACCAGGTCCGCCAGTTGTGCGGCATCGGCCGGCGCGACGACGACGAGGAGCGCACCCACTTCGCGAAAGCCCGCGGCGAGGCGACGCCAGCGCGGGTTCGCGCAGATGTCCTCGTAGTCGATGGGCGTGGATCCACTGGGGATGATGTACAGCTCGCCCGCGTCGGCCACCGGGTATGCGACCTTGTTCAGCGAGACGCCGAACTGGAAGCTGTCCACGATGCCATGCGGGTCGTCCGTGACCACCAGCGACTGGAGCGGCGGGGCTTCGCCGAACAGGTCGGTGACCGCCACGCGGCGATGCACGGCCTGGAGGCGCGCGATACCGAGGGCGACTTCCGACGTCGCCATCGGATCGCTGCCGACGACCACCAGTGCATGATGCCCATCGAGCGTGGCGCCGAGTTCGCGCCCGCGCTCGGTCCAGTCCAGCTGTGGCGTCACGGGCCGCCCTCGTAGACCCAGAACGACTGGTGCGATTCGCGCCCCACCCGCTCGGCGTCCTCGCGCGTGGCGTACGGGCCGAGCACCACGCGGTAGATCGTCGAGCCGTCGCGTACGGACGTGACGACGCGCGCCGCGTCATTGCCCACCTTGATCTGCGCCGCGAGGTCGCGTGCCTTGTCGGCCACGAGCAGGGCGGCGAACGAGACGGTGAAGCCGCTGGGGCGTCGCACCACCGTGTCGCGAGGCTGCGGCGGTGCCGGCGCGGCGACGGAATCCCTCTGCTGCGGTGCGGCACTGTCGGCAGGCGGCTTTGTGCTGTCCACCGGCGGGCCGAAGCTGACCGGCGTGTCGAGCCGTGCGTCCCGCGGGCGGAAGCCGGTCCAGCGGAACGCGTACCAGAAGTCGGCGGCGCCGGCGCGCACGCGCACCGTGGGCTTGAGCGTCTCACCATCCACGACGACCACGTCCGCGCCCTGCGCCACCGCGATGCCGCCGTCGGGCGCCACGAAGGGCAGGTCTTCGCGCCAGCTGGTCGCGACGGCACCCACCACGCGATTGGTGCCGAGCGCGATGACGAGCGCGCTGTCGGTGCCCTCCGGCCGCGCCAGCAGGTAGCGGCCCAGCGCATCGACGCGCAGGTCCTCCACATGGCGGCCGATGGCGATGTGGTCGCTGATCGTCTCGTGATAACGGTCGACGACATCCACCGTCGTCCCGTTCTTCGTCACCACGAACACGCGGTCGCCGCTCGGCGTGGCCGCGAGCAGCTCGATGTCGTCGTCGAAGTGGATGGTCGCGGCGCGCTGCATGGTGCGCGTGCGCACGCCGGTGAGGTCGCTGCCGCTGCCGAGGTACAGGCGGTCGCCCACCTGCGTGCGGAGCGTGCGGTTCACCGTGCCGAGCGACACGGAGTCCACGATGCGCGACGCCGGCGGACGCACCCGCCACACCACGCTGCGCTCGGCCCGCTGCGCGAGCACGAGCACCGATCCGTCCGGCTGCGGAAACACCGCGCGGGCGGGCTGCTTCGGGTGCCACGTCCACGGACCGTTGGGACCGTAGCGCTCCACCGAACCGTCCGTGGCGATGCCGTAGATGTTCGCGCCGTCCCACGACGCGAGGCCGGTGAGCCGCGTTTTGGTGACGGTGCTGGCCACGCCCTGGCGGAAATCGATGCGCGCCGGCGCGCCCTTCGCATCCACGAAGGCGATGCTGCCCGCGTCGTCGTCGAAGGCCAGCACGCGCGCCGGCGCCGGCGAGGACGCGGCGCTCCAGACCACCGTGTCGAGTCGCGGGTATGCGTACACGCGCGCGTCACCGCCGCCGCGCGGCACCCGGAGGACGAGGTGCTCCGGCCCGCGCGGCGTGGCGGCGGAGGCCGTCGCACGGAGCGTGGGCGTGTCCGCCCGTTCGCCGCGCCCGCACCCGGCAAGCGCAAGCGTGAACATGAGCACCGTCGAACGCAGTCTCACGTGAGCTTCCTCCGCCGAGGAGGTGGGTCGATGCTCCGGGGGAACGTCAGCGCGCCGCGCCCGTCGCCTGGGCGACGATGGGCACGACCTGCGCATCTGCCCACAGCCGCTCGATCTGGTAGAAGTTCCTGAGGGTCGGATGGAACACGTGCACCACGAAGTCGACGTAGTCCAGCAGCACCCAGCGGCCCTGCGACAGGCCCTCGGAATGATTTGCCATCTCGCCCGTCTCCTTCTTCAGGTCCGCCAGCACCGAATTGCCCAGCGAGCGCACATGGGTGTCGGACGTGCCGCTCGCGATGAGGAAGTAGTCGGTCATGTCCGACACGCCCTTGAGGTTGAGCAGGACGACGTCGTTGGCCTTGTGCTCCAGCAGGATCGCCGCCGCGCGCTGCGCCAGCTCATCGACGAGGATCTTCGGTTTTGGTGCGGTGGAAACGGGCATTCGATTCGCGCTCACGGCGTTGTCCTCCAAAAGACTCGTACGTGGGGCGGTACGAGGAATGGCACACGGGCCACTGGGAACCAAGACCCGAGCCCACACGGCGTGCACGAACGGCGCTGGTGCACCGTGCGGTCACGCCCGCGGATGCCGCTGGAGGGGTCTCGTGCACCCAGCGGTACCCGGTTGCATCTTCCCTGTACCACGACGACGAGGACGACCTGCCTCGCGTCGTCCTCGCTTACTGCTTGATGACCCAGACGCGAATTTCGGGCTTGACGTCTGCGTGAAGCTTGACCGGCACGCGATAGACGCCGAGCGCCTTGATCGGGTCGTGCAGGTCGATGAGGCGCTTCTCGATGTTGAACCCCTGCGCGGCGAGCTGTTCCGCGATGTCGGCGGACGTCACCGACCCGAAGAGCTTGCCCTCCTCGCCGACGCGTGCGGAGAAGGTGAGCTGCACTTCTTCCAGCTTCTTGGCGAGCCCCGACGCACTGTCGCGGCGGTCGTTCTCCGCCGCCTCGAGTCGCGAGCGCTCGGCATTGATGCGCTTGAGGTTGCCCGGCGTGGCCTCGAAGGCGTAGCCGCGCGGCAGCAGGAAGTTGCGGGCATAGCCGTTCTTGACCGTGACGACATCGCCGGGATGTCCGAGGCTCTCGACTGCCTGCCGAAGAATGATTTCCATGTTAGAACCCTCTAGTTACGTGGTAGGGCGCGCACGGCGGCGCCAGTCGGCCCAGGTATCGCCCAGGCCGAGTCCGAAGGCGGCAAGCGCCAGGAACACGAACCCGAGCACGGCGACCGCATTGAGCACCGGCCACCACAACATGGCGAACCCCACGAACAGCGTGACGGCAAGCGCTCCCGGTGCAAGAAACCAGGAGAGGACGCCGAATCCGCGGATCGCGTAGAGCGCGCCGAAGAAGACGAGCAGGTTGCGACCCGCACCGCCCAGGAAGGCGAGCGCCGGCACGAACACGATCGCAAGGCCGGCAATCAACCCCCAGACGAGCTGGTCGTTGAAGCGAAAGTCCTTCAAGGGCCCCAACGGCGCGCCGAGGCGCGTGCGGGAGAGCCGGTGAAACGTCGCCCACGCCAGTGCGAGGGCCACCAGCGACTCGAGGAGCAGCAGGGAAGGGAACAGGCCCACCCCAGTCTGCGCCATGAGCGTCAATTGTCGATCGAACTCCTCGGGCAGCGATCCCACCTGCGGCATCGCCTTCACGAACTCCGGATGCTGCGTCATGAACGACCGCAGCATGGCCAGCGACTCCGTGTTCCGCCGCGCGAACTCCACCGTCACCGCCTGCTGGGCCCGGGAGGGCGTCAGCGGGCCCCGCGCGCTCATCACCAGCACGATCACGAGGGCGAGCGAGAGCGTCGCCATCGCCCGCGGGAAGAACGGACGGTGGAGGCCGAACAGGCACACCAGTCCGAAAGCTCCCGCGAGCAGCAGGCTCCATCCCCGCACGAGGTTGTAGAACGACCCCGGCACGGCCGGCTGTGCGAGCGCCCAACCCGCGAGCGCCACCCAGATCACCGCGAGGGCAAAACGTCCCCCCGCCCACCACCCCACCAGACAGCACGCCGCGAGCGCCGGAAGGAGGAGCAACAGCGTCTCCTCCACCGGCAGCAATGCCCGCAGCGGCGGCATCCAGGGGATGAACAGGAACGCCGCGAGCGCGAGGAGGAGCTTTCCCCATCCGCGTTCGGACGGCGCCGGAGGCGCGGGGTCCTGCATGTTATCCCTGCAGACCCCGCGTGTACGGCAGCAGCGCCAGGAAGCGGGCGCGCTTGACGGCGGTGCTCAGCTGACGCTGGTGCCGGGCACACACGCCGCTGAGGCGGCTGGGCAGGATCTTTCCGTGATCGGTGATGAACCGGCCGAGCGTGCGCTCGTCCTTGTAGTCCACGAACCGGACGCGGGTCTCGCAGAACGGGCAAGCCTTCGATGGGCGTCGCATGGTCTACTCCTCGTCCTCGTCGTCGTCGTCGCCGCGCTTCTTCGCGAGGGCGAGCTCCTCTTCGGTCATCGGCGGGGCGCCGACTTCATTCTCGAAGATGGTGAGCAGGTGGCGGATGACACCGTCATCGAGCTTGAGCGCGCGCTCATACTCGGGGATGCCGGCCGTGTCGGCCTCGAAACGCGCGATGACGTAGTAGCCATTCTCGCGGGAACCGATCGGGTACGCGAGCTGGCGGCGTCCCCAGTGGTCGAGCTTCATCTCCCCGGACGTGCCGAGGAGTGAGTGGAAGCGGTCAAGCTTCTCGGTGACGGCACTGTCTTCGAGCGTGGAGTCGAAGACATAGACCGCCTCGTATGGACGTGGCATGTCCTGGCAATCCTCCCTTTGGACGGAAATCCAGCCCCCCGCTGGTTTGCCGAAGCGGGAGGAGGGGAATTTTTTCCGGGGCCCGCAGTGGCGCGAGCCAGACCGGTCGTGCAAGCCCTTGAAGATAGTCGGAGACGGGGCACAGGTGAAGGGGACCACGACAGGGGGCGCGCGGGCTCCAGCTTCCGCGGTCAGGCGCCGATACTGGGGAAATCACCGCCCTCGCCATGACTACTACCGAGCCCGGTCCACCCCACGTCACCGATGTCCCGCCGGCGGACGCCACGTCCGCCGTGTACCTCATCGACTCCGACGGCCGCATCGCCGGATGGAGCCCCGGGGCCGCGGGCGTCACCGGCTACACCGCCGCCGAGGTCGTGGGGCAGCATGTGTCGGTGCTCTATCCAGAGGACGTCCGGTCTGACGGCCATCCGGACGCCGACCTCGCGTACGCAACCCGCGCCGGCCGCTTCGAGGGCGAGACCTGGCTCCTTCGCCGTGGCGGCGCCCGCATCCGGGTGGCTACCGTGTTCACCCCGCTCCGGAGCGCGCTTGGCACCGTCTCCGGCTTCGCCTGTCACGCGCACGACCTCACGGCGCGCACCGCGGCCGAGGGCCGCCGTCGCGCGCGTGCCGAACAGCTGTCCGCGCTCGCCGTCACCCGCGAGGACGTGGCGGGCTACGGCCCCGACCTCGTC
Source organism: bacterium (assembly GCA_040005695.1). Classification (GTDB taxonomy): domain Bacteria; phylum Gemmatimonadota; class Gemmatimonadetes; order Gemmatimonadales; family Gemmatimonadaceae; genus AG11. The sequence continues at coordinate 15,909 of JBDTYL010000015.1, read as the reverse complement.
ACCCTGCTCGCGCGCATCGCCGACCGCGCGCGCGAGCTCACCGACGCCGATGCCGCCATCGTCGAGCTCCGCGAGGGGGTGGGCGACCGCGCGCGCGCGCACGACGGCGCGCCCCTGTTCGACATCGAGCTCGGGGCCCTCCTCGTTCCGCACGGTGAGCCGCTGCCCACGGATCGCCTGAAATGCCTCGCCTACGACGAACGCCACGAATCTCCCGCCATCCTCGGCGACGTCTGCGACCGTCTCGGCGTCGGTTCCGTGCGCGCGATTCCCATCCTGCACGACCAGGTCACCATCGGCTGGCTCGCCGTGCTCGCGCGCTCGTCACAGGCGTTCGACGACCAGCACGCCAACACGATCGAGCTGATGTCCACGCTGCTCGGCGCACCCATCGCGCAGGCTCAGGCGGCAGAAGCGCGTCGCTCGCTGCTGGCGGAACGCAGCCGCGCCCAGGCCGCGCAGCGCGAAAGCGAGGCCCGTTTCCGCGCCGCGATGGATGCGTCGCTCGACGCCCTGTTCATCGTCGCCGCCTTGCGCGACGCGTCCGGCATCCTCGTGGACTTCCAGCTGCTGGACGCCAACCGCCGCGCCGAGGAGCTGTGCGGGCTCGCGCACGGGAGCGCCGCCGGCGAGCGGCTCGGCCTCCTTCCCGGCGTGGCAGGCCAGCTCGCGCCCATCGCGACCCTGGCGACGGTGGTGGAATCGCGCGCCGCCCTCGAACAGGAGCGTGAGACCACCGACGGCGCGGGCCGCGTGCGCTGGATTCACGAGCAGATCGTCCCGCTCGACGACGGCGTCACCATCACGGTGCGCGACGTCACGGCTCGAGTGGAGGCGGATGCCGAAGTGCGCCGTGCCCGCGAGACTGCCGAAGCGGCCAATCGCGCGAAGACCGACTTCGTCGCGCGCATGAGCCACGAACTCCGGACGCCACTCAACTCCGTGATCGGCTTCTCTCGCATCCTGCTGCGCAACAAGCGCCACGCGCTCGACGACACCGACCTCGCCTACCTCTCGCGCATCAACGTTGCCGGTACGCACCTGCTCGGCCTCATCAACGACGTGCTCGACATCGCGAAGATCGAGGCGGGCCGCATGACCCTCGAGACCGTCGCCGTGGACGTGGTGGGCGTGGCGCGCAGCGTCATCTCGCAGCTCGACGCGCAGGCCCAGGCGGGCGGCATCACCCTCGGGCTCGACGAGCCCGGCCATCCCGTCGTCGTCGTGGCCGACGCGGGCAAGCTGCACCAGGTGCTGCTCAACGTCGTGGGGAATGCGCTCAAGTTCACGCCGTCCGGCAGCGTGACCGTCCGCGTGATCGACACGATCGACGGGCACGGCGCGCCGGTGCGCCGCATCGAGGTGGCGGATTCGGGCGTCGGCATCCCATCCGACCGGCTCGGCGCGGTGTTCGATGCATTCGAGCAGGCGGAATCGTCCACCTCGCGCCGGTACGGTGGCACCGGCCTCGGCCTCTCCATCTCGCGTGCCCTGAGCGAGGCGATGGGGTTCCGCCTCGAAGTGGAGAGTCAGCTTGGCGTGGGATCGACCTTCCGCGTGGAACTGTCGCAACCCGCGCCGGCCACCGGCTACCGGGAGCTCGTTCCGACGCAGTAGGTTGCGGGCACGATGCCGACCAACCGACCAGCGTGGTAACCGGGCACCTCGCCGTCGCGTATGCGGCCCGCGCGCGCTGGCAGCGCGCGTCGCTCGTGGCGCTGCTCGTGGCCACCTCCCTGCCGGACCTCGCGGACTTCGTGCTTCCGCAGGGCGATCGATGCCGCGCGGCGTGCGTGATGTACACGCATGCATTCCCCGCCGTTCTCGTGCTGGCGGCGGCGATGGCAGCGCTGTCGTGGGGCATCTGGCACCGGCGCGTCACCACGTGGCTCACCGGTACGCTGGTCGTGGTGCACGTGGTCTGCGATTTCTTCACGGGGTTCAAGCCGTTCTGGGCCGGCGGCCAGCCGACGGGACTCGATCTCTACCGGTTCGCATACGCGGACTTCGGTGTCGAGTGTACGCTCATGACGGGCGGCTGGCTGCTGCTGCGCCGTACGCCGAACGCGCCGCGCTGGGCGGTGCACCCGCTCACGCTCGTGGTGCTCTGGGGGCTGCAGGGGCTGTTCGACTTCTGGTTGCGCACCCGCGGCTAGTTCTGCGAGACGGGAAAGCAGGTCCTTCGCTTCGCTCAGGACGACAAAGCACTCGCTGCGCACAGGACGACAAAGCACTCGCTGCGCACAGGACGACAAAGCACCGCTGCGCACAGGACGACAAAGCACTCGCTTCGCTCAGGACGACAAAGCGCTCGCGTCGCTCAGGACGACACGAGTGTGGGGCCTTCCTTTCTCGTCAGACGTTGAAGCGGAACAACAGCACGTCGCCGTCCTTGACGACGTACTCCTTGCCTTCCTGGCGCATGAGGCCCTTGTCCTTCACGCCTTTCCAGCCGCCCTGGCCGATGAAGTCGTCGTAGCCCGACGTCTCCGCCTTGATGAAGCCGCGCTCGAAGTCGGAGTGGATCACGCCCGCCGCCTGTGGTGCCGTGTCGCCGCGATGGATCGTCCACGCGCGCACTTCCTGCTCGCCCGCGGTGAAATACGTCTGCAGGCCGAGCAGGTGAAAGCCGCCCTTGATGAGCCGGTCGAGCCCCGCGCTCTCGAGCCCCAGCGTGGCGAGGAACTCCTGGCGGTCTTCCGGCGGCAGCTCCGCGAGCTCGCTCTCGATCTTCGCGGAGAAGGGCACGATCTCAGCGAGCTCGCCGCTCTTCGCAATGGACGCGCGCAGCGCCTTGAGGTGCGGGCCCTCGTCGCCGGAGAGTTCGGCATCAGTGACGTTGGCCGCGTACAGCACAGGCTTCGCCGTGAGGAGGGAGAGGGGCTTGAGGAGCGCGAGCTGGTCCGTGTTCAACTTCGCCTCCCACAGGCCGCGGCCTTCCTTCAGGAACTCGTACGCCTTCTCCAGCGTCGGCAGTTCGGCGAGTGCGTCCTTGTCGCCGGTCTTCGCGGAGCGCTTCACGCGGTCGAGCCGCTTCTCCACCGTCGAGAGATCGGCAAGCGCGAGCTCGAACTCGATCACCTCCCGATCGCGCACGGGATCCACGGAGCCCATCACGTGGAGGATGTCGTCGTCGTCGAAGCAGCGCACGACGTGCACGATGGCGTCCGTCTCGCGGATGTTCGCGAGGAACTGGTTGCCCAGCCCTTCGCCCTTGCTCGCGCCGGCGACGAGGCCCGCGATGTCCACGAACTCCACGGCGGCCGGCACGGTGCGCTGCGGCTCGACCACGCGCGCCAGCTCGGCGAGCCGCGCGTCGGGCACGTTCACGCGGCCGATGTTGGGGTCCTTCGTGGCGAACGGGTAGTTCGCCGCGAGGACGCCGGCGCTGGTGAGGGCGTTGAACAGCGTCGATTTGCCGACGTTGGGAAGACCGACGATGCCGAGTCTGAGCATGGAAATGCTTCGAGGTGCAGTGCAGTGGTGCGACGGCGCCGGCGTTCGGTGCCACGTTCGGGCGTGCGGGACTTCCGGAAGATAATCGTGTGGCAGAAGGCTCACGCGCTCGCGGTTTCTCTTACGGGCGTCGTGGAGCCTTCACGCTTTCGAGTCCGGCCGGGGTGGCGATCGCAACTCCTGCGTTCCGTGGATGCGATCGGCGCGTTGATCGCGGAAGGGGCGGGAAAGTCGACGGAGGCGGAGTTCGGGCGCTACCTCGACATGGCCATGGCGACAGCGCGTGAAGCCGAGAATCACTTGCTCGTCGCTCGGGACATCGGGTGTCTCGATGCGCCGGTAGCGAATCGCGTACTGGATGACCTCGACGAAGTGAAGCGCGTGCTCTACGGCTACACGCGTGCCGTGCGGCCGCAACGCCATCGACGAGGATGAGAAGCCTTCAGTCGTTCAGGGGTCAGCTACAGCCGCAGCCCTCAGTGTCGTGGCGTCCCCGGTTCTTGGACCCGTTATGCCACACCACTGAACGCTGCGGCTGCGGCTGCCCCCTGAACGCCTGTCCGCTGAAGGCTGATCCGAATGTGCCCCGAGTGCGCGGTCAGGTTGCCTTCGCCCGCGACTGTACGTCGAGCGCGCCCTTCACGCCGTCCCGCACGAATGCCTCGATCGCCTCCGCCATCACGGGAAACAACGCCCGTATCGCCTCGCCGTCACGCTTTCCCACCGCACCGAGCACGAAGTCCGTGAGCGGCCCACCCGGCGCGCGCTCCGGATCCCCCACGCCGATGCGGAGCCGTGGGTACTGCTGCGTGCCGAGCGCCTGCTGAATCGATTTCAACCCGTTGTGTCCGCCCGCGCCGCCTTCCGCTCGCAACCGCCACGTCCCCGCCGGAATGGCGACGTCATCGGAAATCACGAGCAGGTCGTTTGCCGCGGACCAGAACGGGCGACGCGCGTACTGCACGAGCGCCCCGCCGGACAGGTTCATGAACGTTTGCGGCTTCACGAGGCGCACGGCTTCCTTCACGCCGGTGACGTGCCCCTGCGCGACCTTCGCCTGTCCGTCCTTCTTCCATCCGTCCAGGTGCCAGTGGTCCGCGAGGTGGTCCACGAGCCACCAGCCCACGTTGTGGCGCGTGTGCTCGTATTCCTTGCCCGGATTGCCCAGGCCGACGATCACCTTCATGGGGCGGGTCTCGAGGTCTGCAGGCGACGACGGCTCCGCCCCGGAAGGGCGGAGCCGTCGCGTGAGTGCTGCGAGGAACGCGCGAATCTTACTTCGCGTCCTCTTCTTCCTTCGTCTTGCGGATCAGCTCCGGCTCGGCAACGCCCGGCTCGGCTGCTGCGGCCTCGACCGCGGCGCGCGGCGCGATGACGGCGCAGATCGTCGCGTCCTCTTCCGAGAGCACTTCCACGCCATCCGGCAGGTTGAGGTCGCGGATGTGGAGCGAGTGGCCCATCGCGAGGTGCGAGACGTCGACGTCCACGTGGTTCGGGATGTTCGCCGGATCGACGCGCACCTCGATGCTGTGGAGGATCTGCTCGAGGAGCGCGCCGCTGAGGCGCACGCCCTCGGGAATGCCGACGAACACGAGCGGCAGGTCCACGATGACCTTCTCGCCGGCGACCAGTTCCTGGAAGTCGACGTGCATGATCATTTTCTTGAACGGGTGGCGCTGGATCTCGCGAATGAGGGTCTTCGTGGATGCGCCGCCGAGGCCGAGCTCGACGACCGTGCTGCTCACCGCGATGGACGACAGGAGCTTGTCGAGGTCGCGTGCGTTGACGGAGAGCGACTGCGGCTCGCGGCCGTGGCCGTAGACGATGCCGGGGACTCGGCCGGCCGCGCGCAGCTTGCGCGCGAAACCCTTGCCGGAGTCGGAGCGCTTTTCCGCGCTGAGGTTTGCGTTTGCCATGTGATGATGTCCAGAACGTGCGTGCCTCGACTGCAGCGAACCGCGAAGCCGGTGCTACTCTCAGGCGGCTGCGTCCGCCCTACCATGCCGGTGCTGCCAACGCAGCGTTTCGCGGGAAGAACAACAACAACTACTGGCGGACGGAGGACGGCTGACGGCACGCGAGGCGCCTCGGCCAGCCAGGAACCGCAAGCATAGACCGTAAACCTAAACCTAAACCCGTCTGGCGTCAGCCATCATTCGAACAACGAACTCACACTCTGCTCCGCATGCGTGTAGCGAATCGCCTTGCTCAGCAGCTCGCCGACGGACAGGATCGTCAGCCGATCGAACCGGCGCTCCGGTGGCAGCAGGATGGTGTCCGTCACCACCAGTTCCACGATCGGTGAGTCCGTCAGCCGCTGCGTGGCCGGCCCGCTCAGGAGCGCATGCGTCGCGCATGCGTATACCGAGTTGGCGCCCAGCCGCATCAGCGCATGCGCCGCTTCCGAGATCGTCCCTGCCGTATCGATCATGTCGTCGGCGAGGATGCAATCGCGTCCCTCCACTTCGCCGACCACGTTCACGACCTCACTCACGTTCGCGCGGGGCCGCCGCTTGTCGATGATCGCGAGCGATGCATCGAGCCGCTTGGCGAAGCCGCGCGCCATCTTGGCCGACCCGACATCCGGCGCCACGATGACCGTGTCCTTCAGCTGCTTCTTCTTGAAGTGCGCCGTCAGCACCGGCATGGCATAGAGATGATCGACGGGAATGTCGAAGAACCCCTGCAGCTGGTGCTGATGGAAGTCGATGCCGAGCACGCGATCCGCGCCGGCCCCGACGATCATGTTCGCCAGCAGCTTGGCCCCGATGGCCACCCGCGGCTGGTCCTTCCGGTCCTGCCTGGCGTAGCCGTAGTACGGCATCACCACCGTCACCCGTGCCGCGCTCGCCCGCTTCGCCGCATCGATCAGGAGCAGCAGCTCCATGATGTTCTCGGCCGGCGGGTTCGTGCTCTGCACGATGAAGACATCGTTGCCGCGCACGTTCTCGTCGATGCGGACGAAAATCTCGCCGTCCGCGAACCGCGTGCAGGTGAGCTTGCAGACCGAGATGCCCAGCTGCTTCGCGATTTCCTCCGCCAGCGGCCGGTTCCCCGTCCCCGACAACAGCTTGAACCCGTGAGCGGGTACGGCGAGGCCGTCCATGCAGAGCCTTGTAAGCTAAGGTAAATCAGTGACTTAGTCAATTCCAACCACCTCAGTTGCCCCTCTTGGATTCGAACCAAGATTCGCGGCTCCAAAGGCCGCTGTCCTGCCATTGGACGAAGGGGCAGCAGGCTGTACCAGCCCAATAACCTACTCGGTGCGAGAGGGTCGCTCAACTCGCACCGCCGTTCGTGTGGAGAAGACCTGATCGGTTCCGCCGTGCCGCTCCGGCGCCGCCGCGGCGACGTCGCCGTCCCCCGCGGCATGCACGCCGAAGATGGCCGAGCCGGACCCGCTCATCATCACGATGCGGGCGCCGCGCTGGCGCAATGCGTCCGCCCGTTCCTGCAGGTCGGGATGCCGGGCAAAGACGACGTGCTGGAAGTCGTTCTCGGCCAGCGGGGCGATCCCGTCCCACTCGGACAAGCCCGCCGGATCGAGCACGTGCGCTTCCGGAACCCGAGGCGACCGCTCCGCGGCCGCCGCGAGCCACCCGTACGCCTCGGCCGTGTTCACGCCGACGGTTGGAACCACGACCGTCACGTTCCGTTCGGGTGGCGCGCCGAGGGCGAGCATCCGTTCGCCACGTCCCCACGCGAGCGCGTAGGCGTGCGCGGCCGTGAGAAACGGCACGTCCGCTCCGAGCCGCGCCGCGAGCGACAGGAGCATGGCCTCGCCCATCGACGCTTGAGCGAGGGCATCGAGCGCGCGCAGCACGGCGCCCGCGTCCGCGCTGCCGCCGCCGAGTCCCGCGCCAGCCGGAATGCGCTTGACCAGCTCGATCGCGAAACCGCCGCGCATGCCACTCGAGTCGCAGTACGACTCGGCCGCACGCCACGCGAGGTTCTGTTCGACGGGACCGATGTCGTACGTCCGTGTCTCGAATGTCACGTCGAGCGAACGCGCCCCGGTCGTGCGGCGGATGCGCACCGTGTCTGCGAGCGCGAGGCGCAGGAACAGCGTCTCGATCTGGTGATAGCCACTCGTCTCGCGGGCAAGCACGCGCAGGCGGAGGTTGACCTTGGCCTGCGCCTCCAGCGTAACGGCCTCGGCACCGCGCAGGGACAGCGCGTCGTCCGCTGCAGTCACGCGGGCAGGGTGCCGAGGGCCGATGGTGCGTGGCGCGTCACGCGCCGACCGAATCGCATGACGGGTCAGTCGACCAGGGCGAGGTCGAGGAGGTCGAGGAGCTCGTCCAGGGAGTCGCCGTCGATCGACTCTCCGGCGCTCCGCGCCGCATCGCGGATCTGCACGCAGCGCTCGACGGCCGAGCGGCCGCGGTACAGCAGGACGTCGATGGGGACGGGAGGTTGCTCCGCGATCTGCCTCGGTACGCTGAGCGGCGTGGAAGCGAGCGTACCGAGTGTGCGGATGCCGGCATCCAGCAGGCTCCCGAGCCGTGCGGCGGCGGAGGTGGCAGTCTGCGCGGCCACGGTCGTCACGGCGGCAGCGATCTCCGCAACGGCCGGCATGATGCGCTCCTCCGCGACCTCCGTGGGTCTCGCGACGGCGGGCGCCGCCGCAAGCGGCGTCATGGACGGCGCACGTGGCGTGGCGGGCGTGACAGGCGTTGCCGCAATCGGAGTGGCCGACGGCGCGCGCGGCGCGGACGGTGTGGGCGTGGCCGGTGTCGGCGACGGCATGCGCGGTCCCGCGAGCGCAGCCAGTCGCTCGCCGATGGATTGCGCCGCGCCGGGTTGGGACAGCTGTGTGGCCGCCTGGTCGAGTGTCTCGAGCGCCGCCGCGTCGAGCTGCACCACGGCCCCCTCACGCGCCGACACGAATGCCGCGACCGCGTCCTCGCCAAAGCTCTCGGCGGCAAGCCGCAGGGATCGCAGGGCCTGTCGCAATCCGCGCCGGACGCGCTCGCGCGCGAGTTCGTCGTGCGCGGCGCGGGCATCCGACACGAGTCGCCGCAGGTGCTCACCCTGGCCCACGGCCTCGAGCCGGAACCGCTCGGCTGGGGTTGTGGGAGGCTGCGTGGCCGCGTCCACCACCGTGGGGCCACCGTCCGTATAAAACAGCTCGGCGATGGGCACGACCCGGTCCGCGCCAGTCTCGTGCGCCTGCAGCACGTCGAGGGCCGAGGCAAACCGGGCAAGGTCGGCGGCCGGCGCGTCATCCCGTCCGGTGCGAATAGCTGTCGCGACGCCGCGCAGCACCGTCGCCGCCGCGGCGAGCAGCGCCACGCCGTCGGCGCCGAGGCTGGGCTCGCCCGCCTCGAGCGGATGTGCGGCCTGCTCGGCCGCCTCGAGTACGTCGGCGAGCGCCGGATGGTCCTTCACGCTGGCGATGCCCCGCAGCGCACGCACGCGCCGCAGCACGTTGGTGGCCACATCGCGGTCGCCGGGGCGCGTGGCGAGCAGCTCGAGGCCTGCGCCGATGTTGGCGGATTCGGTGGCGAGGTAGCTGTCGTGGCCCGCGGTGCTGGGCGACGCCATCGGCGTGGGGCTGCGCACGGCGGCGTACTGCGTCAGCTCGGAGACTCGGGCGCGGGCGCGCGCGTCCTCGACGTCGCCGCCGGTGCGCACGCTGCGGAGCAGCAGCTTGCAGTCGTCCACCGCCGCGACGACCACGGCACTGAGGCCGGCGTCCCACGTGAGTGGTCCCTCGCGGAGCGCGCGGCCCACGCGCTCGACGCCGGCAGCGACCTCCGCGAACGACGAGAGCTTCGCCATCGTGGCGCTGCCGCGCAGGGCGCGCGCCACGCGCTGGAACGCATCCGCGTCCGGGCCGGATACGCCACCGGCATCGAGCAGCGCATCGAGCTGCTCGACGTAGTCGCTGGCTTCGAGGATGAAGAAGTCGAGAAACCCGACGGGGGTGGGGGCGGTCATTCCCGCTCCAGGCTGGTGAACCGGCGTGACACGTGTGGCCAGGTCGAAGTTAGGGGTGGCGCCGCGCCGCGTCCATCGCCGCGCGAAGCTCGCGGACCGCCGCATCCAGCCCCACGAATACCGCGCGCGCGATGACGTGGTGCCCGATGTTGAGCTCCTCGATGGCAGGAATGGCGGCGACCGGCCCCACGTTGGCGGTCGTGAGGCCATGGCCGGCGTGCACGGCGAGTCCGAGCGACATCCCCAGCTCGGCCCCGTCCCGGAGGGCCCTGAGCGTCGCCGGATCGCTCGCGGCGTGGGCGTAACGTCCGGTGTGCAGCTCGATCGCATCGGCACCAAGATCGCGCGAGCGGGTAACACTGTCGCGATCGGCATCGATGAACAGGCTGGTGCGCACGCCAGCGTCGCGAAGGCGCTGCAGGGCCCGACGGAGCCGCGCGGGTTCTGCCGTCACGTTGAGTCCGCCTTCGGTGGTGACTTCCTCACGCCGTTCCGGCACGAGCGTCACTTGCCGAGGGCGCAGCCGTTCGGCGAGATCGATCATCTCGTCGGTGGCGGCGATCTCGAGGTTGAATACCGTCGTCACGGCGGCGGCCACGGCGTCGATGTCGGCGTCCTGCATGTGCCGGCGGTCTTCGCGGAGGTGCGCGGTGATGCCGTCAGCGCCGGCGCGCTCGCACACCGCGACCGCGTCCACGGGTACGGGCTCATCGCCGCGTCGTGCCTGACGCAGCGTGGCGATGTGGTCGATGTTGATGTAGAGGCGCTGCTTGCTTGTGGTCATGTGTGGCGTGTCACTGGCATGGCTGCAGGAAAATGGCGAGGTTCGTTAGGTTCGCACCCACTCCCCGAGGAGAACACGAGTGAGAAAGCTGCTGCTGATTGGACTGTTGAGCGCGGGCGCCTGCAGCTCGCGGACTGTGGAGGTTCCGGCGCCGTCGCCCGCGCCGTCGCCAGTCGCCGCGTCGAATGCGCCCGGGGCGGCAACGCCGCGCGGCGCGCTGGACGCCTTCATGAACGCCATCAAGTCGCAGGACCTTCAGGCGATGTCTGGCGTGTGGGGCAACAAGGATGGTCCCGTGCGCGAATCCAAGGTGTTCTCGCGCGAGGAGATGGAGCAACGGGAACTCTACCTCGTGCGCTGCCTCAAGCACGACCGCTACCGCGTGCTCGGCGACTCGCCGGCGGCGGACAACGAGCGGGTGCTCACCGTCGAGCTCGTGCGGGGAACTGTCACGAAGGTCACGGACTTCTATACGGCGCGAGGCGGCGACCGCTGGTATGTCCGCTCCGCGAACATGGAACCGGTCCGCGATCTCTGTTCCACGAAGTAGTCGCGGCATCGGCAATCAGAACTCGGTGAGCTCGACGAGCACGCCGGCAGTAGCACCTGGATGCAGGAACGCGATACGTTTTCCCTCGGCGCCGATGCGCGGCGTCTCGTCGATGAGGCGGAGGCCGGCCGCTCGGCAGCGGGCGAGCGTGCCGTCGAGGTCATCAACAGCGAAACAGATGTGATGGATGCCCGGACCGCGGTTGGCGACGAACTTGCCGATGGGAGTGTCGTCCGCGTTTGCCTCGAGCAGTTCGACGAGGGAGTCGCCGGCCTGCACGCCGGCGATGCGGGCACCATCCGCATCGTCAAGCGGAACTTCCGGCATGCCGAGGATGTCACGGTAGAACGGCAGGATCGCGTCGAGCGCGCGGACGGCGATGCCCACATGGGCGATGCGCGTGGGACGGGAAGCAGCGTGGGTCATGGCGAGTGCGCTGGTGTGTGAGTGCGCCGGCGCTGAATACTAATTCTGTGGGCGCCACGGGTGATGGTCGCCAGGAGAGGAGGAAGGGAATGTCGAATGCCCAGGCAGTCACGGATGCGGATTTCGAGGACAAGGTGGAGAAGGGCAGCGGACTCACCGTGGTGGATTTCTGGGCCACGTGGTGCGGCCCGTGCCGCATGATCGCGCCGATCCTGGACCAGCTGGCGGTGGAATACGCCGACAAGGGTGTCACGGTCACCAAGCTCGACGTCGACGCCAACATCAAGACGGCCACGCGCTTCAACGTGCGCTCCATCCCCATGCTCCTGTTCTTCAAGGACGGCAAGGTGGTGGACCAGATCGTGGGCGCGGTGCCCCGTCCAGCGATCGAGGAAAAGCTGAAGAAGCACGCGGTGGCGCCGGCGGCGTAGGACTCAATGCCACTCCGCCGTTGCACCAGCGGATGACGTGGCGCACATTGCCGGGACGACACTCGTCGTCCCGGTTCTTTTTCCCGCCTGATGCCAGCCACTGTCGCCGGCCTGCGCTACCCGCTCTCGCGCGTCCTCCTGCCGCGCACGCGCCTGGCCTACGTCCACCTGAAGAACCTGCTCACGGACGCCAAGCGCGACCGCGGTGCACGGGTGTCCGGGTACGTGGCGATCTGGTTGCCGGAGGAGTTCCTCGTCCTCTACCTCCAGCGGGGCGAGTTGGTGAACGCGTGCTCGCACGACGGGCGCGAGTTCCAGCCGGTGGCCATCGGCGCCGCCGTGGAGAAGGTGCCGAGCGAGCCGGAGTACGGGGAGATCACGTTCTGCGAGGCGGATGACGAGCAGCTCGCCTGCATGTACGCGTCGCAGACCGCGTTTCCCACGCCGTGGCCACCGGAACTGCGCCCCACCGATCCCTCCGCGCTGTTCCCGCACCTCATGGCGACGACGTTCGACGGCCTCGTGGAGATTGCCGCCGAAGGTGAGGTGAACTACCTGCTGTTCAAGCACGGCGGCGTGCGGACGGCATACCTGTCGGGCAGCCACGCGGGGTCGCTGGTGGAGCGCGTGGAGCGGCTGTTCGAGCGCGACCGCCGCGCGTTGCACGTGGCCGTGCGCCACTGGCCGGTGCCTGAACCGCTGCCCGTGCAGGCTGCCACGGGGCTGGTGCAGGCGTACCGCGACCTCACCACCTCGCTCGTGCTGCGCCTCGTCGCGGATGGCCGCGACAGCGCGCCCACCATCGCCGAGCATGCGCGGCAGGCGCTGACGGCGTTGCATCCCGCGCTCGACGGGTTCTCGTTCAACGGCCGGCCCGCGCGCGCCGTGGTGGCCGACGCGGATGCCCTCACCGCCGGGATCGCGGCGCTCATCAACGACATCCTCTGGACGGTGGCGGACCAGGTGGATCACGGGCCGGAAGAGCTGCTCCGCGAGCTTACCTACGAACGCCGGCACCTCTTCCTCTCGGCTGGGCTCTTCGACCGGCTGTCGTGGAAGCTGGCGTGACCTCCGAGGGGCCCGGCACGCTGTACGTCGTGAGCACCCCCATCGGAAACATGGGGGATTTTTCTTTCCGGGCGGTGGAGGTGCTGCAGCACGTCGCCCTCGTGCTCGCGGAAGACACGCGCCACTCGAGACACCTGCTCGACCGGTACGAGGTGGCGACACCGCTGCAGGCGTATCACGAGCACAACGAGGCGGCGGCGACGCCGCGGCTCGTCGCGCGCCTTCGTGCGGGCGAGAGTCTCGCGCTCATCTCCGATGCCGGCACGCCGCTTCTCTCCGATCCCGGTGCGCGTCTCGTGCGCGCTGCGGTGGACGACGGGATTCCCGTGTCGCCCGTGCCGGGTGCGTCGGCGCTGCTGGCCGCGCTCGTTGCGTCCGGGCTCGACCTCACGCGCTTCACCTTCTTCGGTTTCCTGCCACGCAAGGGCGCGGAGCGGCGGGTCGCGCTGGGCGACATCGTCGCGCTGCGCCATGCGGCTGTCGTATATGAGGCGCCCTCGCGCGTCGCGGACACGCTGGCCGAGCTCGCTGCCGCTGGTGCGGGCGAGCGGGCAACCGTGGTCGCGCGCGAGCTGACCAAGCAGTACGAGGAACTGCGCCGGGGAACGGCGAGCGCCCTCGCGGCGTATTACGGTGAAGCACCACCACGCGGAGAAGTCGTGATCGTCGTTGCCGGAGCGAGCGCACCCCTGGGAGTGAGCGAGGACATGATGCGCGCGCGTGCCGGCGAATTGCGCGCGTCCGGCCATTCGCCGCGCGACGTCGCGGCTGCGCTCGCGTCCGAGATGGGCGCGTCGCGCAACGTCGCCTATCGGCTCGCGCACGAGTGAGCGGCATGCGCATCCGCTGGAGTGGTGCGGCAGCGGTGCTCGTGCTGCTGCTGGTATCGCTCGTGGCCGCGCGACGGCCGCCGCACCTCACCGTGGCCCGCCTGCAGTACGACGGCGGCGGCGACTGGTACGCCAATCCGTCGAGCCTTCCCAACCTGCTGGCCGCCATCCGGGAGCGCACGTCACTGCCGGTGGAGAAGACCGAGGCGCGCGTCACGCTGATGGACGACCGGTTGTGGGACTACCCGTTCCTGCACCTGACGGGACACGGCAACATCCGCCTGTCGGACGCGGAGGTGGTGCACCTGCGCGAGTACCTGCTGCGCGGCGGGTTCCTGCACGCCGACGACAATTACGGCCTCGACGAGAGCTTCCGCCGCGAGATCAAGCGTGTGTTCCCCGATCGTGAGCTCGTGGACGTTCCGCTGTCGCACCCGATCTATCACGTCGTGTACGACTTCCCGAAGGGCGTCCCGAAGATCCACGAGCACGATGGCAAGCCCGCCCGCGGTTTCGGGATCTTCCTTGGTGACCGCCTCGCCGTGTACTACACGTACTCCTCCGACCTCGGCAATGGGTGGGAAGATCCGGAGACGTACCACGACCCCATCGCCTTGCACGAGGCGGCACTGCGCATGGGCGTGAACCTGTTCGTGTATGCCGTCACGAGCCGGCCACTGCCATGACGCTGCGCGCGCTGGTGGAACGCGAGCGACGTCACCTGCGTCGCACCGAGGTCGCCTCCGGTGTGCTGGGCGCGGCGGCGCTCGCCGCGCTGCTGCTCTTTGCCGGCGCCGCGCTGCTGGCGCGCGCGCGCTGGCTGTCGCTGCCGCGCGCGCTGCCGTTCGTGGTGTGGGCGCTGGTCGTCGGCGTCGTGGCGGCGCTGGCGCTGCACACGCGCCAGCGTCTCGCCCGCCGCGCGTCGCGCCGCGACGTGGCCCTGGCGATCGAGCACGAACAAGGCATGCGTCGCGGCGCGCTCGTCGGCGTGCTCGAGCTCGAGGGCACGGGTGCGCTCGCGGACCGCGCGGCGCGGGGCGTTCGCGGCACACTCCCGGTGAACGCCTCGCTCGCACCGGCGATGCGGAAGGCCGGCTCGCGGCGCGCCCTCGTGAGCGCGGGTGCGGCGGCAGCCTGCCTGCTCGTGCTGGTGACAGCCTCGCCGCTGTTCGGCGATGGATTGCGCGCCGTGCTTCGGCCCATCGATGCGTGGAGCGGCCGGCTGCTGGACCGCCCCGCGATCGAGGGCGCGCCGCACGAATTGTTGCGTGGATCCCCGCTCCGCATCACACTGCGCGCGCCGGGGCGCCGCGTGGTGTACCTGGACGTCCGCCAGACGGGCGATGCATGGCGCACCGACACGGTGGCAATCGACCCGGTGCGCGGCACGGCGCCGTGGACGATCGAGGCCCTGCGTGGCGACCTTCGCCTCGCCGTCTCCGACGGACGCGTCGCGAGCGACAGCGTGGTCGTGCACGCGGCGGATCGCCCGTTCGTGGGCGCCGTCACGCTGCGCGTGCACTATCCCTCGTATCTCGGCCGCGCGGACGAATCGCTCCCGGTGGGCGAGCCGCTGCACCTGCCGCGTGGTACGACGCTCACCATCGCCGGACGCGCGTCCGTTGCGCTCAGCGACGTGGCCCTCGTGTCCGCGAGCGGCGAACGCGTGGCGCTGGACGCGAGTGGCCAGACGTTCGCCGGCCGGTTCGTGCCCCCGCACTCGATGCAGCTGCACTGGGCCGCACGCGGCCCCGGCGGGCTCGTGCCCGACCTCCCCGATCCGCTCGACGTCACGGTGGTCGCCGACGAGGCGCCGCGTGTCATCATCGCCGACCCGGTGGCGGATACGCTGCTCGTCGGCGACGCGCCCGTGCCGCTCGCGCTGCTCGTGTCGGATGACCACGGGGTGGCGTCGGTGGCAATGCGCGTACTGCGCAGCACACGCGGTGCGACACCGACGCTCCAGGCGGTTGCGGGCAGCGTGGGCACCAGCTGGGCGGGCAACACGTCCGTGGACATCGCCGCGCTGCAGCTCGCGCCCGGCGACGCGGTGTCCGTGCGCGCCGAAGCAGTGGATGCGTCGCCGTGGGCACAGCGGGGCGTGAGTCGCGAGATCATCCTGCGGCGCGCCACCAGCGAGGAGCAGCGCCGCGCGGCGCGAGCGCTCGGCGATTCCGCCGTGAAGGATGCGCTCGCGGCAGTGCGGGACCAGGCGGCGCTCGCCCAGCGCACCGACGAGGCGGCCCGGGTGCAGGCGCGCTCTGGTGCAGACAAGGCCGCGGCTGCGGGACAGCAGAAGTCGCCGATGAACTTCGATGCGGCGGAAAAGGCGCGCAGCCTCGCGCAGGCGCAGCGCGCGATGGCCGAGCGCGTGCAGAAGCTGCGGCAGGCGACGCAGCAGCTCGAGCAGCAGCTCAAGGC
>JBDTYL010000014.1:0-8930 GCA_040005695.1 bacterium | reverse complement strand
CTAGTACTTCCGCAGCGCCTTGGCCAGGAGTTCCGCTGTCCGCACGGGATCCGTCTCGTCGTCCGGCACGTCCACATCGAGCGTGACGGGATTCGCGCCAGGCTTCCGCTCCACGTCGATGAGCCACCCGATCGCCGGTCCGCCACAGCGGGCGACCGCGCCCGACTTCAGGTGTGCGGTGACGATGCCGGGAAATCCATACTCGACGGTGCTGCCCTTGAGCAGGCGCTGGAGCGCCGCCGCCACCGCATGGCCTCGCTCGTGGTTCATGCTCGCGTCGTCGCTGATCGCATGCTCGAACGTCGCGGACATCACGTCGGGGGGCAGCTCGAAGGCCGCCAGCGGGTCGTCATCGGGAGATTTTGCCATCACAGATCGATTATCGGCACGTCGGGCCGCGGCTCCACCGCGTCGATGGAATCGTCGTGGCGCTCTGCCAGCGCGCGCCGGTCGCGGCGGCTCGACCGGCGCGCCAGCAGCCGCCAGAACACACTGAGCAGCACGAGCGTGTACCCTCCCACGTACACCACGTCGAACACATTGTCCCGCGCGCGGCGATGGTCGCCGATCGCGATCAGCGACAGGCACCATGCCAGCAGTGTGCCGGCGATGATCGCGCCGTGCTGCCACCGTCGCTGCATGGACACCGTGTCGAACAGTTCCAGGGCCGTGAGCTGCAGGACCTCCCGTTGCCGGGCAGCATGGCCGTACAGCAGGGCGAAGGCGATCATGACACCGAAGAAGCCGGTCGCGTAGAGTCCGAGCACTTTCGGAAAATCGTCGAAGTGCATGGTGTCCTTCACGGATGTGGCGCCCCCGCTCATGAGCACGGAGCCGAACAGCGTGAAGAGAAACTTCAGCGGATAGACGAGGAACAGGACCATCACCAGGAGGGCGCCGGTGAGCCACACCGTGGTCTCATCCTCCAGGCCGTAGCGCCGGAAGAAATGGAACTGGGCACGCCAGATGGAGAACAGCACGAGGAAGCTCGCCACGAACGGCACGAACGCACGCGACGACACCAGGAGATCCGCGACGGTCTTCGGCACCTCGAGGGACACGACCAGCAGAGTGATGGCGAAGCCGAATACCGCGTCGCTCAGGCCCTCGATGCGGGATACTCCGTTGCCGCGCCATCGAAAGGCGTGGTGCGACGGTATGGCAGCGGGCCGCAAGGCGAAGAGGCGACGAAGCATCAGATCCCTGGAAGGGGGCGCGGCAAACATGACGCGCTCGTCGCGCTTCGGACAGGCTCGCTACCGTTCCGGCGGCCACACCGGGAAGCAGGCGCTGGGTTTGCGTGCCGTGTCGCTCACCGCGGAATGGATGTCAAATGCGGCCTGCACGACGAGCAGGAAGACGAGTACGCCAATCGATGCTGCCCAGCGTGGTCCGCGACCGCTCCGTCGAAGCAGCCACCAGCCGGCCAGCACCCACGCGGACTCGAAGGTGAAGTCGAGCATGGGCCGGTCATACCACAACAACCCCACCAACTCGCCACCTGGCGCGAACAGCTTGCGGCCGGTGAAGTAGTCGGCCGGTGCGTGGAGCAGCACGACGAGCCCAAAGAGGGCAGCTGTGACGCGCGAGCCGGTCACCAGTAGCGCGACGCCGGAAACGACGGCTGCCTGGAGCAGCAGCACTGGAATCGTGTGCGAATACAACCCATTGGGGTTGCAGATGCCGAGCAACTGGTACGCCGCGTCGAGGACGTCCGGGGTGATGGACGCTGTCGCGAGGGCGAGGAAGGTCAGCGTGTCCATGCGCGCGCGCGACCCGCTGCGAGCCGCTCCAACGATCGCGAGATGCCCCGTGATCACCGCGGAATGAACTTCCGGACTTCCCTCAGCAGGTCCGTGGGCGACACCGGTTTCGCCAGGTGCTCGTCGGCACCGGAGGCAATCGATGCGTCGCGATCCCAGCTTCCGACGAGACCCGTGACGACGATGATGGGCACGCCCATCGTCTCCATGTCCTGCTTGAGCGTACGTACGGCGTTCCAGCCGCTCGTGCCCGGCATCGTCACGTCCATGAGCACGAGGCTCGGCCGTTCGCGGCGCACGATGGCGACGGCCTCCTCGCCGTCGCGCGCCTCCAGCACGCGATAGCCGGCACCCGTCAACAGCTCGACATACAACGAGCGCTGCTCGGTGCTGTCTTCGGCGACGAGAATCGTCGGCTCGTCGGGGGCGGAGGGAGGTCTGAACGTCACGGGAGTCGCGGACAATCTACCTGTGCGTCGCCAGCGTCGCCACGGCTCCCGCTGGCACCGTCCATGCCTTGAGCCGCGCCATGCTTCTCGCGCCCAAGCACCTGCCTCGCCTCGCGGCGATCGTCGGCCTGTTCACGCAGTACGGCCTGCGCGATGTAGCGCGACAGCAGGGGCTTCTCGCCCTTGGGGCCAGTGACGAGGACGAGCTTCCGCCCGACCAAGTCGCCGACCGCGAGGCACATGCAGAAGGTTTCAAGCGCCGGCTCGTCGAACTCGGGCCTGCCTACGTGAAGCTCGGGCAGATGCTGTCCACGCGACCCGACCTGCTGCCGCCTCCCTATATCCGCGAGCTGGAAACGCTCCAGGATGACGTCGGTCGCATTCCGCTCGCGGAGGTGGAAGCGACGATCGAGTCCGAGCTGGGAGCTCGCATGAGCAAGTTGTTCGAGTTCTTCGACCCCGAGCCCCTGGGGACGGCGAGCCTGGGGCAGGTGCATGGTGCGCGGCTGCGCGGCGGTCGTGCGGTGGTCGTGAAGGTCCAGCGTCCGCACGTTCGCGCGATGCTCGCCGAGGACCTGCTGTTCTTCAACGAACTCGCGGAATTCATGGCCGCGCACACCAGCGTCGGCGCACGGGTGGATGTCATCGGCGTGATCCAGCAGCTCGAGCGCGCCTTGGCCGACGAGCTGGACTACCGCATCGAAGCGCGGAGCGCGGCGTCGTTTCGCCGCTCCCTCGCGCAGTATCCACGCCTCATCGTACCGAAGGTCATCGAGGCATACTCGACCGAGAAAGTGCTCACGACGGAGCGCGTGCGTGGCGTGAAGGTCGACGCCGTGTCGCCCCTGGCGCGGCTCGACCACGACTTCCGGTCGGTGGCCGAGGAACTGACGCGGGCGTACCTCAAGGGCATCACGCTGGATGGGTTCTTCCACGCCGATCCGCACCCGGGGAACATGTTCGTCGTGATGCCGGGCACGCGGAACCCGCTCACGCCGTCCGAGGTGGTGAGCGACGAGCGACGCGAGGAGGCTCGGCCAGCCACGACGCCCCTGTCGAAGCTCGAGGTCGAGGCCCAGGAGGCGGCGTCCCCCGTGCCCGAGGGCGTGGACGTTCGGCTCGCGCTGATCGACTTCGGCATGACGGCGCGGCTGTCGAGCACCATGCGCGATGCGGCGACACGCCTGCTCATGGCGCTGGGCGACCATCGCGGTGATCAGGTCGCGAGTACGCTCATCGAGATGGGCGAGCCAACCGACGACTTCGACCGGGGTGGTTACATCCGCGAGATCTCGTCGCTCATTGCGCGCAACGTCGACCTGACGGCCGAGGAAGTCGAGGCTGGGCGGCTGTTGTTCGAGGTGATCGACCTGTCGTTCCGGAAGGGACTGCGGCTTCCGGCGGAGATGACGCTGCTGGCGAAGGCGCTGTTCAACCTGGACGGGGTGACGCGGGCGCTTGATCCCACATTCACGCCGCTCGAGACGATTCGCGCGTTCGGCAACGAGATCGCGATGTCGCGCGCGAGGCGCGACATGTCGCCTCGCCGCCTGTACCAGATCGCCATGGAGAGCAGCGACCTGTTGGCGGCCTTGCCCCATCGGTTGGACCAGATCACGGCTCGGATCGCGAACAACGAGCTGTCCACGCACGTGGATGTGCCGCAGCTTCCCTCGTTGATCGTGGCGTTGCAGAAGGTCGCCAATCGTGTCTTCTCTGGTCTGGTACTCGCCGGATTGCTTGTTGCTAGCGCGATGCTGATGCAATACTGGCCCAAATTTGGGCTGATTGGGTTCATTCTCGCTGCTGCTGTCGGGCTTTATATCGTCTTCACCATTCTCGTCAGCGACAGGAAACGGGACGGCATCTAGCGCACGCGTGGTTGGCTTGGTGCGTCTTGCTGACGATGTCTCGACGGTCGTGGTTCACGGTGAACGTTCTCAGGCGGTTTTGGCAGGGCAGAGCCGGTATGTAAACGCATGACGGCCTCGTATGAGTGTTGCATGACTCGCCCGCCATGCGCACCTCCGACCGCCGCACGATAGTCCAGGGCACGACGATCTTTCTCGCCTTCGTCGGGCTGACGCTGGGCTGCGGTGAGTCTTCCACGGGGCCGACCGCCAGGGACGGCCTCGTACAGGCGGCCGCGACCGTGGCACAGGTGGCGGCTGCGGTAACAGGACAGGACGCTCCACTCGCCGACGAGGCCAAGGCGGAAAGAACCTCGGCTTCGATACGCACACCTTCCCGGGCGAGAAGACGATGCGCGCCTGGAAGAACGCCCCGGGTGCTCCATATGGCTGGGTTGGATATTACCTCCCCTCCCCGTGCCACAAGGACGCCTCGTGGGTGGGCAAGCGGGAGCTGCTGACGGGCATGGGCTGGGGACTCGCCGTGGTGTACGTGGGACAGCAGACCTGGGGACGCACGCCACAGTCGCTTTCGCCGGCCCGCGCGGCGGCACTCATCAAGAGCGGCACCCAATGCAACGCAAACCTCCTCGGCGCCGACCGCGGTGCGGCAGATGGTGCGGACGCCATCGCGATCGCCACGCGAGAAGGCTTCGCGCCTCGCTCGGTGATCTTCCTCGACATCGAGCGCATGGAGAAGCTGCCGGACGCGATGCGCCAGTACTACCGCGCCTGGGCGCGGGTGATGCTCACGAATGGGCGGTACCTCCCTGGTGTGTACGTGCACGCCTTCAACGCGCAGGCCGTGCACGACGACCTCAAGCTCGAGTTCGCCGCCGCGCACGTGACCGAGGAACCGCGCATGTGGATCGCGAGTGGCCGCGGATTCGACGAGGGCAAGGCGCCGCAGGACGTCGGCTTCGCATTCGCCGGCGTGTGGCAGGGCATGCTCGACGTCGCGCGAGCCGTGGCCGACATCAAGCTGCCGGTGGACGTGAACGTCTCGACGTGGACATCACCGTCGGAGCCCAGCCGGGCTGCCGATTAGCGCTGCGAGAGAACTCTTTGCCCCCTCGCGGCGTATAGAGAGTGTCCCACGTCGAGGAGACATGCATGTCGAAGGAATCGAGAGTGCCGCGCATAGCGTTCGTCGCGCTGGTCGTCATAGCCACTGCCGCTGGCTCAGGCCGCGCGGTGGCGCAATCGTCCGCCGCTCTGGCCAAGGGGAGCCACAAAGTGACCAACAGCTACAAGAAGCCCAATGATGGCGAGCTCAAGCAGCGCCTGTCGCCCATGCAGTTCGAGGTGACGCAGCACGAGGCCACCGAACGTCCGTTCCAGAACGAGTACTGGAACAACCACGCGGAAGGCATCTACGTGGACGTGGTGTCCGGCGAGGCCCTGTTCAGCTCGCGGGACAAGTTCGAGTCCGGCACGGGGTGGCCGAGCTTCACGCGACCGCTTGTGTCGGAGAACGTGAAGACCAAGACGGATCGCCAGTTCGGCATGAGCCGCACCGAGGTTCGCTCCGCCCACGCGGATTCACACCTCGGGCACTTGTTCGACGACGGCCCGAAGCCGACGGGCCAGCGGTACTGCATGAATTCCGCGTCGATGCGGTTCATCCCGGTGAGCAAGCTCGCCGCGGAAGGGTATGGCGAGTACGCGAAGCTGTTCGAGAAGAAGTGAACTGAGGCGAGAGGGCGAGAGGGCGAGGGGACTGCGTAGTCCTCTCGCCCTCTCGTCCTTCAGTTCACGGCTTCTTCGCGGCGGCCTTCGCTTCCTTCTTCTCCGCGGCAGCTTCCTTCCTCTCCGCCTTCGGGCTTTCGTGCTCGACGCCGCCGACGACATCGCCCGTGATGGCGTCCACCTGTACCTCATCGATACCCGACTTGCCCTTCGTCGCGATGTCGAACGAGTAGATCAGCTTCCCCTTCTCCCGCTCGAGCTCGGACGACTTCACGCGGCCGCCCGGCACCTTCGCGAGCGCGGTGATCCTTGCCGCCGACTCCTTGATCTTCGTCTGCGCCTTGAGTTGCGCCCTCGTCTCGTGCTTCTCCTGCGCCATCGATTCGTGCTTCTCGCCCATCGCGGCCTTGGTCGCCTGGGCGAACGCCGGGAGGGCGGTGAGGGTTGCTGCCACGACGGCGGCAGACAGGACGATCCGGCTGGGTTGCTTCATGCGGGCCTCGCTGATGATTTGAACGACGCGTCCGCACTCGCGTGACGCGTTGCTGCATCCCGTGTGGTGGCAAGGGAATAGTCTCGTCCCCGAACGGCGACGAGAAATGTCGGAACGAGATAGAGCGTGATGGGAGTGGAGAGCGCGAGCCCACCGATGACGGCCAGTGCCAGTGGCCGCTGCATCTCGCTGCCCGCACCAAGCCCGAGGGCCAGTGGCAGCAGGCCGAAGAGCGTGCACAGCGTCGTCATGAGGATGGGGCGGAGGCGCACGCGTCCCGCCTCGAGGAGTGCCGGCTCGAGCGCATCGCCCTCGATGAGCATCCGGTGATGCGTGAAGTCGAGAAGGATGATGCCGTTCTTCACGATGAGGCCCACCAGCAGGATGAGTCCCATGAAGGAAGACACGTTCAGCGGCGTGCCCGTGACGAGCAGCAGGAGCATGGCGCCCACGAACGAGATGGGCGCCGCGGTGAGCACCACGAGGGGCTCCACGAACGACCGGAACTGCAGCACCATCACCCCGATCACCGCCGCGATCGCGAGCGCGAGCACCGTGAGCAGCGACTTGAACGCCTCGCGCTGACCGGCGCTCTGCCCACCGACTTCCATGCGGATACCCGGTGGCGGGGGGTTGGCGGCGAGCACCGCATTCACGCCGCTCATCACCGTGCCGAGCGGCGCCGTGACGTCCGAGGTCATCGTGATCATCTGCTGCTGATTCTCGCGCGTATACGCCGACCGCGACTGCGTGGGCTCGAACGCCGCGAATGCGGACAACGGTGCCGTGGTGCGGCTTGCGGGGATGGCCACCGGCAGTGAACCGAGCCGCAGTGCATCCATGCGGACTTCGTCGGGCGCGCGGACGCGCACCGCGATCGAACGGTCCTGCAGACGCACTTCCCCGGCGGGCACGCCGAGCAGCGCGCCACTCACCGCGCCGGATACCTGCTCGGGCGTCAAGCCCACCTTGTTGGCCTCGGCGCTGTTGATGTGCATCATGAGCTCTGGCGCCTGCTCCACGACCCCACTGAAGAAGTCCTCGAGGCCGTTCACTTTCGCGAAGCTGGGCTCGAGCTTCTTCGCGTAGCCTTCCAGCGCGTCGAGGTCGGAGCCGAACAAGCGGATTTCCACAGGGCGGGCGGCGCCGGCGAGGTCGTTGATCACGTCGCTGAGGATCTGCACGAATTCCACGCGCAGCCGAGGCACGGCGGCTGCGATCTTCGTGCGCACCTCATTGATCACGTCCTGGCTCGAGCGACTGCGGTCGCCGGGCGCCTTCAGCCGCACGACCATGTCGCCCCGGTTCTGCTCGGTCGCGAAGAGACCGAGCTCGGCGCCGGTGCGCCGTGAAATGCCCTCCACCTCGGGAATGGAAAGCAGGATCTTCTCGACGATGTGCAGCTGGCGATCCGTCTCGGCGAGCGCAGTGCCCCCCGGGCTCCAGTAGTCCAGCACGAACGCTCCTTCGTCGATCTCCGGGAGGAATCCGCTGGGCACGAAGCGGTAGACGAGGACGCCGCCGATGATGAGCAGCACAGCCCCGGCGATCATGAGCCGCGTGTGGTGCAGGGCGTGCGCGAGGGACCGCTCGTACTTGTCCGACAGCGCATCGATGGCGCGGCCGATGGCGGCCATCACGCCCTTCGCCTTTCCCTTGCCGCCGGCATGCACCGGCACGGGTTCGCCGGGCGCCGCTTCCTCCTCGAGGGAGTCCGCCGTGAGGAATGCCTCCGCCAGCAGCGGGATGATCGTTACCGCGAGCACCAGCGAGATGAGCACGGCGATGGTCAGCGTGATGGACAGCGCGGCGAAGAACTGTCCCACCACGCCCTGCAGCAACCGAAGCGGCAGGAAGACGACGACCGTGGTGATGGTGGACGTCGTCACCGGGATGATGAGCTCCTGCACCGCCTCGCGAATGGCGCGATCACGGTCCGGCGTGAAACCCAGGTGCCGGACGATGTTCTCGCTGATGACGACCGCGTCGTCGATCACGATGCCGATGGCGATCGCCATGGCGCCGAGGGTCATCAGGTTGAACGTCTGGCCGACGAGTGACATCACGAAGACCGTGATGGCCAGCGTGAGCGGGATGGACGCCGCGCTGATGGCGGTGATGCGCCACTTCCGAAGGAAGATGAAGAGGATGATGACGGCGAGCACGGCTCCAATGATCATCGCGTCGCGAACGGAGGTCGTCGCGTCGCGTACGAGCGAGGCCTGGTCGTAGACCGGCTTCAGCGTCACCCCCTTCGGCAGCGTCTTCCGGATGTTGACGGCCGCCTTCTCCACGCTGTCGGCAATCGCCACCGTGTTGCCGCCGACCTGCCGCGTGATGTTGAGCAGCGCCGCCGGCCTGCCGTCGCCCGCAACGATGCGTACGTGATCTTCCGTGCCCATCACGACGGTGGCCACGTCGCGCACGTGCAGCCCCTTCCCGACGATGACGTTCGCGATGTCGTCGGTGGTGGTCGCCTCCTGCGCGGTGACGACGAGGAATTGCTTGTAGTCCTGAGCCACGCGCCCCACGGCGCTCACCGACGTGGACACCTTGATCGCGCTCGCGATGTCGTCGTACGACAGGCCCTGTTCCGCGAGGCGCACCGGATCGGCGATCACCTCGA
>JBDTYL010000013.1:0-5075 GCA_040005695.1 bacterium | reverse complement strand
CGATCCCATCATCGCGGCGGGCGTGGCGCAGATGGGCAAGTCGATGACGTGGCGCCTCACGATGGCGGGCCTGGTGGGCGTGGCGAACAATACGTCGTACGACGCGTGGACGCCGGCGCGCGCCTACCAGCACTACCACGGTGCCATCCGCATCCTCACGGAGACGGCCAGTGCGTCGCTCGCCTCGCCGATCACCGTTCCATTCGAGTCGCTGCGGGCCGGCTACAACGTGGATCCCAAGGTCACCGGCGTGGACTTCCTCACGCGGTGGCCCGGCGGCACGTGGACCGTCGGCGACATCGTGAAGTACCAGCTTGCTGCGTCGTGGGCGCTGCTCGCGCAGGCGGCGGACGACCGCGCGCTCTGGCTCGCGAGCTACAGCGCCGTGCAGCGCCACTCGGTGCAGGGCAACCAGGCCGTGGGCCGTAGCGACTGGCCGGCGACCCTCGTGATTCCGGCGCAGCCCGCGCGCGACACCGCGGTGAACTTCGCGCTGCGCATCCTGCAGCGCGGCCAGGTCGAGATCCGGCGCGCATCCGTGCCCTTCACGTCGGCAGGCCGCAGCTTCCCCGCCGGCAGTTACCTGATCAGCACCGCGCAGCCGTACGGTGGCTTCGCCAAGACACTGCTCGAGAAGCAGCACTATCCCGACCTGCACGAGTATCCCGGCGGTCCGCCGAAGCGCCCGTACGATGTGGTGGCCCACACGCTGCCGCTCCTGTTCGGCTTCGACGTCGCGTTCCTGCCGGATCCCGTCACCGTGGAAGCCACGTCGCTCGCGCCGGTGAAGGCGACTCCGTGGGTCGCCACCGGGCTGTCGAACAGCCGTGCGCGCCGCATCGCGATCTTCGCCAACGCGCAGCCCTCGATGGATGAAGGCTGGACGCGCTGGATCTTCGACCAGTACAAGATCCCCTTCACCACCATCTCCGCGCGCGACATTCGCGCGGGCAACCTCGCCGCGAAGTTCGACGCGATCATCATCCCCGATCAGCAGGCGCGCGCGATCGCGAACGGTCCGAACGGCAACTACCCCGACTCGCTCAAGGGAGGCGTCGGCGCGCCGGGTGCCGCGGCGCTGGGCGCATTCGTCGACGCAGGCGGCACGATGGTCGCCTTCAACGAGGCGAGCAACTACGCCATCGAGGCACTGGACCTTCCCGTGAAGAACGACCTCGCCGGCGTGAAGCCGAGCGACTTCTATGCGCCGGGCTCCATCCTGCGCGTGGAGCTGGATCGCTCGAACGCGTTGACGAATGGCTACACGGCGCCTCAGCAGGCGGTGTGGTTCGAGGGCTCGCCGGCCTTCACGGTCACGGACTCCACCCGGGCGACGGTTGTGGCGCGCTATCCCGATGCGCCGGTGGATCCGCTGATGTCGGGTTGGCTGCTGGGCGGCGCGAAGCTGTCTGGCAAGGCCGCGATGGTGGACGTACGGCGCGGCAAGGGGCACGTGGTGCTGTTCGGCTTCCGTCCACAGTACCGCGCCCAGACGCTCTCCACCTACCCGCTGCTGTGGAATGCACTGCTAGAACGCCGGATGCCGTGATCCGTTGTCATCCTGAGCAAGCTGCCTCCTTTGTCATCCTGAGCGAGCGAAGCGAGTCGAAGGATCTGCTTGTGGCCACCGCGCGATGAAGCAGATCCTTCGTCTCGCTAACGCTCGCTCAGGATGACAAGGGCTCGCTACGCTCGCTCAGGATGACAAGGGCTCGCTACGCTCGCTCGGGATGACAAGGATGCTCTCGGGGCGACACTCCCTCACGAGATGGGGTTCCTCATCACCAGGTTCTCGATGAAGAACTCCATCATGCGCTGGCCATTCACGCCGCTGTGGCCCTGGTCCGGACCTACCTGCACCTCGAAGCTCTTGCCCGCCGACTGCAGCGCCTTGATCAGCTGCATCGCGTTGTTGGGGTGCACGTTGTTGTCCGCCGTGCCGTAGTAGATCAGCAGGCGCCCCTTCAGCTTGTCCGCGTACGTCATGGCCGAGCCGAGCCGGTAGCCCTCCGCGTTCTCCTGCGGAATCCACATGTACCGCTCGGTGTAGATGGTGTCGTAGTTGTTCCACGCCGTTACCGCCGATGACGCTGACGCCGCAGCGACGAGCTCGGGATGACGCAGGATCATCATGGCCGAGGAGAAGCCGCCGTACGAGGTGCCGAAGACGCCGATCCGCTGCGCGTCCACATACGGCCGCGTCGCCAGCGCCTTCAGTCCCTCCGCCATGTCGTCCATCTCCACCTGACCGAGCTTCAGGTAGATCGCGTCCGTCACGCTTTTTCCGATGCCGCCCGCCGCGCGAGAATCCAGGTTCACCACGATGAAGCCGTAATCCGTGATCGGCGTCGGCAGCTGGAACTGCTCGCTCGTCGCCGGCGAATTGGGCCCTCCGTACACGGACAGCAGCACCGGATATTTCCGGGCGAGGTTGAAACCGGACGGGAAGGCGATCAGCCCGTGGAGCGTCGTTTTCCCGTCGGCGGCGAGGTACGTGAACATCTCGTTCTTCCGCAACCCGGCCTGGTCGAACTTCGTGAGGTCGCTTGTCGCGAGCTCGGTCACCACCGCGCCGGTCGCGTCGAGCACGCGCGTGAAGGGCGCGACGTCGTGCGCCTGCGCCACATCCACGATGTGCCTCGCGTCCGGCGCGAGGCTGACGAGGTGCGTGTAGGCGGGATCCGTGATGCGGACGTCGCCTTCCCCGTTCAGTCCCACGCGATGCAGCTGGGCCTTGAGCGCGTTGTCGCCGTCGCGCGCCATGTACCAGAGCGTGCCGGCTGCCTCATCCACCTTCACGATGTTCGCCACCTCGAAGGCGTGCGTCGTCACCGCATTGATCAGCTGTCCGGAAATGTCGTAGAGATAGAAGTTGCGGAAACCATTCCGCTCCGAGACCCAGAGGAAGCGATGCTTGTCGGCGAGCCAGGTGAGCTGGGGGTTGTTCTCCACCCAGCTCGGCAGCCATTCCTCGCGGATGACGACGCGGCACTTCGCCGTGTCCGGGCTGCACGCGGCGAACTCCAGGATGTTCTGACGGCGGTTGGTGCGGTTCACCAGCAGCTCACGCCCGTCGGGAGACCAGCGGACGTTGTAGACGTAGTGACCGACGACGTCGTTGGTAAAAGGCTTGCCGCCGCGGATGTCGAGCGTCGTGGACTTGCCCGTCGCGACGTCGTACACGAACAGGTCCACGACGGGATTGTCCACGCCCGCCTTCGGGTACGCTTCCACGTCCATGGTGCTCTGGAGCTTCGTCTGGTCCGTCTCGAGGAAGTAGTCCGGCACCGGCTTCTCGTTGAACCGGTAGTACGCCACCTTCGTGCTCGAGGCATTCCACCACATGGCGGACGTCTGGCCCAGCTCCTCGCCGTAGACCCAGCTCGCGGTGCCGTACTTGATGCGATCCTTCTCGCTGCCGTCCGTCGTGATCGCGGTGACGTGCGTTCCGTCGACGTCCGACATCCACAAGTTGCGATCGCGGTAGGTGGCCTTCTTCCGGCCGTCGGGCGACAGGGCCTCCGTTTCCTGACGTCCGCGCTGGCGTGCCGCGCCGCGCTGGACGCGGGCGGCCGGATCGACGTAGGCATCGGGCATGAGCGGCGGGGCATCGATGACCTTGTTGGTCGCAACGTCATAGCGACGGCGCGTGCCATCCAGGAAGAAATCAAAGGCGCGGCCGCTGTCGGCCCACGTACCAATGACCTGACCCGACTTCATCGCACCGGCGCGCAATGGTGTCATGCGCATGAACTGCTCGTAGCCCGGCATCGACTTGAGCCGGTCCTGCGCGTGCAGCGCCGACGCCGCAACGAACGACACCAGCAGTGCGCGGCGCGCAGCACGCGCGGCAGGATGAATTCCAACCCCCATCGACGGCATCTCCGTGTTCAGTCAGTTGTCGTCCGGCAGCCGTACGGCGCCGAGCTTCGTCGTCCGTCGGTCCACCTTCTTCGGTGGAACCGTCCAGTCGTGCTTCACGCCCTTCTTCGCGCCCTTGGGCTTGCCGCCCGCACGCGTGCTCGAGCTCTTGCGCTTGCCGGACTTTCCGCCTTTCACGATATCCTCTCGTCCCTGCCTACGTGATCCTGAGCGCCGCGACATTTGTCATCCAGAGCGCCGCGACATTTGTCATCGTGAGCGCCGCAACATTTGTCATCCTGAGCAAAGCGAAGGATCTGCTTGTCGCAGCCGGATGTACAGTGGTGCAAGTACTCCCCGCGACAGCGCGTTGGTTCCCTCGTGCGAGCGGCGGCACGCATTGGTGCGAGCCTTTCAGGTGGTCGAGAACGACGCACAACGGTACACCGGCGCGCCTCGCCTGTTCGCGCGCGATGGGCAACCGCGCTAGTGATCGATGTGCACGGCGATCGTGCGCCACTTCCCCTGGTTGAATCGCAGCACGCTGAGCATGCATCGGGTGACGTGCCCCGTGAGGATCGCCAGCCAGATGTGGATGGGTTGCAGCGTGCTCACGTGCCGGATCACGAAGCAGATGCTCAGCGGCACCAGCACCTGCGACACGATGGAGATGTACAGCGGGCTCTTGGTGTCGCCCGTGCCCTGCAGGCCGCCGGTATAGCTCAGCGCCACCGTGATGAAGAGCCCCGACAGGCTCAGCACCCGCAGCAACTGCGTGCCGATGTCCACCACCACGGGCTCGTTCATGCCGAACACCGCGAGCAGCTGTCGCGGAAAGAAGAAGTAGAAGATGCCGAGGAACGCCGCGCCCGCGAGGCCGATGCGTGCGGCGGTGTGCACCCCCGCCTCGGCGCGATCGGGCTTGCCGGCACCAAGGTTCTGGCCCGCCACCGCGGCGGCGGCGCCCATGAGGCCGACCGACGTCCACGTCACGAACGAGAACAGCTGCGAGTACGACACCGCGAACGCCGCCTGTGCCGCGGCGCTGTGCTCGAGCGACCCGATGAACGACAGCATGAACACGCCGCCGACGTTCATTGCGATGCCCTGGATACCCGTGGGCAGGCCGTAGCGGAACAGGGCGCGGATGATGGTCCAGTCCGGGCCGTAGCTCCCGCCGCGCGGGAACGACACCACCCATCCGCCTCGCATCA
>JBDTYL010000012.1:0-14382 GCA_040005695.1 bacterium | reverse complement strand
GAAGCAGGTCCTTCGCTGCGCTCAGGACGACAAGGGTGTGTCAAGCAGGTCCTTCGCTGCGCTCAGGACGACAAGGGTCGTGGCGGGAGTGAAGCAGCTCCTCGCTGCGCTCAGGACGACAGGGAATGTCACCCTGAGCGAAGCGAAGGGTCTGCTTGTGCCCGAAGGCGCGTTTGACGCGTGCGGGTCCAGCGGTAGCTTCCTGCGCGTGAGCGACGACGAACCGACCCTGAATGAGCCGCTGCTGATCGACTCGAGTCCGGCCGTGGCCGCCGGCGACGAGCCGAGGGACCTGGGCTTCGGCTCCGTGGTGGGCGGTGCGAACGAGCGCCGCCTGATCGAGCGTGACGGAAGCTTCACCGCACGCCGCGAGGGCTTCGCGCCGCTCTCGTACCTGAATGGCTATCACGCCATGCTGACGATGACGTGGCCGCGTTTTCTCGGCATCGTCACGCTGGTGTACGCGGGCATGAACGCGACGTTCGCGCTGCTGTATCTCGCCTGCGGCGCCGACAGCCTGGGGGGCCTTGGGCCGGCGCAGCTGGGCGGACGCTTCCTGCGCGCCTTCTTCTTCAGCGTGGAGACCTACGCGACCATCGGGTACGGAAACATCTACCCGGCCAATGTGCTCGCGAACTGGCTGATGACGGTCGAGTCGATCCTGAGCATCCTCGCGGTCGCGCTGCTGACAGGGCTCGTGTTCGCACGGTTCGCACGGCCGACGGCGGCGCTCCTCTTCAGCGACGTGGCCGTCATCGCACCGTACCAGGGAAAGTCGGGCTTCATGTTCCGCATCACCAACGCGCGCAGCAGCCAGATGATGGAGCTCGAGGCGAAGGTCCAGTTCACGCGGCTCGACGGCAAGGGCCGACGGTACACGCAGCTGAAGCTGGAGCGCACGAAAGTCGTGTTCTTTCCGCTGAGCTGGACCATCGTGCATCCCATCGATGAGTCGAGCCCGATGTTCGGGCTCACGCATGACGAGCTGGCGCGCATGGAGACGGAGTTCCTCATCCTGATCAGCGGCATCGACGAGACGTTCGCGCAGACGGTGCATGCGCGGTCGAGCTACAAGCCGGAGGAGATCGTGGTGGGCAAGCGGTTCGCGAACATGTACAACGCGCCCGGAAAGGACGGCACCATCAGCATCGACGTATCGAAGCTCAGCGACGTGGAGGATGCACCGCTGGACGGTGACGACGACAGCCGTCATACGCAGACCTACCGCCACACCGGCCACTTCACCGGCTTCGCGCTGCCGCGCCCGCCGCAGCGCTGACCCGCACGATTCCCGCGCCCCGTGGGCGCGCGGGAGTCACGCGTCGCGGGACACGGCTACTTGCTGCGCGGATCCGGATTCCGTGGGGATCCGATGGAGAACGGTGCCTGCTTCCCCGACGCCTGCTCCGGTGCGTCGGCGCGCTTCTCGACCTGCTCCTCCGCGAACTTCTCCTTGTCGCGTTCCAGGAGGCCGGACTTCTCGCGCTGCATGTCCTTGTCCGCGCCGCCCGACTCGGGTCGATCGCTCTTCACGTTGTTGCTCGGCTTTCCGCCCATGATTGTCTCCCATTGAGTGATGCGGCGTTGGAAGGCAGAAAGCACGCCGCGCAGCGGAGGCGAACGACGCCAACGCTGGCGATCCCCCGCCTTGCGCTGGCGGCGGGACGGCGGACCCCCGGCGCGGGTTCACGGGTAGAGCAGATGAACTCCTGCCCTATATTGCTCTACATGCGTCTGCTTCGATTCTACGCCCTTCTTGCGGGCGTGCTGTTCGCCGCACCGTCCGCGGTGGCACAAGTCGCCCCGCGGCCGAAGGCGCCACCGGCCAGGGATCCCGTCCCCGCGAAGGGGACGCCCGCGAAGGCGGCACCCGAGGGCCCACCGCTCGCCTACCTGCAGGGCGTCGCCATCGACAGCGTGCACGGCGAGCCGCTCGTGGGCGCGCTCATCCAGGTCGAGGGCACCGGCCGCATCGGGCCAACCGATTCCCTCGGGCGGTTCCTCATCGACAGCATCGTTCCCGGCCGGCATCGACTGACAGTCGACCACCCGCTGCTGGACACCCTCGGTATCATGCTGGTGTCCGACACGATGACCTTCAGCGCGGGAACCATCACCCGCACACAGATTGCCGTGCCGGCGTCGGAATTCCTCGCCAACCTCTTCTGTGCGCCGGCGAAGCGGACGCTCGGCCCAGGCGCCCTCGTGGGACGCGTGCGCGAGCCGGACACGGACGAACCAGCCGTGGGTGCCCGCGTCTCCATCGTCTGGTACGATCCCGACATTCCCGGACTGCCGGCGAACCTGCGCGTGAAGAAGATGCCGCGCGTGCGCGAAACCACCGTTGCGGCCGACGGGACGTATCGACTGTGCGGCATGCCCGACACGTTCGAGGGCAAGCTGCAGGCGCAACGCAAGGACGGCGGCGCCACGGCGGAAGTGCCGGTCACCCAGAGCGAGGCCGTGCTCACGCTGCGCAGCATGAGCGTGGCCGCCTTGCAGAAGCTCATTGCGACGAACGACTCGGGTGCGCCCGTTCGCCAGAAGGGGACGGCGCGCGTGTTCGGCCGGGTGCTCAACGCGAGCGGTGCCCCGGTGGCGGGCGCGCGCGTGGGCCTCATGGGCGTGAGTGCCGCCACCCTGACGCGGTCGAACGGCGACTTCGTGCTCGATTCGCTGCCGTCCGGCACGCAGGCGGTGGTCGTGCGCCAGATCGGCTACAAGCCCACGGAGCAGACGGTGGAGCTGTCGGCGCGCGCACCGGCGCGGGTCACCGTGAAGCTGGGCATCTTCGTGCCGGAGCTCTCGCCGGTGGAGGTGGTGTCCGTGCGCGACCGGGGCCTCCAGAAGGTGGGCTTCACCGACCGCAAGCGGTCGTCGGCGGGCGGCTACTTCATCGATCCCGACCAGATCGAGAAGCGCCGAGCGCAGCTGTTCTCGGACCTCCTGCGCACCGTGCCCGGCATTCGCGTCAACATGGTGGGCAACCAGGCGCAGCTCGTCTCGACGCGCTCGGGGGGGAGCGGTGGCTGCGTGACGCTGTGGATCGACGGCTCGGAATGGCAGCAGATGGATGCCGGCGACGTGGATTCCTTCGTCAAGCCCGACGAGATTTCCGCCATCGAGGTCTACAACGGCACGTCCGTGCCGGCGCAGTTCACCACGATCGGGCAGAACTGCTCGGCCGTCGTCGCGTGGACCAAGCTTCGTGTCGAGCGCAGAAAATGATGCTTTTCCCCCATCCGATCATCCACCACCCGTTCACCTTCCACCTCGGGCCGATTCCGCTCACCGGATTCGGCCTCGCGATGATGGCGGCCTTCGGCACGGCGCACTGGGTCTCGCAGCAGGTGCTGATACAGCGCGGCGATGATCCGGAGATCATGCACGACGTGACTTTCGCGGCACTCGTCGGCACGATCGTGGGCGCCAAGGTGTACTACGCGATCCTGATGCACAGCGTGAGCGCGCTGTGGGGACGTGCGGGCTTCGTGTTCTGGGGCGGGTTCATCGGCGCCGTGGTGCTCTGCGCGCTCATGATCCGCTGGCGCCGACAGTCGTTCCTCCGCGTGGCCGACGGCGCTGCCGCGGGGATCGCCGCGGGCTACGCGATCGGCCGCACCGGCTGCTGGGCCGTGGGCGACGACTACGGGCGCATCTGGAACGGTCCGCTCGCCGTGGCGTTCCCCGAGGGCCTGCCGCGCACGACGGCTGCCGTGATGAACTCGGAGTATCACGCCAACCTGCCCGCCTCCATCAGTCCGGACACGGTGATGAGCGTGTATCCCACGCAGCTGCTCGAAGTGGTGCTTGGTTTCCTGATGTTCTCCGTCCTCTGGCGCCTCCGCCGGCATCAGCACGGCACGGGCTGGCTGTTCGGCGTGTACTGCGTGCTGGCCGGCATCGAGCGTTTCATCGTCGAGTTCTTCCGAGCGAAGAGCGACATGGTCGGTCCCATCACGTCGGCGCAGGTGGTCGCGCTCGGCGTGACCGCGGCGGGCGCGATGCTCATGCTGTGGCGAAGAAACAACGCGGCGGAGAGCCTCATTCCCGTCTGACGCTGCCGGGACGAGCATCGCGCTCGCCCCTCAGCAACGATGATCGTGAATCGATCCTGTCCGCTGCGCGATCAGCTCACGAGCACGCAGCAACCGCCGGCGCACACCGTCCACATCGGATCATCGTCGCTCCCCTGAAGCACCAGGCCGAGTCGCATGACGGAGTCCCGGCGCATTGCGGCGGTTGCGCAGGACTTGAAATCGGCGCGCGCGCCGGCCCTCCACGCGTGGTTGCAGCTCTGGAACTGTCCCGTCCCGGCGGACACGTGGCGGCGCACGCCGGGTGTGGTAACGAGCTGCTCGAGGCGCCACGTCATGCCGCCCGATGGGTCGGGAAGCACGATCACGTAGTACTCGAACTGCGCGCCGGGCTGCAGGCCATACCGCGCCTCGTCGGCATTGCCGCGGTTCAGCGCGCGTATGTAGACCACACCGAAGGGCGGCGTGTCGCCCGAGGCGATCGAGTCCTGCGTCGCCACGGCATCCACCGCGACCTTCACGCGCTTCGGCTGGTTGGTCCCGCATCCCGGATCGTTCTTGCACTTCCGCTCGCGGACCGCGCCTCCGGTGAACTGCAGCTGCCTGACGAACGCATAGAGCTCCTCGCCGGTGTAGGAGTCGATCGGCTTGGTGAGTGCGCCGGGCATCGGCGCCTTGCGTGCGTTCGTACGCAGCGCACTCGGCGCGGATGCCGAGGGCGCGGCGGTGTCTGGCGGCGGTGCCTTTTCCCTGGTGCACGAAACGAGCGTCAGCACCAGGGCGGCGTGGGTGCAGCATTGGTGAAACCGCTTCACTGATCCTCCTGTGCCTGGGGAGATCGGCCGCTGTCGGCCGGGGAGCGACCTGATCGCTCGACGAGGAGCGCCATGCAGTGCGGCGCGGTCATGCGGCCGCTGGGAAGTACCTGAGCCTAGGTGCGCTGTGCGGCAAGGGCCTTCATGCGCGCCATGGTCGGCGCCAGGGAGGGATCGCTGTGTGCCCACAGGGTCAGGACGCGACCCGCCCAGAGCGCGGCCGTGCCCGGCTCGCCGCGCCGCGCCGCCAGTTCAGCGCGATAGGCCATGGACCGGCCAACCGTGGCCGCCATGCCGGGCTCGAAGACGATGTACGGCGTGAGCGTCGGCAGCGCGGTGAGCGTCAGGTCCAGCCGTCGGGTGCCGAGGGCCGTATCGCCCAGTGTCACGGCAAGCCACGCCTCCGAGAAGGTGTAGTCGAGCGAGATCGCGCCCGGACGCACGAGGCGACGTGCCGCCTGCATCGAGTCGAGCTGGAAGCGTGCGCGAGCCACGTTGCCACGTCCGAGGTTCTGCATCGCCTCGAGAATCGGCGAGAGCACGCCGGTGAGCGGAAGCGCCGCCGACGCCCCGAGGCACGGAGCGGCGAACTGGATGGGGCGCTGCAGCAGGCCGCGACGAGCCTCGTCCCGCTGCGCCGGACTCACGTAACTGTCCATCAATGGCTCGATTTGCTTCCGGAGGGCGCGGAGCGAATCGTCGCACACGCCGAGGGCGGCGCGCATGAACAGCGCGGCGCCGACGTCCTCGAGCAGCGGCACCACTGGCGCGCCATGCAACGCGACGCTCTGCCCGCTGGCGCGCAGGTAGGCCACTGCGGCATGCTCGCGACCGAGCAGTGCGGCGATGCCCGCGAGGTACATCGCGCGCTGGCCCGTGGCGGACGGTGACGCGGCGAGGATGGAGTCGGCGATGGATGTCGTCCGTCCGAAGTCGCCGAGCTTGAGGTGCAGGCGCACGTCCGTGGCGCCGAGCCGGATGCGCTGCAGGGAATCGGTGGCGAGGATTTCGGCGCGGTCGACGGCGCTCAGGGCCGAGTATCCGCCGTTGGGCGTGCCGCTGATCTCGTCGCGCATCTCGAGGACGCGGGCGAGGGACTCGAACGCATCCGCATTGTCGGGCAGGCGCTGTGTGAGCGTCGAGAGCACACCCAGCAGGACATTCCGATTCCGCTCGAGGGCGCGGTCGTAGGCGGGAGCCAGGATGTCGTAGGACGTGGAGTTCATGTCGCGGTATGGCCGCGCGACATACGCAATCGTGTCTCCCGCGAGGTCCGGGAAGGCGAAGAACACGGCACTGTCGCTGGTCACGCCACCGCGTGCAAGGTTCGTCTCGAGTGCGTAGAGGGCCGTGATCGTCGTGAAGGGAAACGCACAGAACGCGGACGGTGCGATCTGGAGCGCTCGCGCGTAGGCACGCTGGGCCGCCGCGGTGCTGCCACGGAACGCCCAGCCGGACCGGGTAGCGCGGCTGCGGATCACGAGCGGATCGAGGCCCTGGCAGTGCGCGAGGCCCAGCCACGCCGCCACGTCGAGCGAGTCGCGGCCGCGCATGGCGTCGTAGGCCGCGCACGCCGCGCCGAATCGTCCGGTCTGCACGGCCTGCAATGCGTCTGCGATGCTGCTTTCGCGCGTGTCGAGCGACGCCCTGTTGCGCAGCGCCGTACTGACGTGCGGACCCCAGCGGGCGGCTGGCTCGGCGCGCCAGACGAGGAGTTGCGCGAGCCAGACTTGCGCGTACGCGTAATCGGGATCCGCGGTGACGGCGCGCTCGAATGCCGCGATGGCGACGGGCACGCGCCACGTGGTGAGCGCGCGCAGTCCTTCCTGGTATGCCTGCCATGCGGCGAACGACCGCGTGCCGACGTCGCCGGCGTGGGAGAGTCGCCCGGTTCCGTCGAGGCGCAGGAGGTCGGCCACCAGTGCACGCAGCACGGCGGGTTGCGCCGACGCGAGATTGCGAGGACCGGCGACGGTGACTTCCCGCTCGAGCGAGCCGTCGATGGCGTCGTACACGGCCGCGCGCACCACCGTCGAGTCGGTCGTCACGTGCACGCGTCCCCACACCAGCTTCCCCGCGTGCGCGCGGCGCGCGACCAGCATCATGCCGGTCAGCGACGAGTCTCGCGCCGCACCAATCGCATCGGATACGCTCATCTCGCTCGCCAGCTTCAGGCCGTTCCATTCACGCATGGCGGCGTACACACCTGAGGCGACCGGCTCCTGGTCTTCACCCACGCCGTGCTGGCCGGAATACTGGAACGGCGCCACGGCATACTGGGCCGTGTCCACGCGCCCCGTGAGGACATCCAGCTGGTCGCGTCCCTGCGGCGTGGAGCCCGCGAGGCCGGTGACGAGCAACGCGACGCCCGCGGCCCAGAGCCACGGGCTCCTCGTGACCGACCGGCGAACGACGTGGGCCGTGAGCGTCTCGCCCGAGTTGCCGATCGCCGCGGACAAGGCGGCGCTGAAGGCGCGCGCGTCGTCGAAGCGGTCGTCCGGCGACATCGACAGCGCCTTCGCGATGACCGACTCGATGGGCAGCGGCACGTCGTGCCGGTACTCGCGCAGCAGCGGCGCCGCCTTCGTGATGCGCTGCGTGAGGAGCTGCTGCGGTGTGTCTCCGCTGAACGGGGGCACACCCGCAATGGCCTCGTACAGCACGGACGCGAGCGAGTACACGTCGCTCCGCCCGTCGAAGGCGCGATCGCGCGCCTGCTCCGGACTCATGTAGGCCGGCGTGCCGGTGATCGTCCCCTGCTGCGTGATCTTCTCGTGCGCGCGGTTGATCGCGCGCGCGATGCCGAAGTCGGCGAGCACGGCGTGGCCGCCGGAGAAGAGGATGTTCTCGGGCTTGATGTCGCGGTGCACCACCCCGCGCTCGTGTGCATAGGCGAGCGCGCCCGCCACCTCACGCCCGATGCGCACGGCCTCCTCGATCGAGAGCCGGCTATCCGCGCTCAGGCGATGCCGCATGGAATCGCCTTCCACGTACGGCATCACGTAGAAGAGCTGCTCGTGTGCCTCCCCCGAATCGTGGATGGGAAGGATGTGCGGGTGCTGCAGGCTGGCGGTGAGCTTGATCTCGCGCAGGAAGCGCTGGGCGCCGAGCGCATGGGACAGCTCGGAATGCAGCACCTTGATGGCCACGAGGCGCTCGTGCCGCACGTCGTGCGCGAGGTAGACCGTCGCCGCTCCACCACGGCCGACCTCACGCTTCAGGACGTAACGTCCCGCAAGCGTTTCATGGAGAAGTGGAGAGATGTCGAGCACGGCGGTCCGGCCTTCAGCGGGGAGGGCTAACCTACTGCGTGGCGGTCGGCAGAGCCATAGGCCGGCACTATGTTAGGAGGACGACCATCCGCCCTTCCCGCCACGTCGAAACCCCGTGCTCCCACCCTCATCAGACTTTACGCTCCGGCCCGCCACGGCGGCGGACGTTCCGGCCATCCTGCGATGCATTCAGGGGCTTGCCGACTACGAGCGGCTTGCTGGGGAATGCGAGGCCACGGAGGAGCAATTGCGGCAGACGCTGTTCGGCGAGTCGCCGGCGGCGGAAGTCGTTCTCGCGTTAGCCGGCGACGTACCCGCGGGCTTCGCGCTCTGGTTCAGGAGCTACTCGACGTTCCTTGCGCGTCCCGGCATCTATCTCGAGGACCTGTTCGTCTTCCCCGAGTTCCGGGGACGCGGACTGGGCAAGCGGCTGCTCGGGTCGCTTGCCAGGACCGTGATCGAGCGCGGTTACGGCCGGCTGGAATGGGCCGTGCTGGACTGGAATGCGGGCGCGATCCGGTTCTACGAGTCGCTTGGCGCTCGCGCGATGGGGGAATGGACCACCTACCGACTCACGGGCGATTCCCTGCGAATCCTGGCGGAGACGCGGTCGTAGTGGTTTGCAGGTGTGGCGGGCCCAAGTGACCGCTGCGCAGGTTCGGAAGGTCTACGTATGATCAGGGCTGCAGCCCCCCTTCGCATTGTCATGCGCATCTGGCTTCACACGTCGGCCAAGGCGTCTTCCGTCGGCAGCAGCACCGCGATCAGTCTCGCGGCGCATGTCGTGCTCGTGAGCGCGGCGGTGTACGGCACCGGCGTCCGGGCGCGCGCGCTCGAGCAGGCCATCGCAGAGCGAAGCGCCATCCTGCGCTACCTGCCGCCCCCGGACCGTCATCCGTCGTCCGAGGCGCGCGTCGAGCACCTGCAGTACGTGGACATCGGATCGCTCGGACCCAGCATCGTGGAGCACCCGGACGGCCGCATCACGCTCCCCGCCGGCACCGTGAAGGCGAGGGCCGCGGGCCCCGACCTCGGCAACGAGACGAAGACGCAGGCCCCGTCCGCGCCGGAGGAATCGCAGGACTCCGTCTACTCCATGCTCGAGGTGGAGGAGATGGCGGCCCGCACGGCGGGCAGCGCCGCACCCATCTACCCGTCCGACCTGATGAAGAACGGCAAGGAAGGCAGCGTGTCCATCCGCTTCGTGGTGGACTCCTCGGGGCGCGCGGACTCGAACTCGATCGAGGTGCTCCGCTCCACCGATCCCGCGTTCACGCGGTCGGTTCGCCAGGCGATTCCGCTCATGATGTTTTCTCCCGCTTCCGTCGCGGGGCGACATGTGCGGCAAGCGGTCGAGCAGAACTTCGAGTTCCGGATAGCCGCTCTCGCCGAGCACACGCGGACCAAACCCACTCCGTGACGTCGCCGGAATTCACCGGTTTTCGCCCCGCGGCACCGGCCTTTCTCCGCTCGCTTGCGCGACACAACGAGCGTGAGTGGTTCGAGCGGCACCGTGCGACGTACGAGGCCGAATTGCGGACACCGCTGGCGGCGCTCGTGGAGGAGATGGACGTCGAGCTCGCGGCGATTGCGCCGGAGATCGTGGGCGACCCGAAGCGGTCGCTCTTTCGCATCCACCGCGACGTCCGCTTCTCGGCCGACAAGTCGCCGTACAAGACACACGTGGCGTGCTGGTTTCACCACGTCGACGCGGGGCGCGGGGTGGGGACGCAGACGCCGCACGGCGGCGCAGGATTCTACTTCCACATGGAAGCCGACCGCGCGTCCGTCGGCGGCGGGATCTGGATGCCGCCGCGGCCCACGCTCCAGCGGCTGCGCGATGCCATCGACGAGGATGCGCGCCCACTGGTGAAGCTGCTGGCCGATGCCGCCACGCGACGGCGCTTCGGCGGGTTGGCCGAGGAGCACATGCTCACCCGCATGCCGCGTGGAGTCGCGGACACCCATCCGGCCGCGACCCTCCTGCGTCACCAGTCGTTCACCCTCGGACGCGAGCTCACGACGAAGGAAGTGCTCGGTGCATCGCTGCCGCGGGTCCTCGCGCGCGACTTCGCCCGGCTCGTACCGCTCGTGCGGTGGATCAATGGCGCCCTCGGCCTTCGGACGCTCGCGCGCCGCTGACGACAGGGATACATTCGCCGCATGACTCCGGCCGCCACGCTCCCGGTGACGACACGCCGGGCGCTTCCCGACGAGGCACCGTTGCTGGCAACGCTGGCCGCCGCGACGTTCCGCGACACCTTCGGGGGCGACAACACACCGCAGGACATGGCGGCCTACCTCGCGGCGTCATTCGGCGACGAGATCCAGCGTCGCGAGTTGCTGGACGCGCGCGTCACCACGTTCTTCGCCGAGCACGCGGGCGAGGTGGTGGGCTACGCGACGCTCCGTGAAGGAACCGCGTCGGCCGGCGTGCCTGCGGAGGGAGCCATCGAGATCGCACGGCTGTACGCGGTGACCACACGTATCGGGTCGGGCGTGGGCGCGGCGCTCATGCGCCGCTGCCTCGACGAGGCGCAGTCGCGTGGCCGGCGCGTGGTGTGGCTGTGCGTGTGGGAACGCAACGCGCGAGCGATCGCGTTCTACCAGCGGTGGGGTTTCGCCGACGTCGGCGTAACGACTTTCGTGCTCGGTGACGACAGGCAGGCGGACCGCGTGATGGCGCGTCGCGTCGGCGGGGAGGGCCAGGAGTGCGCTACACGGTGAAGCTGCACGGCGTGATCGTCGGACACTCGGAGCTGCAGGAGCGCGACGAGTCGGTGGGGCGCGCCTGGGGTCCCTTCCGGCCCGGATTCGGCTACGAGCTGGTGCAGCCCGTGTTCCGGCTGTTCAGCGAGGCGGTGCCGATGCCGGGCGGCGAGCCGCGCGACCAGGAGAAGCTGGAGCGCTACCACGCGGCGCGCGATCGCCTGGGGCTGTCGCTCGTGGATGCGAACGGCGACCTCGTGGCCACCTCGGCGATCCACATCTCCGACTACCTCGAGGAGAAGGGCATCCTCGAGATGGAAGCGCTCATCAGCGACGCGGCGTTCTGGGACACGGGCAGCTGAAGGCTGGTCGCGCAGCATGAAAAGCGGATCCCTCGCGACGCTCAGGATGACGATCACGCAGGAAGGCCCGCCGCTGTCGCCTGCCGGCGTCAGTGGAAGTCGTGGCGTCGTGCGAACTCCGCGCCGACGGCCGCCTCGAGCGCGCGGAACTGCTTCGCGCGCACGTTCACCACGCGCTGCTCCACCTGCAGCACGCCGCGCACGAGGAGCAAGGGCGTGCGGGAGATGAGCAGCGCCTGCCGCTCGAATCGCTGCGGCGTGACGACGATGTTGATGAGGCCCGTCTCGTCCTCGAGCGTGAGGAACACGAAGCCCTTCGCCGTGCCGGGCCGCTGGCGGCAGATCACCAGGCCGGCCGTGGCCACTGTCTCGCCGTCGCGTCCGTTGCCCAGGAGGTCGTGTGCGGAGCGGACGCCGTTGGGCGCGAGCACGCTGCGCACGTGGGACATCGGATGGCCGGCGAGCGAGATGCCCGTCATGCGATAGTCTGCCTCGGTGAGCTCCACCGGGGACATGGCAGGGACGGGGGCTACCTCCACCGCGATGCGCCGGCGCGGCGCGAGCGGACCGGCATCGCCACGCGCGGCCTCGAGCACGGCCCACAACGCGGCGCGGCGCTTCCGCAGGTCGGGCTCATGTGCCAGCATCGCATCGAATGCCCCGGCTTCCGCGAGATGCCGCAGTGCACGGCGATCGAGACCAGCGCGCTGCACGACGTCGTCCACCGACGTGAACGGCCCATCGCGCAGCGCGGCCTCGAGGCGGTCGCGCGCCGTGGCGCCCAGGCCGCGCACGCTGCGCAGGCCCAGACGAACTGCTGGACGAGAGGACGAGACGAGAGGACGAGAGGGCGAGGGGACGAGAGGACGAGAGGACGAGACGAGAGGACGAGAGGGCGAGGGGACGAGAGGACGAGAGGAAAGGGCGGGAGGATGACGCGGTTCCTCTCGTCCTCTCGCCCTCTCGTCCTCTCGTCCTGCTTCCAAGGTTGCATCCCATGCCGAGCGCGTGAGGTCCACCGGGTGCACTTCCACGCCATGTCGCCGCGCATCTTCCACGAGCGTGCCGGGTGCGTAAAAGCCCATCGGCTGCGCATTGAGGATCGCCGCGGTGAACTCGGGCGCGTAATAGTGCTTCAGGTACGCCGAGGCATAGACGAGCAACGCGAAGCTCGCCGCGTGGCTCTCGGGGAAGCCATAGTCGGCGAAGCCGTTGATCTGGTTGAAGATTCGCTGCGCATCGGCGACGGCGATGCCGTTGGCCGCCATGCCGTCGAGCATCTTCTGGCAGATGGCCGCCATGCGCTCGCGGCTGCGCTTGTGGCCCATCGCCTTGCGCAGCACGTCCGCCTCGCCGGGCGTGAAGCCGGCCGCGGC
The DNA here is from genome assembly GCA_040005695.1 of bacterium. Classification (GTDB taxonomy): domain Bacteria; phylum Gemmatimonadota; class Gemmatimonadetes; order Gemmatimonadales; family Gemmatimonadaceae; genus AG11. The sequence continues at coordinate 1,811 of JBDTYL010000012.1, read as the reverse complement.
GATCGCCACCTGCATGCCCTGCTCCTGGAAGAGGGGGACGCCGAGCGTGCGCGCGAGGATGGGCTCGAGGGAGGGATGGAGGTATGTCACTTCCTCCTCGCCGTTCTTGCGGCGGAGGTAGGGATGGACCATCCCGCCCTGGATGGGGCCCGGCCGGATGAGCGCGACCTCGACGACGAGGTCGTAGAAGCAGCGCGGCTTCAAGCGCGGCAGCGTGTTCATCTGCGCGCGGCTCTCCACCTGGAAGACGCCGATGGTGTCGGCCGCGCAGAGGTCGTCGAAGACGTTCTGGTCGGTCATGTCGAGGTTCGCGAGATCGACCGTGATGCCGCGCGTGCGCCGGATGTAGAGCAGGCAGTCCTGCATGAGCGTGAGGATGCCGAGGCCGAGCAGGTCGATTTTCACGAGGCCGACGGGGTCGAGGTCGTCCTTCTCCCACTGGATCACCGTGCGGCCCGGCATGCTCGCCGGCTCGATGGGTACGATGGTGTGCAGCGGCTCGGCGGTGAGCACGAAGCCGCCGACGTGAATGGAGCGGTGCCGGGGGATCTGGTGCAGCCCCTCCACGATCTCGGCGAGGGCGCGCACGCGGCGGTCGTCGGGGTCGAGGCCGGCGCGCTCGACCACGCTCGCGCCCTCGGTGGGACGCATGGCCGTGACGGGATTGCGGCGCTCGGTGTGGTCGCCCGATGCGTGCGGATCCTCCCAGCGGTTGCCGCGCGACGCGCCGGCATGCAGGACGTCGGGAATCGACACGAGGTCCTTCGTGCCGGCCTTCTGTGCGTTGGGGCTGCCGTACGGTTCGTACGCGGCCCTGGGCGTGGGGCGATCCGCCGCCGTCATCGGCCGCGCCACCTGCTTCGCCTTTTCCTTCTCGGCGCGCGCGCGCGTGTTCGCCTCGGTGCCGGGCACCATCGTGCTGCCGAGCGCGGACGCGATGACGGCGTCCCCCGCACTCGCGTCCGCGGGCGTCGCGCGCAGGGCGTCCGCGGTCGCCTTCGCGGAGAAGCGGTCGCTCAGCGTGGCGAGTGCGTCGGACTGCTCCATGCTGAAGCCGAGCACGCGTGCCGCATCACGCACGGCGCTGCGTCCGCGGTAGGTGATCTGCTCGCACACCATCGCGGCGTGGTCGCGGCCATATCGCTCGTAGACGTACTGGAGCACGTCCTCGCGGTCGCGGTGGGCAAAGTCGATGTCGATGTCGGGCGCTTCCGTGCGCTCCTCGCTGAGGAAGCGCTCGAAGAGGAGCCCGAGCTTGATGGGATCCACGGCAGTGATGCCGAGGCAGTAGCACACCGCGGAATTGGCCGCCGAGCCGCGGCCCTGGCAGAGGATGCCCCTGCGCCGCGCGAAGCGCACGATGTCCCACACGATGAGGAAGTAGCCGGCGAGCCCGAGTCGGCCGATGAGCGCGAGTTCGTGGGCGAGCTGGCGGTCGTGGGCCGCGGTGCGCCGCGCCGTGTGCGGAGGACCCCACCGTTCGCTGGCGCCCTGCTCGACGAGTCGCTCGAGGTACTCGTCCGCGCTCACACCGGGCGGAAGCGCGAACTCGGGCAGCGTCGGCGCCAGCTGCGCGAGACGGAAAGCGCATCGCTCGGCGACGGCGAGCGTGGCGCGGATGCCCTCGGGTGCATGGCGCCAGCGCCGCGCGAGTTGTGTGGCGCTCTTGAGGTACCACTCGCCGTTGGGACGGAGGCGCGTGCCCATCTGGTCGAGCGGCCGCTGGTGCCGCAGCGCGCAGAGGACGTCGTGCACCATGCGATCGCGCGCGCGGGCGTAGTGCACGTCGTTGGTGACGACCCAGGGAATGT
>JBDTYL010000011.1:0-8473 GCA_040005695.1 bacterium | reverse complement strand
CACCGGGCCACACGTCGGTGGCGGAGCGCAGGAGCAGCCACGTGGAGTTGATCGTGGACGCGCAGAGGAAGATGACCTTGGCCGAGTAGTCGGTGGTCTGTTCGCTGATCGCATCGAGCACGCGCACGCCGGTCGCGCGCTTCTTGTCCTTGTCGTACACCACCTCCGTGACGATCTGCCACGGCTTCAGCGTGAGCTTGCCCGTCTTGGCGGCCGCCGGGAGGGTGGACGACTGCGTGCTGAAGTACGCCCCGTACGGGCAACCGAGCCAGCACGCATTGCGATACTGGCAGGCGCTGCGGCCCTCGAGCTGCTTCGTCGCGTTCGCGGTGCGACCCGGAATGAGGTGTCGCGTGCCGCCGAAGGCCTTCTTGAGTCGGCCGGCGACCAGCTCCTCGCCGCAATTGAGCGGCATCGCCGGCTGGAACTGTCCGTCGGGAAGCTGTGGCAGTCCTTCGTGCGAGCCGGAGATACCGGAGTGCTTCTCCACGTGGTCGTACCACGGCGCGATCTCGGCATAGCGGATCGGCCAGTCCACGGCGATGCCCTCCTTCGCGTTGGCGCCGAAGTCGAAGTCGCTGTGCCGGTAGCTCTGGCGTCCCCACAGCAGCGAGCGCCCACCGACCTGATAGCCGCGGAACCAGTCGAAGCGTTTCACCTCGGTGTACGGAGACTCCTTGTCGCTCACCCAGAACGCGAGGTTCTTCTCGTTGAGCGGGTAGTCGCGCTTGAGGACGGGATACTCTTCCTCCATGGACTTCGTGCGCCCGCCACGGTGCAGGTATTCCCACGGCGCCTTCGTCGCGTTGACGTAGTCCTTGATGTGCTCCACGTTGCGACCGCGCTCGAGCAGCAGGACGCGCAGCCCTTTCTCCGTGAGCTCCTTGGCGGCCCATCCGCCAGAGATGCCGGAGCCCACCACGATCGCGTCGTATTCCGAGGACTGCGACGGATTCTGCGTCGTAGACTGCACTATTCGCCTCCTGTGCGTTGCGGCCCGCGAAGCGCGCGCCACCGGATGTTCTCGCCGAATATGTACCGGGGAGCCATCCCCGGCGAGGGGTTGAACCGAGGTCAGTACCGTCTCCGCGCGCCCGCCGGTTCACACGATCGTGCCATGCCGGATGACCTGGCGGTACCAGTCGTAGCTCAGCTTCGGGATGCGGCGCTGCGTGGCGTAATCCACGTACACCAGCCCGAATCGCTTCGAGTAGCCCTCGGCCCACTCGAAGTTGTCCATCAGGCTCCAGGGGAAGTAGCCGATCACGGGATAGCCCTCATCCACCGCGCGCTTGACCTGTCCCAGGTACGAGCGCAGGTACATCACGCGATCGATGTCCTGCATCTGCTTCGTGTTGCTGATGGGACCACTGTCGGCGCAGCCGTTCTCGCTCACGAAGATGGGGAGCTTCCCGTGGCCGAGTGCGTCGCGGATCATGCGGATGCCCCAGTAGATGGACTCCGGCACGAACGTGAGCCACGGCAGCGCCATGCGCGGGTAGCCCGGGAAGGTGTCGAGCACCTCGAAGCCCGCCGGCGTGCCGGCGGCGCGCACGTAGGAGCCGGTGTAGCAGTTGAAGCCCAGCCCATCCATGGGCTGGTGGATGAGCTCCATGTCGCCGTCCAGGATCTCCGGCGCCTGCATGCCCTGCTGCTCGAGCCACCAGGGATCGTAGCGACCCGTGAGCAGCGGCGTGATGATCGATGCGTTGGCATCCGTGCGCGTGAACGCCAGCCGCGTGGCCTCGATGTGCTCCGGCGTCTCGATCACCGGGACGAACGGATTGATGTTCTCCGCGATGCCCACGGAGCAATGCCGCGGCGAGTTCGCGCGGATCGCCTGACATGCGGTGCCGTGCGCGACCAGGGCGTGGTGGACGATCTGCCAGCGGTCCTTTGGCCGCTTCACGGCGAGACCCGGCGCGTGCGGCGCGGCGTGTCCCACGCCGTAGCCGACGAACACGAACGTACTGATCTCGTTCAGCGTCATCCAGTGCGTGACACGATCGCCGAGATGCTTCGCCATGACCCCGGCATAAACCCCGAAGTCGTAGGCGATCTCGCGGCTCTCCCAGCCGCGGTAGCGATCCTGGAGCGCCTGCGGCAGGTCCCAGTGATAAAGCGTGGCGTGCGGTGTGATGCCGTGCGTGAGGAGTTCGTCCACCAGCCGCTTGTAGAAGTCGAGGCCCTTGGGATTCACTGCGCCGCGGCCGTCGGGAATGACGCGGGGCCACGAGATGCTGAAGCGGTAGTGCTTCACCCCCAGCGCCGCCATGAGTTTCACGTCGTCGCGATAGCGGTGGTAGTGATCGGTCGCGACGTCCCCGGTGTCGCCTCCCTTCACCTTGCCCGCGGTGTGGCTGAAGGTGTCCCAGATGCTGGGCTTGCGGCCGTCGGCGTGAGCGCCGCCCTCGAGCTGGTACGCCGCCGTGGCGGCGCCCCACCAGAAGTTCGAGGGAAAGGGCTTCGCGGCCCGCCGCGCCGCGTCCTCCAGGGCGGCACTGCCTGGCGCGTCCGGCAGCATGGCATCGAGCCGGCCAGCGCCGATGCCGAGGGCGGCGGCCTGGAGAAACTGTCGTCGGTACATGCGTGACGGGCCGGTGTGCGTCAGGGCGCCGAGCGTGGCTTCTGCGGCCGACTGACCAGCAGCATGAAGATACCGAACACCAGCATCACCACCCCCCACCACATGTTGATCTGGCCGCCCTTCCGGAACGCCGCGACCACGGTGCCCGGCTCGAGGAAGCCGTACACGGTGAGCAGCAGGCCGAGGAGCGTGAACAGTGCTCCGATGGGAACGCGAACGTCGAGGTCGCCGGTAGCGCTCATCGGTCTACCTGAAGAGGAGGTTGAGGATCAGCAGGAGCACGAGCGTGATGACGCCCAGGAACGCGGGCTTCTCCCAGAACGCCCGGACGTGGCTCACCGGGCGAGGGGTGAGCGAGTATACGAGGCCCACGAGCTCACCCTCCGGACGAGGGCGCGTGAGCAGGCTCACCACGATGGTGACGACGAAGCACGTGGTCCACGCGAAGATGGCCGTCCAGAAGGTCTGGCCCAGTTCGCTGCGGAAGACCTGTACCACGCCGAAGTAGCCACCCTTGATGCCGGGGACCGATCCGTAGGGGAGCGTGAGGCCATGGTGCACCCCGGCGGCCACGGTGCCGGACAGCAGTCCCCAGAACGCGCCATGTCCCGTGGTGCGACGCCAGAACATGCCGAGGAAGAACGTGGCGAACAGCGGCGCGTTCACGAAGGCGAACACGAGCTGGAGCAGCTCCATGATGTTGTTGAACGACGCGGCGACGTAGGCCGCCGCGATGGCCAGCGCGATGCCCACCACCGTCGCGACGCGCCCGATCCAGAGATAGTGCTGGTCGTCGGCATCCTTGCGGATGTAGGTCTGGTACAGGTCATACGTCCACACGGTATTGAACGCCGTGATGTTGCCCGCCATGCCGGACATGAACGACGCGAGCAGCGCGGCGAGGCCCAGGCCGAGCATCCCGTTCGGGAAGAGGTGCATGAGCATCGACGGCGTCGCGAGGTCGTAGTCGAGCACCACCTTGCCCGCGGCGTCGAGCAGCGGTCCGCCCCCGGCTGCGACCTTGGCGGGAATGATCCCCTTGCCCCCGATCACCAGCGCGATCATGCCGGGCAGGATGACCAGGAACGGAAACACCATCTTCGGCACCGCCGCGATGAGCGGCGTGCGGCGCGCCGAGTCCATGGAGTCCGCCGCCATCGCGCGCTGCACGACGAGGAAGTCCGTGCACCAGTACCCGAAGGAGAGCACGAAGCCGAGTCCCATCACCAGCCCGAACCACTCGACGCCGATGAGGTTGTTGGCCGGCGCGTCCATCCCCTGCCATGCGTGTGTGTAGGCGCCCGCCGGGTGTCCCTGTGCGACGGCGAGGGCGGACAGCTTCGCCGTGAGTCCGCCCCAGCCACCGACTTCATTGAGCCCCACGATCACCAGCGGGGCGAAGCCGAAGACGATGAGGAAGAACTGCAACACCTCGTTGTAGATCGCGCTCGTGAGGCCGCCCAGCAGGATGTACGTGAGCACGATGATCGCGGAAACGAGCACGCTGGCGTTGAAGCTCCAGCCGAGCAGCAGGTGCATCAGTGCGCCCATCGCATACATCGAGACGCCGGACGAGAACACGGTCATGATCGCGAAGGACACCGCGTTGAACGCGCGGGTCTTCTCATCGAAGCGGAGGCGCAGGTACTCAGGGACCGATCGTGCGCGGGAGCCATAGTAGAACGGCATCATGAACAGCCCGACGAACAGCATCGCGGGCACAGCGCCAATCCAGTAGAAGTGGCTGGTCGAGATGCCGTACTTGGCGCCCGACGCGCCCATGCCGATGACTTCCTGCGCGCCCAGGTTTGCCGAGAGAAACGCGAGGCCCGTGATCCACGCCGGGAGGGAGCGGCCGGACAGGAAGAAGTCCGTACTCGTCTTCATCGCCCGACGAAGCTGCCATCCGATGCCGAGGACGAAGGCGAAATAGACGGCGATGATCGTATAGTCGATCCAGTGAAGACCGACGGGAGTTAGGCCGGACGCCATCTACACATGCCTCCAGTGTGGGAGCAACGCGCGCGAAGGGGCCTGCAGCGGGACTAGGCTATCACCGAAGCCGGGCAGAATCAATCGGCGCTCACGACACGTCCATCCGCGGCGAAGAGATGGATCTTCGGCGCGGGCACCATCAGGTCCACCGTCTGCCCCACCGAAGGGACGCGCTCGTCCGTGACCGCCACGAGCAAGCGGTGCGTTCCCACGTCCACGTGGACGTGGCTCGAACCGCCGAGCCGCTCCACGAGCACGACTCGTCCAGCGAGCCTGCCACCGGCCGCATCGCCTCCCGCATCCGTGGGCGCCTCGAGCCGCAGGTCCTCCGGCCGGATGCCGAGCGCCACGGGCGATGTCGCGGGGGTCGCCGCAGCGAGCGCACGCGGCAGGCCGAGCGACACGCCGTCGGCCACGAACCGGCCGCCGTCGCCATCCCCCTCGAGGCGCCCGCCGATGAAGTTCATGGGCGGCGAGCCGATGAAGCCGGCCACGAAGCGGTTGGCCGGCGCGCGATACAGGTCGATGGGGGCGCCCACCTGCTGGATGCGTCCCTCGGACAGCACCACGATGCGGTCGCCGAGGGTCATGGCCTCCACCTGATCGTGCGTGACGTAGATGGTTGTCGTGCGCAGCCGGCGCTGGAGGCTGCCGATCTCGATGCGCATCTGCGCCCGCAGGCCGGCGTCGAGGTTCGAGAGCGGCTCGTCGAACAGGAAGGCAAGTGGCTCCCGCACCATTGCCCGACCCATGGCCACGCGTTGCCGCTGGCCGCCCGACAGCTCCTTCGGCCGGCGCTCGAGCAGTGCGGCAATGCCCAGCATCTCCGACGCCCACGCCACGCGCCGCGCGACGTCCGGCTTCGCCACGCGCCGCAGCCTGAGACCGAGCGACAGGTTCTCGCGCACGGTGAGGTGCGGGTAGAGTGCGTAGTCCTGGAACACCATGGCCACGTCGCGGTCACGTGGGGCGAGCGGCGTGATGTCGCGTTCGCCGATGCGGATGATTCCGGACGATACCGACTCGAGGCCCGCGACCATGCGCAGGATCGTGGACTTGCCGGACCCCGAGCCGCCGACGAGCACCAGCAACTCGCCGTCCGCCACCTCGAGGTCGAACTCCTCGACGATGGTGACGTCGCCGAACCGCTTGGTCACGTGCTCGAACGAGACGCCCGGCATCAGCCCTTCACTCCCGCGCCGGCCATGCTCTCGATGAAGTACCGCTGCAGGAACGCGTACGCCAGGACGACGGGTACCACCAGCACCATGGCCGCGGCAAGCGACACGCCGAGGGTCCCTGCCCCGCCGCCGAGCGAGAACACCGTGAGCAGCTGCGGCAGGGTCATCAGGTGCTGGTCGCGCACGACGAGCAGCGGCCACAGCACCTCGTTCCACGATCCCATGAACGTGAAGATCGCGACGATGGCGAGCGCCGGCTTGGCGAGCGGCCAGAAGATCGTGAACAGGATGCGCAGCTCGCTCATGCCGTCCATGCGCGCCGAGTCGACCAGCGACTGTGGGATCTGGAGGAAGAACTGCCGCAGCATCAGGATCGCGGTGGCGTTGAAGAGGTAAGGCACGATGAGCGCGGCATAGCTGTCGATCCATCCGAGCTGCACCACGAGCGTGTACAGCGGGATGAGCGTGAGCTGCCCTGGCACCAGCAGCACGGCCATCGTGGCGAGGTTGAGCATGCGTCGCCCGGGAAAGGTGAGCCGCGCCATGGCGTACGCCGTGACCGACCCGAACACGAGGACGGACGCCGTGACCGTGCCCGCCACCAGCATGCTGTTCAGCAGCGCGCGCCCGAACGGCGCGCGGCCCCACATGATGCGATAGTTCTCGAGCGTCGGGTGGGCGGGCCACAGCGCGAGCGAGCCCACCTCCATGGGCGGCTTGAGCGTGCTCGACGCCATCCACAGGAAAGGATAGATGAACGTCACGGCCGCCCCGACGAGCAGCACGTAGAGGCCGACTTTCGCGAGCCGCCTCACAGCGACTCTCCACTGCCGATCAGCCGGCGCTGCACCGCCACGACCGCGCCGATGATGCACGCGAGCGCGACGCCGACGGTGGCGGCGTACCCCATCTTCTGGTACGAGAAGGCATTCGTGTACATGTACAGCACGATGGAGAAGGTGCGGCGGAGCGGCCCGCCGCCGGTCATGACGTACGGCTCGATGAACAGCTGGAAGCCGTTGATCGTGGACAGCGTGACGACGAGGATCGTCTGCGGGAGGAGCAGCGGCAGCGTGAGGTGCCGGAACCGCTGCCAGCTGGATGCGCCATCGAGCGCGATGGCCTCCTGGCAGCTGCGCGGTATGTACTGCAGCCCGGCGAGGTAGATGATGACGTAGAAGCCGACGTTCTTCCAGGTGACCATCACGGCGATGGACGGCATTGCCAGTGCGGGACTCGTGAGCCACGGCACGGGCGCCACGCCGACTGTCCCGAGCACCGCATTGATGAGGCCCACGTCGGTCGCGTAGAGCGCGCTCCAGAGGATGGCGACGACCGCGCCGGAGATCACGACCGGCAGGAAGAACGCGGCGCGCCAGAAGGCGCGCAACCGCATGGGCCGGTTGAGCGCCAGCGCCAGCCCCAGCGCGGCGATGATCTGCAGCGGCAGGTGAATGGCGAGAAAGACAAACGTGTTGCCGACGGCCTGCCAGAACCGCGCGTCCTCGGCGAGCAGGCGCACGTTGTCAGCGCCGGCGAATGACGGAGGCGTCACGAGGTCCCAGTGCATCATCACCAGCGCCAGGGCGAAGACGATGGGATAGGCGGCGAACGCGAGCAGGAACGCCGCGTACGGCGCTGACATCAGCCACCCGGCGCGGCGTTCAGCGGGCATCGATGATCTTCCTCGCTTCCGCCGCGGCGCGCGCGAGCGCTGTCCGCACCGGCGTTACGCCGTAGATGCCCGCAGCTTCATACGCCTCGGACAACAGGTCGAAGATTTCCACGATGTCGGGATCGAGGTCGATGTCGCGGGTGTGCTCCACCATGCGCGCGTAGCCCGCGAGCACCGGGCTGGCCGCGAAGGGCGCCGCAAAGCGCGGGTCGCCGGCGAGTCCGCGGCGATATGGCAGCTGGCTCGCCTCCTCGATGAGCAGCCGGTCGGCCTCCGGTGACGTGAGGTACGCGACGAACCGCGCGGCGGCGTCAGGGTGCGTAGTGGTGGAGAAGATGGCGATGCTGCGCAGGTCCGCGAACGCGTACGCATTGGCGGGCGACAGGCCGTCCGCCGGCGGAATCGGCGCGACGGCGTAGCGCAGCCCGGCGGGCTTCGCCGCATCCAACTCCTTGAGGAACCACGGGCCGATGATCTTCATCGCAACGGTGCCGTCCATGAAGGGATCGCGGCCCAGTGCGAAGTTCGCCTTGGGCAGGAGTCCCTGCGCGAATCCGGCGCGCAGCACCGCGATTGCAGACACCGCGGCCGCGTTGTCGAACACCACCTTGCCGTTGCTGACGAGCGTGCGGCCGCCGGAGCTGGCGAGGTACAGGGGATAGAAGTCGTAGAACCGCTCGAACCAGGTGGTCTTGAGCGGTGCCCACATGGCCCATCGGTCGAGGCGGCCGTCGCCGTCGGTGTCCTTCGCCAGCCGGCGGAAGGCGTTCAGCAGCTCCGTGTGGTTGCGCGGCGGCGCGATACCCGCGGCAGCGAGCAGGTCCACGTTGTACAGCAGCATCTCCGGATTCGTCTTCCACGGGAAGGAATAGATCCCCCCGTCGGGCAATCGCAGCGGCGCCAGCATCGCCGTCGTCGTACGCTCGGCGAGCCGCGCCGCGGTGGGCGCGAGGTTGTCCATGCGCACGACGCCGTTGGCGCGCACGAGTCGCGAGAGCAGCGCCGATGACACGTTGGAGCAGACATCCGGCGTTG
>JBDTYL010000010.1:0-24558 GCA_040005695.1 bacterium | reverse complement strand
CCACGCGCTCGCGGCCGAGGCGACGGCGATGGCGAGCGCGGCGAGGGCGAGCAGGGCGGGCGCCGCGAGGCGCTGCACCGCTGCGCGCGCGGGCGGCGGTGCATATCCGCCGGACACGACGTCCATCGGCCCCGCCGCCAGCGCCACCGCGAACTGCTGCGCGGTGTCGAACCGGTCGGCGGGCAGCTTGGCGAGCGCACGCTCCGTCGCCACGGCGACGTGCTCCGGAATGCTCGCCCGCGTGCTGCGCACCGCGCGCGGGGTCTCCGTCATTACGCGGGCGATCACCGCCTGCATCGTGTGGCCGGTGTGCGGCGGCTCACCGACGAGCATCTCGTACAGCACCGCACCGAGCGCATAGATGTCCGACCGGCCGTCGATGGTGCGCTCTGCCGACGCCTGCTCGGGGCTCATGTACTGCGGCGTGCCGAGCGACATGCCGGTCTGCGTAACGCGCTCGCCGCCGGCACGACTTACCGCGAGCGCAATCCCGAAGTCCGCCACCAGCGGCTCGCCATCGTGCAGCAGGATGTTCTCGGGCTTGAGGTCGCGATGAATCACGCCGTGCCGGTGCGCGTAATCCAGCGCGCCGGCCACGGCGATCGCGATGCGGACCGCCTCGCCCACCGGAAGCTGTCGCTCGCGCTCGAGCCGCGCGCGCAGCGACTCGCCTTCCACCAGCGGCATCACGTAGAAAAGCAGGCCGCCCGCCTCCCCCGAGTCGAAGAGGGGCAGCAGGTGCGGATGCTGGAGGTTGGCGGTGACGCGGATTTCCGAGAGGAACCGCTCAGCACCGAGGAGGGCGCCGAGCTCGGGTTTCAGGACCTTGAGCGCGACGGACCGGTGGTGCCGGATGTCCTCCGCGCCATATACGGTCGCCATGCCACCCTCGCCGATGACGGCGCCGAGCATGTAGCGGTCGCGGATGGCGGCCTGCAGCTGGCTCTCGATGGTGGACGACAACCCGGTACAACCTCCACTGGTGGTCGAGCGAAGATACTGCCGGGGCGGGGCGCGGGGAACGTATGCACCAACTGCTGGATGAGAGGGTGAGCGGGCGAGAGGGCGAGAGGACATGCAACAGCAGTGGCGTTGTCCTCTCGCCCTCTCGTCCTCTCGTCCTCTCGTCCTCTCGTCCTCTCTTCCTCTCGCCCTCTCGCCCTCAGGTCACGTACAGCGTGGTCGCGCCCGGAACATAATTCACCGTGCGCGCGACGAGCGGTGTCGTCTTCTGCGGCGACACCGCGAGCACCTTGCCGGCCGCATCGAACAGCGCGTCGTGGTTGGGACAGTGGAATGCCGAACCGGTGTTCTTCCAATTGGCGATCTGGATGGTGGTGCCCTGATGCGTGCAGCGCATGGACAGGGCAACGAAGCTGTTTGCGCCGGTGCGAACAACGGCCGTCGGCGTTCCCTGGACGGTGCCCACGCTGCCGGCGATGCCGCCGACATTCGCCAGTGCGGGCCAGTTCGCGATCACCACCGCAAGACCCGCCGGCGCCACGGTAAGCGTGACGGCGATGGACTTCGACGATGCCCCGGTGGCCGCAATCGTCACGGTGGCGGTATAAGAGCCGGTCGCCAGCGCCGAGCTCACCACGCGCAGCGTGAGCGCGCTCGGCGTGGTCGTCGCGCTGAGCGAGGAGGTGGAGAGCCACCCGCTTGCGCCTGCGCCATATGCCACGGAGAGTGCGACGCCAGACAGCGCTGCGCCGCCGCTGGTGATGTTCACGATCTGTCCACCCGGATTCGCGCCCGCGGGGGCGCTGAACGTCGCGCTTGCAGTGGAGAGCACGAGCGACGCGGCACCCGTCACGGTGAGCGTGACGGCGATGCTCTGCGGGGAGTTCGCGATGCCGGCCGATGTCACGGGCACCGTCGCGGTGTACGTGCCTGGGGCAAGCGTGGACGGCGCCGCCGAGAGCGTGATGGTTGCAGGCACCGCGCTCGCCGAGAGGCTCGCGGCGAGCCAGCCCGTTCCTCCCGCGCCGTACGCAATGGCGCCGAGGGCGAGCGCGCGCAGCGTGCCGCCGCCGGCGTTGAGCACGGAGATGGATTGCGCGGGTGTTGTGCCACCGCCCTGCGCGGCACTGAATGCCGCGGTGGCGGATGACAGCGCGAGCGTAGCCGCACCCGTGGGCGACGTGACGACGAGCGTGATGGCGACCTGCTGCGGCGTGTTGCTCGCGCCGGCCGCAGTGACGGGCACCGTCGCGGTGTAGGTGCCCGCGGCGAGCGTGCCGAGACGAGATGTCACGGTGAGCGTGGCGGGAGCGGTGGTGGTGCTGAGCGTGGCCGCGAGCCAGCCCGACCCCGCGGCGCCGTAGGCGATGGTGCCGATCGTGAGCGCGCTGAGCGTACCACTCGCGCCGTTCGTGATGGCGACGGTCTGTCCAGCAGGATCGGCGCTTCCCTTCACGCCGGTAAACGAGAGCGACGTGGCGCCAAGGGTGATGACGGGCGCAACGGCCGCGCTCACGAGCAGCGACACGCTGACCGCAAGGGGCGCATTGGCCGCGCCGCCCGTGGTGACCTGCACGGTTGCCGCGTACGCGCCCGCGGGCAACGACGACGTGCTCGGCTTGAGCGTCATGGTCGCCGGAGCGGTGGTGGTGTCGAGCGTGGCCGCGAGCCATCCGGTGCGCTGTCCCGTGCCGTAACCCACCTGCGTGCCGAGCCCGGAAAGGGTACCGCCGCCTGCGTTGGTAATGCTCACTGTCTGCGCGGCCGGACTCGCCTGGCCCTGCACGGCACCGAAGACTTCGGACGTGGGCGCCAGGAGCAGGTGGGCGGGTGGCAAGGCCGAGGCGGGACCGTCGATGGTCACGATGCCAGCGTGCGCATCGTACGTGACGCCGAGTGCCGTGAGGTCTCCGGTCTGCTTGCCGCCACTCCACGTGCCATCCACCGCAAACTCGGCGAGGTGGCTCGGGCACCGGAAGCCCGAGTCCGTGATATCCACCGTCGCCCCCTGGTGCGGACACACGAGCGACATCGCCGCGAACGACGCCGCGCCGGTGCGGATCACGGCGACTGGCTGCGCAGTCCCGCCGTCCACGCGCGCCGCACCACCCACGATCGCCAGTGCCGGATAGTCGGCGAGCGTGATGGAGAGTGGCGTGGTGGGAAACGGATCGGTGGGATACGTCCCGCCGATGACGCCGTCACCGCATGCGGATGCAACGAGCGCACCGATTGCGCCGAGCGCACCGCGCTGGAGGAAGGCTCGGCGGGGAAGCGCCGCGGCACAGCCGCAGCCCGGGCCGCAGCCGACGGTGCCGTTCGTGATCGGAGGTGTCATCGTGATGTTGGGGAAGCGCGATCAGGACAGCGCAACGCGCGCGGCCGTCCAGGCCGCCGTGTCCTTGTCCTGCTCGAAGACCTTGTCCACGTCGACGACGATCTTGTCGCCGTCGCGACGGATGGCAAAGCGGTCCATGCCGCGCGTCGCGCGTCCCTCGATGAACGTGCCGTCCGGCTGGTAAAGCGACTTGTGCTTCGGGCACTGGAAGCGATGATCGTCAGCGTTCCACTTGAGACCCGTGGACTGGTGCGGGCACGAGAGCGCGAAGGCATACGCGACATTCTCCCAGCGCACCATGATGATCTCGTTCGCGGTATCGATCGTGGCGCCGTCGCCGGTGGGCACGGGATAGCTCACGACTTCGCCGCGGCGCAGGCCGTCGCCGTTGAAATGGACCTCGAGCGCACGCGCGATCGCGGGTGTGGCGCCGAGCGTGAGCAGCGCACCGGCAGCCGAGCTGGCGAGCGTGCGAAGGAAGTCGCGACGCGCGCGCATGGGCGCGCAGCCATCGCAGGCAGTGGACTCCACATGGGACGAGGCGCGGGGGCTTGGGACGGTGATGTCGGTCATGGTCGCTCGTCGTTCGTGTGGGAGAACGATGGTTGGTCAGTCGTGCCGGAATGGCTTGAGCATCATGGCGTAGCTCACCAGCGAGACGCCGATGGAGGACAGCGCCACCGTTCGATGCAGCCGGCGCCGCGAATCAGAACGCTCGGCCTCATTGCTCAGGATGCCGGCGGTGGTGAAGCCGGCATCGGCGACGAGCATGAGCACCGCGTGCGTGGTGCGCCACTTCCGGCCGTTGGGATCGTTGCGGCCGTCGATGAGGTTCCATACGCCGGTGAACGTGTTCACGCCGAACAGCGTGGCGACGCTGGTGGCGAGCGGACCGTGAGAGCGGATGGCCCACTCCGGCGCCTGGTTGCCCTTGTCGAGCAGCTGCTGGCCTGTGGCGTAGTTGCCGGCGAACAGCGGCAGCGTGAGGTAGCTCGCCCAGCGGTGAACGGTGAGCCGGCGTCCGTACCAGTCGCTGTACTCCACCGCGACGACCCTGCGGCGCTTGCGCACGGGAACCGTGTCGGCGCTCGCCGCGACATCGGAGCGCGTGTCGTGCACTGATGCTCGTATCAGCGAGTCGCGAATGCCGTCGTCGCTATGTGCAGTCATGCGCGCAACCGTATCGGCGAGCGCAATATGCGACACAGCCGAAGGAACCGTGTCGCGTGCACGCGACGTGGCCCCAAGGGGTGCGAAGTGAAAGGCGACGGCAGTGGCGAGGAGGAGAAGCATGCAGGCGCTGGCGAGCGGGCGATGTCACTTCGCGCGGACGATACGCAATGCGAGGCAACTTGAACGACCGGTAGGATGCCCATGTCGAGCGGCAGTGCGATTGTACGCCTCTTCAGACGACGCTTCTGTGCGTGACGTCACCAGCGCGCCGTGCGCCGCGACGTGAACACATTGTGAGGGAACGGGCGGCTCGCGCGGCAGAGCAGCGTGAGTTCAGCCGGTTCGGATACGCCGTTCTCGCTGGCGAAGCGATCCCAGCTCCGGCCCACGGCGATGAGCACGTTGTCCACGTCGACCGTTGGCGCAGATCTCAGGTATCAGCCAGCGCGGCGTTGACGGTCGTCCGCAACGCCTCCGTCGAGAACGGCTTGGCGAGGGTCTGGTGCGCGCCCATCGCGCTCGCGCTCGGCAGGTACTCGAGCCCACTCACTTGACCACCACCCGACATCGCAATGATCTTCACCCCCGGGAAGCGCTCGCGGATGATCATGATCGTTTCCATGCCTTCCTGGCCCGGCATGATGAGGTCCGTGATGACGAGATCGGGCAGGGGACCGTCCGTCAGCAGGCGGATCGCCTCGCCGCCGTCGGACGCCGTGGTGATCTCGTGCCCTACCTTCGACAACATGCGGCGGATGACGTCGAGCATCTGCGCCTGGTCGTCCACGACGAGTATGCTGGCCATGTCAGTCTCCACGAAACGGAACGATGCGCGACGTCAGGTACGAGGTCGAGGGGCGCCGGGGCGGTGCAAAGCGAGCTGGCGCAAGATCGACGACGGGTCGCATCCCTTACGGTATAGTAGTACGAGGGACGCCGGTTCGCGTGGTCGGACGTCTCTACGCCCGCAGCGGCCACGGCGACACGCGCATGCACCAGGCACAGGAACCGCGGCACTGGGACGTTAAGCGCGTATTCCGCCCGTTGTCATGCTGAGCGCACCGAAGGGTCTGCTTCCCCAGACGGTGGGCTCCCCAGGAGTGTCAGGTTACGTACCAGCCGTTGGCGACGTTGGCGCGATGTCCGTGTCGCGATGCCCTTCGCAAGTCACGACTCCGTGCCGTCGAGGTGGCACATTACCAGCGCGACGACGTCGCGCATCGTCATGGCACCGGTGTTGATCTGGAGCGTGTAGAGCAGCGGGTCGTGCAGGTCTCGGCCGAAAAGCTCCTTCACATAGTGTGTGCGATCGCGGTCCACGTGCTGGGAAACGGACATCGCCTGCTGCACAGTGCCGCCGCGGCGCTGCATCACGCGGCGGCAGCGGTCGGCCGGTGGCGCGACGAGCCGGAGGTGCAACGTACGCGGGCGATCCTGGAGGATTACCTGCGCGCCGTGGCCGACGAGGATCACGGGCGCGGCGTCGGCTGCCCGCTGCACCACGTCGCGCGTCGCGCGCACGATGTCCGGCGCGCTCGGGCGCGCGACATACGACGGGTCCATCAGCATGTCGGGACTCCCGAGCCGCAATGCGTTGCCGAAGCTCTCGAGGAAACCGGGCGAGTGCTCGTCCCACTCCTCGAGAAAGGCGTGCGGGAGCCCGAGCTCCGCGGCCACCATCTGCGTGATTTCCTCATCGAGGATGGGCCAGCCGAGCTGCTGGCGCAGCAAGCCGGCCAGCTCGCTCGCCCCGGCGCCGTACTCGCGCGAGAGCGTGATCACGTCATGCCGCATCGAGACCTCCTCGGTGAGCCCGGGCGCGCACAGCGCGCACGCGGGATACTCATGCGTAGGGAAACCCGGTGCAACTCGGTCCGGAGTGCGTGGGTGGCAGGGGCGTGGGAACGGCCAGCTACATATTCGAGACTATTTCATTCGCCAGCAACCGCGGTCAAGAGGGAAGATGGGCGAGCCAGCCCACATACGCGAGGCATCGGCACGCGGGCGGTGCTCTGTATCTGCTGATTCCGCTGCTCGTGCTCCATGCAGTCACGACGGCGTGTGCCGTGGCCCGCGGGACACCTGAACGGCACAAGCAGGTCCTTCGCTGCGCTCAGGACGACAAAGGGTGCTGCGCTCAGGACGACAAAGGGCGGTGCGCTCAGGACGACAGGCTGCTGCGGCCAGCACGACACGGCGTCACCAGAGACCACGCTCGCTCGTCAAGCACGCGCCTATGCTGACAAGACAGTTGCTCGCCCTCGTCTTTCCGGAGGGAATCCTCCTCCTCGTGATGGTGGCGCTGGTGCACTGGGGTACCGTCTCCCCCTCGTTGGCACCCGTCGTCCGTCTCTCTCCCGTCCTCGTTCTCGGCGCTGGCCTCCTGCTCGGATGGCGATTCCAGCGTGGCCGCCTGCTCCTCGCGATGCTCGGGCTCGTGGTCGCCGACCGCGCCATGCGCTGGCTCGCACCATTCGACTCGGACGGCCCGCATGCCGGGCCGGTGATCGTGCGCGCGCTGGCGATCCTCCTTCCGCTCTCCTTCGCGGCGCTTGCCTTCCTGGGCGAGCGTGGCCTGCTCTCGGAGGCCGGCCTGCGGCGACTCGCCGGGCTTGGCGCAGGGATCGTCGCGGTGCTCGCGCTCTGGATACTCTCGGCCGCGTATCCCGAGGGCATCGCGCACGCCTTCGATCTCACGCTGGTCCCCGTGGCAACGCTCAGCGCACTGCCGCTCGGCCAACCCGCGACGTTCGTTGCGCTCGGCGCCATCGGTGTGCTGGTGGGGCGCACGATCTGGCGAGCGGACGCCGAGGGCCGAGGGTTGCTCTGGGCGGCGATCGGGAGCGTGGTTGGCGCGAGCGCTGGACCGGCGGGTGGGCGCGCTACGCTGTACCTGACCGCCGCGGGCGTCGTGCTCGTGGTGGCGATGGTCGAAAGCGCATACGCGATGGCCTACCACGACGAACTCACGGGGCTGCCGGCGCGCCGCGCCCTGAACGAGGCACTACAGCGCGTCAATGGCACGTACACGGTGGCGATGGTGGACGTCGATCACTTCAAGAAGTTCAACGACACGCATGGTCACGACGTGGGTGACCAGGTGCTGCGGATGGTGGCGGGCCGGCTGGGCCGCGTGGCGGGCGGCGGCCGCGCGTTCCGTTATGGCGGTGAGGAATTCGCCGTGCTCTTCCCGGGCACGTCCGCGGCGGAGAGCGCCCCGCATCTCGAAGCGTTGCGCGCGTCGGTGGCGGCGGCGACCTTCGCGCTGCGCGGCAAGGATCGTCCGCGGCGGAAGCCGACGGTGCCCACCGCGCGCGGCACGGGGGCGAAGCCGCTCGCCGTGACGGTGAGCATCGGCGTGGCGGAGGCGCGCGGCGCCGTGCGGCCGGACGCCGTCGTGAAGGCGGCAGACAAGGCGCTCTACCGGGCGAAGGAAGGCGGGCGCAATCGCGTCGCGGTGTGACGGTCCATCTCCCCTGAACGACACGAGCCACGGCGCGTGCGCCGTGGCTCATGTGACGTGCGTGCAGCGTTACGGCTTGGCCTTCGCCGCCTTCGCCGACTTCGCCGCCCTTGCGGCCTTCGCGTCGGCCTTCGCTTCCTTGCGCTCGTCCTTCGGCGTCTCGTGCTGGTGGCTCACGAGCTTGCTCGTCATCGCGTCGATGTTGACTTCGTCGATGCCGGACTTGCCGGGGACCTTCATGTCGAAGCTGTAGATGAGCTTTCCGCCTTCGCGCTCGATCTCGCCCGTCTGGATCGTGGCGCCGGGAACCGTGGCCACGGCCATCGCGCGCGCGTCGACCATCGTCATCTTCGCTTCCTTCTGCAGTGCCGCTTGTGTCTCCACCTTCTTGTGGTGGGCGGGTTGCTGCGCGCCGGCCACGGCGGCGGTGAGGACGAGGGCGGCGACGGGAAGGATTCTCTTGATGTGCATACTGCCTCCAGAATAACGTCGGGTGGGTATTGCGCGTGCCGGCCGGGGAGGATGCGTGTCCCGGCGGCTACCGCGCGGTGCTGTCACCATGCAGTACCCATCGCGGCGTGAAACGTCGCGGCGCGGAAGGTTACGAAACCATTAGCATGCGCGAATTTCTGTCATGTGGGCGACAGCTTGTTGCCATCCTGCGCGTGGCCGCCTGGCCCTCGAGCAGCGAAAGCGGCGGAGGGAAGGTTCTCCTGTCATACCTCGCAAACGAGCCGACCCCGCACCGGCTGGGCCGGTGCGGGGTCGGATGACTCGTCCTGTGCGGCATCCGCGCGATGCGCGGATGCGGTCAGGGCATGAACGTCAGCTCGAGGCGATGATGTAGCCAGCGTCGCTGATCGGCATCGTCTGTGTCGTCACGGTCGTAAGCTCCGGCATTGGGTGTCTCCAGTGAAGCGGCAGGCATTCGCCCGCCACCGTCGGGTAGCGTAGGAAAGAAGGGGGAACAACAACCAGTCGAGAGAGTCGGCGCTTATTCCGCGACAGTGTAGCCGCTGAAGTGCCGGATGCGACGCCAGACGATGTTGTTCCAGCTATCGACGGAAGTAGCCAATGCGGAGTCTGCGAGCGATTCGTCCACGCAGCTCATGGACAGGAGTGCAACGGTGCAGTACTTGACGACCGACATGTTGCTGAGCGTCGCCTTGTCCGTCACCGAGAACAGCAGGGTGGGGAGGGTCGCCGCCGGGTTGAAGCGCATCGCCGGCGCGAAGTCGATGCTCGGGTGTTCGGTGTTCGCGTTGTGCACGGTCGCCGTGATGATCACCGGCTTCGTTTCCGGATTGCACGACTCCATCCAGTGACCCGCGCCGTACGAGCTGCCGGCGATGTCACAGATGGCGTTGGCGGGAATGACGATGTAGCTGTCGCCGAAATACAGGCGCGGGCTGTCGGTCGTCGGATCCACCGTCCAGGCATAGGTCTGGTCGTTGGCACCGGAGAGTGCCCGATCCGCGCCGCCGGGAGCCAGCGGGCTCGATGTCGGCGCCGTGGCGTCGTTGCCACACGCGGACACCGCCATCGCGGCGCACACCGCAGCGATGGTCAGTAGTGTTCGAAATGCCGTCGTCGGCTTGTGCATGCTTCGACCTCGGTCGAGTGCGAGCGAGCTGGTCGGAACCGTGAGGGGAAGGGGACGCGGTGATGCGCTTTTCCTGGTTCCGGCGGGAGTGCTTCGGCGACGTGCTTTGGCAATGCGCGAGCCGCGGTCCCGAACTCGACACACATCCGTCAAGCTGTCCGCGTCCAACCAAAATTCCATTTATGTCCGGTCATTCTGGGTGGGCCCATCGGTCGGAAGGGCCGACCGGGAAACACGCCGAAACCGGGCAAAGTGCACGATTCCTTGCACAATGCGGGATTGTCATGGCTTGAATACCAGCCGCACATACTATTATGTGCAGCGGCGTCACACACGGGCTGCGCCACCGCTCGCGCTCCCGAGTCCCGTGTACAGGGTACTGACAGCGAGGAGCCTCCATGCAGCGCCATCCACCAGCAGGTACGGATACCCGCAGTGACCATGGGGCTCCCTCACTCGACGCCGCGAGCGTCCCGAGCCTTCGCGCCGAGCTGACCTGCCCCTTCTGCGCTCACGTCGAGACGCTGGACATGCCGGTGGATGCGTGTCGCTTCTTCCATGAGTGCGTGTCGTGCGCAGCGCTGATCCGGCCTCGCGCCGGCGATTGCTGCGTCTTCTGCTCGTTCGGCTCGTCGCCGTGTCCGCCCCGACAGCAGGGGGAAGCGGGTTGCTGCGACCCCGTGGCGGCCCCATGATACGTGGTCATGCGGCGCTCGGCACGCCTGGCCCATGAATAGATTGCGGGGGATCACCCGCATCCGCGGGCGCCGGACTGCCGGCGACGCGGCGCGTCGGCCCCCCGGGCCGCGCCCGGCCCGCCCTTTCACCGACGCCTGTTCGTGACTGTACCTCCCCCGACAACGGCCCTCGTACCCCGCCGCCCTTTCCTGCTGCGCATCGGCGAGCTCGTCGAGGACCTCCGTCGCCAGGAAGACCGCCTCGCGCTCCTCCTCAGCCTCGTCATCGGCGCCCTCGTGGGACTGGTGACCGTGGCCTTCATGCTCCTCACCGGCCGGCTGTCGGCGCACATGTATCCCGCGGGCGGCGACGGCTGGCGCCGCATCCTCGTGCCCACGCTGGGCGCGCTGGTGAGCGGGGTACTGCTCGTCCGCTTCTTCCCGGACGCGCGGGGCAGCGGCATTCCCCAGACGCGCGCCGCCATCTTCATCCACGACGGGCACATTTCCCTCAAGACCGTCATCGGCAAGTTCGTCTGCTGCGCCACCGCGCTCGGCAGCGGCATCGCCCTCGGGCGCGAGGGCCCGTCGGTCCAGATCGGTGCCGGCATCGCCTCCGTGCTGTCGCGGCGGTTGGGGCTCAGCCGGGAGCAGGTCCGCTGGCTGGTGCCGGTTGGCGCCTCCGCGGCCCTGGCCGCCGCCTTCAACACGCCCATCGCCGCCGTGCTGTTCTCCCTCGAGGAGATCATGGGCGACCTGCACGCGCCGATTCTCGGCTCGGTGGTGCTCAGCTCCGTCACGTCGTGGATGGTGCTGCACCTGCTGCTGGGTGACGAGCCGCTGTTCCACGTGTCCGCCTACCACCTCGTGAGCGCGTGGGAGCTGCTCGTCTACGTGGTGCTGGGCGTGGTGGGCGGGCTCGGTTCGGTGGCGTTCGTGAAGCTGCTGCTCTGGTTGCGCAAGCACTTCTACCAGTTGCCGAAGAACACGCTCTGGGTGCAGCCAGTGGTCGGCGGCCTCACGGTGGGCCTGATCGGTTTCGTGGTGCCGCAGGTGCTCGGCGTCGGCTACGACCAGGTGGACCGCGTGCTCGGTGGCGAGGTGGTGCTGCGGTTCGTGGTGCTCCTCGCGACGCTCAAGATCGTGGCCACGGCCGTCTGCTACGCCTCGGGCAACGCGGGCGGCATCTTCGGGCCGAGCATGTTCATCGGGGCGATGATGGGCGCGGCGGTGGGGCGCGTGGCGCACATCGCGCTGCCGGGCATCACGGCCGACGCGGGGGCGTACGCGCTCGTCGGCATGGGCACGGCGTTCGCCGGCATCATCCGGACGCCGCTCACGTCGGTGATCATGATCTTCGAGGTCACGCGCGACTACACGATCATCGTGCCGCTCATGATCTCGAACCTCACCGCGTTCTACATCTCGCAGCGGCTCCAGCACGAGCCCATCTACGAGGCGCTGGCGCGCCAGGACGGACTGCACCTGCCCACGGGAGCGTCTCGCGACCACGCACGTCGGCTGCACGTGAACTCGGCGATCCGCGAGGCGCCGGAGCCACTCGATGCGGGGCTGACGGTGTGCGACGCGGCGGCGTTGCTCGCGGACAGCGCCCTCGATGCCTGGCCCGTGCAGGATGCCGAGGGATTCCTCGGCATGGTGCGCCGGCGCGAGGTCGCGGAGTGGGCGCGCAGCGGCAAGGGTGACGGGACGCTTCGTGCCATGCTCGAGACGACGGGCGGCACGATCACCGGCGAGCACTTCGTGCACGTGCATGGCGACCAGCCGCTTGGCCAGGCGCTCGCCCGCATGGGCGAGACTCACCAGACGGTGCTGCCGGTGGTGTCTCGCGCCAACGTGCGGCTGCTGCTCGGACTCGTCACGCTGCCCGACGTACTCACGGCTTATGGGGTGCAGAGTGCCGCCGACATACCGCACGAGGAGCGGGCCAGTGGCTGAGCACTTCCACGGTGCGCCCCGCGTGGCGCCAATGGCCGTGCCCCCGACCACGAGCAATGTGCGGTTCGGCACGACGCTGCTCGTCGCCGCGGTCGTGATGGCGGCATTCCTTGCGGCCGACCTTGCACTCGCGCGCATGGACGTGCGCGAGTCACGCGTCGCGGCTGCGGCGCTGTACGACCAGGGACGGGTCCTGCTGGTGCTGGGCAAGGCGTCCGAGGCCGGTGACCGCTTCGCCACGGCCCTGTCCATGGAGCGTGGCAACCTGTCGTATGCGCGCGCGCTGGCGCAGGCCGAGCTCCAGGACGGCCGTGCGGAGGAAGCGGGCCGCACGCTGCAGGACGTGCTCAACCGCGCGGAAACCGACGGCGCCGCGAACCTGCTGATGGCTCGCGTCCTCGTGCGCCAGCGCCGGCCGGCGGACGCGAAGTCGTACTTTCACCGGGCGATCTATGGCAAGTGGGGCGCGGACTCCGTGAGCCGCAGCGTGGAGGCGCGCCTCGAGCTGATCGACCTGCTCGCGACCCGGCATTCCGAGAGCGAGCTCCTCGCGGAACTCCTGCCGCTGGAGGCGATGCCGAACGACAGCCTCGCGCCGCGGCGGCGGCTGGCCCACCTGTTCATCGAGGCCGGCGCACCAGACCGGGCGAGCGAGATCTTCCGCGCACTGCTGAGCGACGATCCGCGCGATGCCGACGCCTACGCCGGCCTGGGTGAGGCGGCACTGGCCCTCGGCAACTTCCGCGCGGCGCGGGCGGACTATGCCGAGGCGGCGCGACTGCTGCCGCGGAACGCGCGCATCGTGGCACGTGCGGCGTTGGCCGACACGGTGTATGCGATCAGCCCCTCGGTGCGCGGCATCGGCGCCGTGGCGCGCGACGCGCGCAGCCGTGCGCTGCTCGACGCCGTGTCGCGGCGCGTGGACGCGTGCGCCGGCACGTGGCGGTCCGCGCTGTCCGACTCGGCGCATGCGACGCTGGCGCGCGTCGCACCGAAGGATGGTGTGGGCAGCGCGGATGCACAGGCATCCCTCGCGGGTGACCTGTGGAGCGCACGGCCGGCGGCCTGTCGCGACGCGTTCAACGACGACGCGCTCACCATCGTGCTGCGCCACATGGCCCAGTGATGGTCCGGACGACCCTGGCCGTCAGGTCCGTTTGGGTGCCCGCGGCGGGCGCTTCCTGACGGGAGTGTCCTCGAACAACAGTCCGGCGCGCGCGTGATGCAGCCCCATCGCGCTGACGAGGGCGGTAAGCGCGCCTGAAAGCTCGCGGAGACGCGTGGGAGGCAGCGCCTCCAGCGCCGCGATCAGACGCGCCGTCGGTGGCTCGGGCGATCGCCGCAGCACGGCGCGCCCCCGAGCCGTGAGCGCGATGGCAGCGCGCCGACGATCGTCCTTCGCCGTTCCCCGCGTGACGAGTCCATCCTCCACCAACCTGTCCACGACCGCCGCCACGGAGGAACGGTCGGTCATCGTCCGCTCCGCGAGCTCGGACACCGACGCCTGGTCGTCGTGCTCGTGCAGGGCACTGAGGACGAAATGCTGTGCCGCGCTGATACCGACGGCCGACCGCGTCTCCTGTGCCGCGACGCGCAGGCCGCGCATGATGCGACGGATCGCCTCGATGGACTCGACGATGGCGGGACGTGTCGGTGCGACTGCACGTGCTGTGCGTGCGGAGCGATCCATACGACTGACGGTGCGGGGGATCGGATGAAGGCCGCCCCAGTCCGTACCGGGGCGGTCATCGTACCCGAAAGCTATCGCCTCGCGGCAGCCGGCGGAATCCGATGCCGCGCACCCGTGCGGGCGCGAGGCATGTGGGCGTCGGGGCGCGCTCCGACGCTGCGCCCCTCAGGCGAGGGCGACCTTGCCGCGCGGCGCGCGGAGGCCAGTGGGAATCGCGTCCTTCGCGTTGATCGAGGGGCTGCCCGGACGCACCGGATCGGGCAGGCAGACACGTGAATCAATTTCGCCATGGAATCGCGCCACACGCTGCTCGCCGTTGAGCTGCAGGAGGGCCATGTCATCGAGGAGCGCGTTGTACGTGTCACTGCGCATTCCGCGATTGACCGACCACAGTCGGCCGCTGATTTTCGGCGCGGATGTCGGCGAGGCGAAGCAACGTACGGTGTCGTGCGGAGGAGCTGGTGGGTTCCACGGACGCCTTGGAGTGAGTCGAGGACCGCGGGTGCAAGAACGTGTCCCATGGCGAGAGGGCGAGAGGACGAGAGGACTGCGCAGTACTGTGGCCTCTCCCGCGTTCGGCCCGTCGTCCTTCCTCTTATTCCGGCGCTCCCCTCGTCCACCGGCGCACCGCGACGAAGATGCCGATGCCGCCGCACAGCACCACGATCACGGGCAGGAGATACGCGATGAGGTTGAAGCCGCGGGGCCGGGGCGCGAGCAGGATCCACTCGCCGTACTTCGACACGAAGTAGGCATTTACCTCGTCAGGCGATTTCCCCGAGGCGAGCTGATCGCGTACGACAGCGCGCATGGACTGCGCGAGATCCGACGGAGAATCCTGGATCGAGAGACCCTGACAGACGGGACAGCGCAGCTGGGACGCGACCGCCGAGGTGCGCGCCTCGAGCACGGAGTCGCGCGGTGCAGCGACACTCGTGACCGTCGCCGCGCCCTCCGCTGGCGCAGCGACCTGTCCGTACGCGCCGACGCTCACGAGAAGAAGGAGCGCGGCCGTGCGGAGCAGCGCGGGCATCACTTCACGCCGCTCGTGGCGGTGGACGCCGGCACTGCCAGCAGCGAGTCGACGATGTGCGTGACGACGCTTGCCTCGACGGGCCCGGTGATCTTGCGCGCGATGCGTCCGTCACGGTTCACGATGAACGTCTCCGGCACACCGTACAGGCCATAGTCGATCGCGGTGCGCGTCTTCGGATCCTGCACCGACGGATAACTCTGGCCGCCCATCTGCGCGATCCACTCCGTGCCGGCATCGGTGCGGTCCTGGTACAGCGAGCCAACGAAGTGCACCGGCTTGCCAACGTACGTGCGCGCGATGGCCGAGAGGGTCGCGTGCTCGTCGCGGCACGAGAGGCACCACGAGGCCCAGAAGTTCAGGACCACCACCTGTCCCTTCAGGTCCGCGAGGCGAATGGTGTCGCCCACCGGCCGGCCGAGCGGTGGCTGTCCGGGCGCGAACACCGCCAGCGCGAACGGCGGCGCCACCGTGCCCGGCAGCGGCGACGGGATGTCCTTCGGGTCGTGCCGCAGCCCGAACACGAACAGCCCGACGATCGGCACCGCGAACGCGGCGGCAATGGCACTGCGTCGCCAGTTCATGCGGCGTTGTCCTTCGCGGGCCTCGCGACGAGCGGAGCTCGCGCGACGGCGACGGAGCGACGCCGTCCCGGCCACGCGCCAATCACCGCACCAAGCACGATCACGCCGCCGCCGAACCAGATCCACGGCACCAGCGGCTCGTAGATCGCCTTGATGGTGGCATTGCTCCCGTCGGGCTTCACGGCCATCAGGTTGAGGTACAGGTCGCCCAGCGGGCCGCTGTGCACGTCCGGGGTGGGCACAGGCTGTTGCGAGAGCGGATAGAAGTTCATGTGCGGCTCCATCGTCCCGGTCACGCGACCGTTCCGGTCGAGCGTCTCCATCGTGGCGCCCACCACGGAGCGCTGCTTCTCCTCGCGGGCCCACACCTCCTTGAGCCGCAGCGTGTGCCCCGACACCGCGATGGTCTGCCCGGGCACGAGCGTGGCCTCGCTCTCCGTGCGCAGCGACGACGAAGCCGTGATGCCGAGGGCGACGAGGAAGATGCCCAGGTGCGCGATGTAGCCGCCGTGGCGCCGTCGGTTGCCCAGCACCAGGCGCACGAACGCCGTGGGCCACGCTTCGCCGTGCGCCAGGCGTCGCGCGCGCGTGCCCATCCAGAACTCGCGCACGTTGGCCGTGGCCGAGTAGCCCACGAAGGTGAAGGCCAGCACGCCGTAGAAATTGTGCACGCCGATCACGAGCGCCACGGTGAGGAGCACGACGGCGCCCCAGATGGGTGGCAGGAGCCGCGCACGCAATTCGGCGCGCGATGCGCTCTTCCACGGTAGCGCCGGTCCCACGCCCATGAGGAACAGCAGCGCCACGATCATCGGCAGCGTCATGCGATCGAAGAACGGAGTGCCGACGCTCACCTTCACGCCGCGCACGGCTTCCGCGACGAGCGGGAAGAGGGTGCCCACCAGCACGGTGAGCATGAAGCCGGTGAGGAACAGGTTGTTGAGCAGGAACACCGTCTCGCGTGACGCGGCGGAGTCGAGGTGTCCCGTCGTGCGCAGCTTGTCCGACGTCCCCGCCACGAGGACCAGCGTGGACACGAGCACCAGCGCGATGAACGCGAGGAAGTAGTACCCGATGGTGCCCGTGGTGAAGGCGTGCACCGACGAGATGATCCCCGACCGCGTGAGGAAGGTGCCCAGGATCGTGAGCACGAACGTGCCGACGACCAGGTTGATGTTCCACAGGCGCAGCATGCTGCGCCGCTCCTGCACCATGGCCGAATGGAGGAATGCCGTCGCCGTGAGCCAGGGCAGGAACGACGCGTTCTCGACGGGATCCCACGCCCAGTAGCCGCCCCAGCCCAGCACCTCGTACGACCACCACATGCCGGCGATGATCGCGGCGGACAGCAGGCCCCACGTGAGCACCGTCCAGTTGCGCGTGAGCCGGATCCAGTCGTTCGACTCCGCCTCGCCCGAGAGCAGTGCGCCCACGGCGAACGCGAACGGCACCGACATCCCCACGTAGCCCAGGTAGAGCAGCGGCGGATGCACGCCCATCAGGATGTGGTTCTGCAGCAGCGGGTTGGGACCCGGCCCGTCACTCGGCACCGGGAACACGACATGGAACGGATTCGCCGGCCCCACGAGAAGGATCGCGAAGAAGAGCGACACCGCGAGCAGCACCATGGCCGCATAGGGCACGAGGCTGCCGGGCCGGTTGCGGTTGGTGGACACGACGAGGATGGAGTAGAGCGCGAGCACCCACGCCCAGAAGAGGATGGAACCCTCGAGCGCGCCCCAGAGCGAGATGATCGTGTAGAACAGCGGCGTGGCGCGGCTGCCCACCTGCGCGACGTACGACACGGAGAAGTCGTGCGTCACGAGGGCGATGATCATCGCGGCGACGGCGGCGGATACGAGCAGGAAGTTGGCGTAGACCGACCCATAGGCCACCGCCACCCAGTCCTGCTGTCCACGGCGCACCGCGACGGGCATCAGGAGAATGCCCAGCGCGAGAAACGGGAGCGACACGAGCAGCGCGGCGTGGCCGACGAGACCGTTCACGTCCCCGTCCCCTTCATCATGAGCGTCTTGTACATCGCCTGCGGCGTCTCGCCGGGCTTCGGCGGCCGGTATTCGTTGGAGTGCTTCACAATGAGGTTCGTCGAGCTGAAGACGCCGTCACCGTGATAGCGCCCCTCTACCACGACCCCCATGCCGTCGCGGAACATCTGCGGCGGCGCGCCGCGCGAATGCACGGGAATCTCGCCCTTCCCATCCGTCACCACGAAGTTGAGGTCGAGCGACGCGTCGTTCCACTTCACCGAGCCCGGCTTCACCTGGCCGCCCAGCCGCACCGGCACGTCCACGCCATCGGTGCCCTTCGCGAGCAGCTCCTTCGGCGTGAGGAAGTACACGACGTTCTTGTCGAGCCCACCGTAGATCAGGTACGCGAACGCCGCGACGATGACGACGAGCCCCACGATGATGCCACGCTTGGGCGCCTTCATCGCCGGCCCGCGACTGCGCTGTCCAGCTGCGCCTGTGCGCGCGCCAGCGTGCGATGCAGGTGCACCAGATAGCCGAGGATCACCGCCCACGTCACGGCGAATGCCGCGCCGACGAACACCCAGTTGCCACTCACGTCGTACCTCCCAGGGCCGCACGCTCGGCCACGTGTTCGGCCGCTCGCTCGAGGAGCGCGGCCTCGTAGCGCCGACGAATGAAGTAGATCATCACGAAAAGAAAGGCGAACGCGTTCAGCCGCAGCCCGATCACGTACGCGGGGTCCACGGTGGCCGGGCTCGACTGGATCTGGTGGATGGTGCGCCACCAGCGGACGGACATGTACACGATGGGCACGTTGATGGCGCCGAGGATGCCCACCGCGGCACTCCACTGGGCGCGTTGCTCCCGGTCGTCGATGAGCGCGCGCACGGAGAGGAAGCCGGCGAGGATCAGGAACAGCACCAGCGTGGACGTCAGGCGCGCGTCCCACGTCCACCACACGCCCCACGTCGGCCGCGCCCACAGCATGCCGAGCACCAGCGTGAGGCCCGCGAACGCCACCGCCACCTCGCCCGATGCCGCGGCGAGCAGGTCGTCTTCCTCGCGCTTGCGCCACAGGTAGCGCAGCGAGAAGAAGAGCAGGGCGAGCGGTGCCAGCATGGTCATCCACGCCGAGGGCACGTGAACGTACATGATCTTCTGGAGGTCGCCCATGTCGCGGTCCGGCGGCGAGATGGCGATCGCAAGCGCCTGCGAGGCGATGAGGAACGCGAACGCGAACCAGCCGAACTTCTGCCAGCCCCCGGTGCGCGGCACCGCAATGGCGGGCGCTATGGCTGCATTGGACATGACGTCATACCTCGATGACGGATTCGAAGGCCAGGAATGTCGCGACCAGGAAGATCACGTCGAACACGATGAGCAGGCGCGTCCATGCGCCCGCGTCGCCCATGACGTTACCACCGAGGAGCGCCTTGGTGGCCTCCATCGCGGCGAGCAGCACGGGCACCAACATGGGAAAGAGCAGCAGGGGGAGCAACACCTCGCGCGCGCGACTGCGACTCGCGATGGCCGCGTAGAACGTGCCGAGCGTGACGAGGCCCACCATGCCGAGGAAGAGAGTGGCCACGAGCGCGGGCCACTGGGCGGGCACCTGCACCTGGAACAGGACGATGCCCACCAGCACCACGATCGCGAGCACGAGGCCCACGAACGCGAAGTTCGCCAGGAGCTTGCCGGCGAAGATCGTGCGCCGCGAGCCCGGGTACAGCACGAGTTGCTCTAGTGCGCCGCCGTCGAGCTCGATCTGGTAGGAGCGGTTGAACGCGAGCACGCCGGCGAAGAGCGCGGCGAGCCACACCGCGCCCGCGGCGGCCTCGCGCAGCGCCTGCGCATCGGGGCCAAGGGCGAAGCCGAACATGACGAGGATCGTGACGGCCAGCGTGACCACGCCATTGAACCCCGCCTTCGAGCGCCGCTCGGCGGTGAGGTCCTTCCAGGCGATCGCGCGCGCGCGCCGCCATTCGCGACGGACGGTCATCGCCCGCCCGCCACGAGCGAGAGCGCGGCGACGTCCGCATGCGTCGGGTCGGCGATGCGGCCGTCCACGATGGTCGTGGTGCGGTCGAGGACGTCCGCTGCCGGCGCGAGCTCGTGCAGCACCACCACGGCCGCCGCGCCGGCGGTCGTCCACTCGGTGATCAGCGCGTTCATCAGCGCGATGCCGTCCGTGTCCAGGTTGCTGAACGGCTCGTCGAGGAGGAGCAGGCGCGGACGGACGAGGATCATGCGCGCGAGGGCGAGGCGGCGCTGCATGCCCGCCGACAGCCCGCGCACCTGGCGCGCCGATGCGGCAAGCAGGCCGACGCGCTCGAGCGCCGCATCCACTTCCGACGCATCGCGATCGAGCATTGCGGCTGCGAACAGCAGGTTCTCGCGCGCCGTGAGGTCGTCGTAGAGCCCTGGCGAGTGTGCGAGGAAGCCCACGAGCGCGCGCACGTCCTGCGGTGCCTCCGCCACGTCGCGCCCGAAGACGCGCACCGTCCCCGCGTGCGGGCGAAGGAGCGTGGAGAAGATGCGGAGCAGGGTGCTCTTGCCGCTGCCGTTGGCGCCGAGCAGGCCCACGACTTCCCCCGGCTCGACGCGAAGACTGACGCCGCGCAGCACCCACGTGCTTCCGAATCGTCGGGCGACGTCCATGGCGTCGATCGCGTGCACTGCGCCTGCGGAACCCATGACTCCATTCCTGTTCATGATGCCGATCCGCCCGACGTGCGGCAGAAAGCCGGCGAGGGAGCACGCACCAAATTTACCGCCCGTCCGGGGCGGCCGCCATCGACAACCCTTCGTCGGCCCGTCACGCGCGGTGAGCACGAGCGTCCTATTGCCCTCGCGCGCAACGGAATGCCTCTTGGTACGTGGCACTCACCGCCAATTCAACGCGGAGACGCCCGTCCCGGGAGGCCAACACATGCGGATCGGCAGGGCAGTCGTCCGGGTCAAGCGCCAGGCCGCGCGCCCGGGCAGGGCGTGCGGCGCCGCGCGGGGATCCGTTGCCGCGCTCCTGGTGATCGCGTCGCTCGGCGCATGCCACATGGAAGGACACGGCCGCCGGGTCGAGACACTCCTGGCGGAGCTGGCACCGCAGCTGCGCCTGGGCCAGCCGCTCTCCGTCGCGCGCGCCGCCATGCCGTCGCTCGCCGTGCGGCACCCCGGCGATTCGCCCAACCTCTATTCCGCGGACGACTCGGAGCAGCCGCGCGTCGTGGCCGTCGTGGTGTGGCCGCCGCCCGCCGCGGGAGAGCACGCCTCCGCCGATGCCGTGGTGGAGGGCGTGGAGCTCGTGATGCGTCCCGACGTGGCCGCGCGGATTCGGCAGCACATCACGAAGCTGTTCGGCGCGCCGGTGCAGTCCACATGCGCCGGTCCCACGCTCGAGCAGACCGACCTCGTGGACGTCTGGGAGGTGGGCAACCGCGGCGGGGCGCTGCTGACGATCCCCGAGCGGCGCCCGGACGGCGTCGAGCCCACGTCGCGGCTGTTCATCTACACCAGCGGATGGGAGCCCGCCCGGTCGATCTCGGGGTTCGGGCTGGCATCGTGCTCCAATGCCAACTAGGCTCGCCTACGCGCGCCCCCACACCAGGCCGTACACCAGCAGCGCCAGCACGAGCGTGGTGATGGCGACGTAGAGCCGGTCGCGCTGGTAGATGAACGCCACCAGCGTGAGCGCGACTCGCGCCACCGGCGTGGCGATGAGCAGCACGAGGCCGAGCTGCGCCACGGATCGGCTGTCGAGCGCGCGGGCACCGGCCAGGATACCGCCCACACTCCGCAGTGCGGCGACGCGCGGCACGAACACGCGGAAGTCGGCGGGCTGCGAGCCGTAATGCGCGAACAGGGCGATGCCGCCCGCCGTCACCACCACTGCCGCCAGAAGCACGCCCACCTGGAGCAGGCGGCCGATGAGCTGCTCCATCTCGTGCTCCTGCTGCGCAGGCGTCTTTTCCGAAATGCTCACAGCCCCCCCGTGACGCCCTTGTACAGCATCTCCACCGCGAGCACCACGACAACCACGGTGAACACCTTCCGCAGTACATCCGTGCGCGCCCTCGCGAGCACTTTGGCGCCGAGAAGTGCGCCGCCGAGCACGCCGAGCATCACCGGCACGGCGATCTCCGGCTCGATGTAGCCGCGGTGCAGGTAGACGCCGGCACTGGCGGCCGCGGTGACGCCGATCATGAAGTTGCTCGTGGTGGTGGACACCTTGAATGGCAGCTGCATGCGGCCGTCCATCGCCAGCACCTTCACCACGCCGGACCCGATACCGAGCAGGGCGGAGAGAATCCCTGCCGCGAACATCATCACGAAGCCTGCCGGCACGCCCTGCACGTTGTATGGCTGCATTCCGTCCGTCGTGGGATAGCTGCCGTTGAGCCGAAGTCGCACGGCCCATGGATGCGGGGGCTGCGCCGTGACGTGCTCCTCGCGCGGCCGCGAGGAGCGGTACGCGGAGAACAGCAGCACCACGCCGAACAGCACGGCGAGCGCACTCGTGGGCACGAACCCGGCAAGCACCGCGCCGGTGAACGCGCCCACCGTGGTGGCCACCTCGAGGAAGATGCCGATGCGCACGTTTGTGTAGCCCTCGCGCACATACGCCGCCGCGGCGCCGGACGACGTGGCGATGACGGACACCAGCGACGCGCCGATGGCGTACTTCAGGTCCACATGAAAGAGGATGGTCAGCATGGGGACCACCACGATGCCGCCGCCGAGCCCCGTGAGGGAGCCCAGGAGCCCGGCACCGAACGACCCGACGGCCACGAGCGCGGCAAAGAGCAGCAGGCTCATGACGAAAGCTGCCCCTTCGTGACGGTGCCCGGTGATGCCGCGCTTACGGGCTGCGTCGCCCCGGCGACAGAACCGGCCACCGCCACGAAGGAGCAGGCAGGGTCGAGCACGTGGACAATCGGCGTGCGCCACGAATGGCTCGGCTGGATCATCGACAGACGAACGGTAGAGTGGGCGGAAGGGCCACACAGTGACGCAGGCCACAGCACGGGGGCGCGAGGGTCGCGCGGGGCCCGGTTAGAATGTCGCGAGCAATCGCACGAAGAACTCAGGGCTTCCTGCCACGCCCCGGGTTGGTCGCTCCGGTCGTGGACGAGCCCCCGTAGCCGTGCCCATTCGACAAGCCGTGGGTGCCGCCGCCAAAGCTGTTCTGGAGGGTGTTGTTCGGCGAACTGCCGCCCGGGCGGTTCAAGTACGGAAACGCCGTACCGATGCCGATCGCGATGCTCCAGTGCGGCGCGGCGCCGGCCATGCCGTGGCTGCCGCTCACGTTGAGCGTGCCAGCGCGGCCGATGCCCGCCGAAATGCCACCCTCGAGCGAGCGCGAGCGACCGAGCGTGGAATCCACGGCGCCGAGGTCCGTGCTGAGGCCCGCGCTCACGCCCACGCGCTCGGATAGCGAAACGCCGGCGCTCGCGTCACCCCAGCCGGTGCCGCTGCTGAACGCGGACTGCACCGAAAACCGCGTGAGGGATCGCCCCGCGCCGAGATGTACCCACACCGCCTCCGCGGGAGAGAAGCCAAGACTGCCGCTAACGGCGGAGCCGACCTCGCCGGCACCGAGGCCACTCGCGGTGTCCCCCACCGGCAGTGTGACCCCGAAGGATCCTGCCACGCTCGGCGACCAGGGCACCGCCGCAAAGCCGCGGGAAACCGTCGCTTCCACTGGAACGTCCGTGAGTCCGCTCCGCGACGCGGCGGTCAGCGTGGAGGAGGCCACCTGATGTACGCGCACCGAGGTAGGGGTAGTGGAAAGGGAGAACCACCGCACGGGCACCCAGCGGAAGACGGCACCGAGCGCCTGCTCGGAGCGGCCGCCGTCGTAGTTCAGTGCGCCGCCGGCGAGCCCGGACTGAAACAGGCTGCCGCCATCTGCGTCGTCGTCGTCGGACGAGGACTGCTGCACCTTCGCTGCAGACGCCGGCGATGTCGCGCCAACGGGCTTCTGCGCGCCGGCAATCGAAGCGGCGATCGCGACGCAGGCGCATGCAAGGCCGAGCGCACGGAGGAGAAACGTGCGCACGGAATGGGAGGGGATCAGGGCGTTCATGTACAGACGGTAGGGAGGACGGAACAAGCGCACAGTGACGCGGGGCACAACACGACGGCGCGAGTCCGGTCGCGGCAGGCTAGCTTTCCGCATGGCCCAGCGCGACAGCAGGAATCACCACGCCAACCGCCGCCGCAAGCTCGAGAAGGATAATGCGAGCCGCGCGCAGAAGAATGCCGAGCTCGAGGAGCGCGTGCCCCTCGCCGGCTACGAGACGCTGTATGAGATCTCCCGCTCGGGACGCGTCTTCTCGCTGCAGACGCGCGCGGTGCTCGTCGGCGGCTACCACTACAGCCCGTTCCTGCGCATCATCGTGAACGGCACCGTGGTCACGCTGTCGAAGGAGAAGGCCCTCGCCGAGAGCTGGGCCGCGCGGCCGTGAGTTCGCTGGAGCTGTTCGCGGCGGTGCTGGGCGCCGTGAGCGTGTACCTGAGCGTGCGGCAGAATATCTGGAGCTGGCCCACGGCGATCGTCAACGTGGTCGTGTATGCGGTGGTGTTCTACCAGGCGAAGCTCTATGCCGACATGGGACTCCAGGTGATCTACGCCGGCCTCTCGATCTACGGCTGGTATGAATGGCTGTATGGCGGCGCGGGCCACACCACGCTGCACGTCACGCGCACCGGCCCGCGGCTCGGCACCATCCTCACCGTCATCGCCCTCGCCGGCGCCGGGGCACTCGGCGTGCTCCTCCGTGGCGCCACGGATGCGGCGCTGCCGTTCATGGACTCGTTCCTCTCGAGCACGAGCCTCGTGGCGCAGTGGATGATGACGAAGAAGAAGCTCGAGAACTGGCTCGTGTGGATCGCGGTGGACGTGCTGTACGTGGGGATGTTCGTGTTCAAGCATCTCTACGTCACGGCCGTGCTGTATGTCGTATTCCTCGTCCTTGCGGTGCGCGGCTTCATCGACTGGCGGCGCTCGATGGGGCAGCCGGCAGCCGTCGTGCCCGCGGCGGCCTGACGTGGCTGTGCGCCGCATCTGCGTGACGGGGCCGGAATG
>JBDTYL010000009.1:0-4387 GCA_040005695.1 bacterium | reverse complement strand
CGAAGCTGTTGTTCTTCCCGCTGCCGGACTTGAGCGCGAACAGCTGGATGCGCGTCGACATGCGTCCGTTGCCGCCCTCGTTCCTGAGCAGCCGCACACCGCCGTCCACGCCGAAGAGGAGATCCTCGTCGCCGTCGCCGTCCACGTCGCTCGTGGCCACGGACGTGGCGGACATGAGCGACGCCGGCAGCAGCGCACTCTGGTCCGTGAACGTTCCCGTGCCGTCGTTATGGAAGAGGAAGACGCCGCGCTCTCCCGCCTTGGTCGGCGTGCCGGCAACGACGAGGTCCAGCCAGCCATCGTTGTCGATATCCACGAACTCGGCGCCGCGTCCCACCACGCCGCGGAGTTTCCGCAATGCGTTCGTGGAGCGGACGTCGCGCGTGAAGGTGCCGTCGCCCTTGTTGTGCCAGAGCGTGGGCTCGCCTCCGTCCACGCGCGAGACGAACAGGTCGAGCAGGCCGTCGTTGTCGTAGTCGCCAACGGCCGCGGCGCCGGAACCGCCGGTGGTGGTGAGGCCGCTCGCCGCCGTGGCGTCCGTCATCGTGCGGCCACCGGCATTGCGATAAAGCACGTCGCTGCCGGTGGCATTCGTGAGGAACAGGTCGATGCGGCCGTCGCCGTCGAAGTCGCCGAACACGAGCGACCGCGCGTCGCCGGTGCCGGTGATGCCCATGGCCGCGGCGGACTCGGTGAAGGTGCCGTCCATGTTGTTGCGATACACGAGGCGGCGGCCATTGCCCACGAGCACGAGATCGAGGTCGCCGTCGTGGTCGAGGTCCACCCACACCGCCTTCGTCGCGCCCTGCACGTCGAAGCCCGCCTTCGGCGTGGCGTCCACGAACGTGCCCGCGCCCGAGTTGCGCAGCAGGCGGCCCTTGCCGTCTGCAATGAGGAACAGGTCGGTCCAGCCGTCGTTGTCGAAGTCACCGAACGCGGCAACGGCGACGTTGGCGAAGGTGCCGAGGCTGTCGTGCGCGGTCATGTCGGAGGCATAGCCGCGCTGGAGGTGGAACAGGCGCGAACCGGCGAGCACTTCGTCGTAGCCGTCGCCATTGATGTCGCCGAGTGCGAGCGACGTCGGTGATGCAAGCGTGCCCGCGGCGGCCGCGCGCGGCTCGGGCAAGCCGGCGTCACTGGTGAAGTCCACGAACTTCACGAGTGTGGTGCGTTCCTTGTTGAAGCCGGAGCCGAGGAACGTGATGAGCGATTGTGGCTCAAACGCGAGCGCGGCGCGTCCGGCCAGCGGCGCCTCGATCCACGTCACCTCCTGGAGCGCCACCTGGTACTGCGCGGTGACTTCCATGGCTTCACGAAACCGGTCGAACGCCGACTGCGCCGCCGCTGGCGTGCCCGTGCGCAGTTGCTGGATGGTCGCCTCCAGCAGCGGAACGACGTCTTTCGGCGGGCCAGGCGGAATGCGCCGGATGTCCTCGAGCTGGCGCAGCGTGCTGTCCACTACGCCACGACGGACAGCCACCGCCGCCAGCTCGAGCCGCACCACGATGTTTGCCGGCTTGAGCGCCACGATCTGTGTGAGCAGCGCCTCGCGCCGGAGGCTGTCCGCCCGCGTGTGCGACTGCCCCGCGAGGTCGGCCAGCGCATGCAGCCGTCGTGTTTCGTTGGGCCCGTTCGGCTTCATCGCCTCCAGCGTCTTCACCGCCTCGCCCACTCGGCCCGTGAGTGAGTAGAGCTTCGCGAGCATGAGGTCCACGTCACTGTTGCCCGCATCCAGCTCGTGCGCGCGCTCGAGCTGTTTCTCTGCCTCCTTGTACCGACCTTCCTGGAGGTACACGAGCCCGAGGTTCGTGAAGCCGAGCGCTTCCTTCGGCGCCCATTCCACCAGCTTCAAGAACTGCGCTTCCGCCTCGGGCAACTGCCCACGTTGCAGGAAGAGCTGTCCCTGCGTGCGCGCCGTGAACATCTCGTCGATCGAGGCGGCGGGCTTCGACTTGCACGCACCTGCCACGGCGAGTGCGATCACCAGCAGCGCGAGAGATCCTCGCCGGCCGCTCCGAACCATGTGCATCTCCTGAGGCTTCCGGCGTTTCCAGGCAGGACGCGAGTCTCTCCGCGGAATATGCCCGGACGAAAAATCCCTCGCTACCACAAGCTATCGTGCCGCGTCGGGAAGGCCGAACGACCGCGCGATCGCGGCGAAGCGCGCGCTCTTCCGCACGGGGTCGAAGATGCGGTCGTAGAGACTCAGCCACTTCGGAAAGATCTCACGCGCCGCGCGCGCTGCTTCCATCTCGGTGAGCGCACGCGCCGTGTCGCCGACCGCGAGGTTGGCGTAGGCGAGCGCGGAGTGGATCAGATAAGTGGTGCGCGGCAGCCGGTCGAGATCCCGTTTCACGCGCAGGGCGCCAGCGGTATCGCCAGCGGCCGCCAGGCCGAGCGTGATCTGTCCCATCCATGGCGCGGTGCCTTGGAAGCCGGCGAGCAGCGCGCGCGATTCGGCGGCGCGTCCTGCCCACGCGAGGTCGAGTGCGCCGATGCTGCGGCCCAGCAGCAGCTCCGGGTCCACCTCGTGCCCGTGATGGAGGATGGCGGTCGAGGAGTCGGTATGACCGAGGATTGCGTACACGTGCGCGAGCCACACGAAGGCGGTGGCCGAGAGCGGGTCGAGGCGCGTGGCGACACGAAGCTGGGTAATTGCGTCATCGAAGCGACCCACGTGCATGAGATTGCGTCCGTACTGCATGCGCACTACCGCGGACGAGGAGTCGTCGGTCATGGCGAGGCGGTACTGCTCGTCAGCCTCCTTCCATCGGTACGCATGGCCGTACAGGAGTGCGAGCCCTATGTGGGCCTCGGGCATCGTGGAATCGAGCGCCAGCGCGTGCTGCGCGGCGGCCATCGCACGCTGCTCCACG
The DNA here is from genome assembly GCA_040005695.1 of bacterium. GTDB lineage: Bacteria > Gemmatimonadota > Gemmatimonadetes > Gemmatimonadales > Gemmatimonadaceae > AG11. The sequence goes on along the minus strand of JBDTYL010000009.1, from coordinate 1,511 downwards.
GAAGCGGCCGGCGTCGCCGCGAAATACGGCAGCAGTTCCAGCGCCTCGCTGAGTTTCGCGTATGCCGGTGCGAATGCCGTGTCGAGCGCGATGGCCTCGTTGAACAGTCCTACCGCCTGCGCCACGCCGGTGCCGCGCCGGTCGAGCAGGTACACACCGCGCATGAAGCGGTCGTAGGCGTCGAGGTTCGTGGTGCCGGCGGCACCGCCGCGCCTGCCCCCACCACGCGTGGTGCCGGTGAGCCGCCCGCGCAGTTCGCCGACGATCGCGTCAGTGATGTTGTCCTGCACGGTGAAGAGGTCGTCCACGGCGCGATCGTACGTGCCTGTCCACCGGAGCTTGCCGTCCGTCACGCTCGTGAGCTGGCCGGTGACGCGGAGCCGGTTCCCCGCGCGTTGCACCGTGCCCTCGAGCACCGAGCTGACGCCGAGCTCCGCACCCACCTTGCGGACGTCCACCGGCTTGCCCTTGTAGGTGAACGCGAGGCTGCGCGCGGTGAGCTGCAGGCCCGGCACCTTGCTCAACGCCGTGGTCAGCGCGACGGACATTCCATCAGCGAAGTATTCCTGCGCGGAGTCGCCGCCCACGTTGATGAACGGCAGCACGGCCATCTGCACGGGGCCGGTTGCGTCGTCAGCGCGTCGGCTGGCCATGAGCCGCCATCCCGCAACGACGAGGAGCGCCGCAGCCGCCACGCTGCCCACCCACCAGCGCGTACGTGACGTCGCGCTCGGCGACGAGGTGCGTGGCGCACCAGGCGTGGGCAGGCTGTCGCTGGTGTGCGGCGTCACCACCTGGTCGAGCGCGAGGAGGACCTCGCGCGCATCGTGCGGTCGCTCATCCGCGTTCTTGGCGAGGCATCGCATGATGAGCGAGGCGAGGGCAGGAGACACGTCGGCGCGGAGGGAGTGCAGTGGCGGCGGCACCTCGTTGAGGTGCGCGGCCACCAGGCGGCTCGCGGTACGGCCATGAAACGGCGACTTCCCCGTGAGCAGTTCGTAGCCCAGGCAGCCGAAGGCGTACAGGTCCACGCGATGGTCGGCCTCTTCCTCGCCCATGAGCTGCTCGGGGGCCATGTACTGCGGCGTGCCCACCACCCCGCCCACGCCGGTGAGGGTGACGGTGTCGGACTGCGTGCGCGAGGCGGCGAGCGCCTTCGCGATGCCGAAGTCCGTCACGACAGCCGTGTCGCCGGAGAGGAGGATGTTCTCCGGCTTGATGTCGCGGTGCACGACCCCGTGCTCGTGGGCGTAGGCCAGCGCGCGCGCGATGTCGTGCAGCACGTGCACCACCTGGCTTTCGGGGATGGCCTCGCCGCGGCCGAGGAGATGGCGGAGCGACTCGCCCTCCACGAACGGCATCGTATAGAAGGGGAGGCCGCGTGAACCGTCCGCTTCCGCCTCTGTTTCACCGGCCGAAAGGAGCGTGACGATGTTGGCCTGCTGGAGCCGCGCGGCGAGGCGGATCTCGCGCGCGAAGCGGTCGGCGGACACGGAGGCGGCGAGCTCCGG
>JBDTYL010000008.1:0-1939 GCA_040005695.1 bacterium | reverse complement strand
ACGTCACCGTGACCCAGGTCGATGGCGTGCTCGAGTACGTTCCCTGGCGAGCGCTGGGTCACGTTTGGCGCGGGACCCGCGCGATCCCTCGTGTACGCGACGTACGCGCTCGACGCGCCGAACCCCGGCATCACGCGCGCACTGATCATGGTGCACGGCGCCGGCCGCAACGCCGACCACTACTTCGGCACCGCAACGGCCGCAGGCTTCCTCGCCGGCGCGCTCGACAACACGATGATCCTCGCGCCACGCTACATCGCCGCGCCGGACAAGCCGGAAGCGAACGAGGTCATGTGGCCCAACGGCAGCAACAGCTGGCGCTCGGGCGGCGAGAGCCCATCCACGCCGGGCCTCACCTCGTTCGGCTTCCTCGACTCACTGGTGCACCGCCTCGCCGACAAGCGCGTCTTCCCCAATCTCACGACGATCGTGATCGCAGGACACTCCGCGGGCGGGCAGGTGGTGACACGGTACGAGATGACCAACCGCGTCCACGGCACGTCGGGCGTGTCCATCAGCTACGTCGTCGCCAACCCGTCGAGCTACGCGTGGCCTGCCGCAGTGCGCCCGCTCCCCACGGGCGACGCCGACCCCGTCGGCGCCGACAAGGAGGCCCTTGGCAAGGAGGGCGAGACGCTGCACACGAACTACACCTACGGTCCGTTCGACGCCGCGAAGCTGCCGACCTACAACCGCTGGCCCGCTGGCCTGGAGGATCCGGCCGGCTACGCGGCGGGGATGAGCGCACAGCAGATGCGCACGCAACTCGTCGCGCGGCCCACCACCTACCTGCTCGGCCAGGTGGACGTGCTGCCACTCGGCGGCTTCGACGGCTCGCCGACGGCGATGGCGCAGGGACCCACGCGACGCGCGCGCGGCGAGGCGTTCTTCAAGTACGTCACCGGCACGCTCGGCGCGAAGCACAACGCGATCATCGTCTCCGAGTGCGGGCACAACGACCGCTGCATCTTCACCACGGACGTCGTGCTGCCGGTGATCTTCCCGCGCTAGAGAGGCCGGACGTCAGCGCGGACGCTCGTCGCGCTCATCGTCCGCGAGGTCGAGGGACATCGGGAAGAACAGCGAGTGGCGCACCGCGGGGTATGGGGTCCGCCAGCCCCGCGCATCGCGCCACAGCATCCGGTTCAGCGCTTCGCTCGGCGCCGCATCCGGCTCGCGGAAGTTCATGCGCGTCGACGCGAGCGCGGCCTGTCGTCGCTCCGCGGCGTGCGGACCCGTGATGGCGCCCACGCGGCGATTCACCTCCGTGAGCGACTGCTTCGGCACCAGCGCGGTGTACGGCGTGAGGTCGGGCGGCGTGCCGGCGTCGAGGAAGCTCGCCCGCATGTCCGTGGCGACGAGGTCGAAGATCGACAGCGCCGGCAGGCCGAGCATCAGCTCGATGGTCTTCACCATGCCGGGGTGCGCGTAGAAGGTGGAGTCCACCACGCCGCGTCGCGCGTATGGCGAAATCGCGAGCGCCACGGTGCGATGGCCGTCGATGTGGTCCACGCCATTCTGCGCGTCGTCCTCCACGACGAGGATGGCCATGTGCGGCCAGAAGCGCGAGTGCGAGAGCCCCTCGACGATCCTGCCGAGGGCGAGGTCGTTGTCGGCGACGCAGGCGCGTGGCGCGCACCAGTCGGGCGTGAGGCCCTCGGTATGATCGCTCGGAAGGATGATCATCACGAGCTGCGGCATTTCGCGCGCTGTCTCCCACTCGCCGAGGTGCGAGAGCACGTCGCTGGCCTTCACGACGTCGGGCGCCTCCTGCGTCCACCCGGGATACTCGGGGACGAGCGTGCGGTCGAGCGAGGGGATGTCCGAGTGCGTGTCGTACCGCTCGCGCAGCATGTCGCGGTGCATGGCGACGTCCGTCGGTTTGCGCAGGTACGCCTCGAGCATCTTCGTGCGCTCCAGCGGCGACGACATGCGCGGC
>JBDTYL010000007.1:0-6697 GCA_040005695.1 bacterium | reverse complement strand
CGTAGTGGCGCAACGCGGACGACAGTTCCACGCCCACGCGGCCGACCCCGCCCTGTCCGCGAATGAATACGAGGCCGTCGGGATATGCCTCGTCCGTGAGGCCACCGGCACGCGCGATGAGATCCGACAGCCGTTCGGACTTGCTCCGCAGCGCGTATGCGCCGGGAAATTTGACCTCGCCTGTGAGCACGACCGTGCGCTGCAACTCCCAATCCGGCTGGCGCAGGATGAGGACGTTGTCGTAGGGCTTGAGCGGGATCTCGGGCGCACCGCCCGCAGCGACCTGCAGGCCAGGCGGTCCGATGTAGCTCCCGTCCGCCGCGCGCTCGAAGAGGTAGGTGGAGTCGAGCGGCACGCGGATGGTCGTGGCGGTGCGTCCGCCTGCCCGCGTTTCCGGCAACCGCGCGATCTCGGCTTCCTTGAGGTACGCGCTTTCCTGCACGCCGTTCGCGAGGAGCACCAGGTCGCGGAGCGTCATGCCCGCATGATAGGGGAAGCGCCCACCGCTCTTCACGGCGCCACCGATCGCGACATACCGATCTGGCCGGAACGTCGTCAGCGAGTAGACGCGAATGTCGTCGTCTTCCTGGAGCGTGAAGTCGTTGAGCACGCGGCCCGTGGTGTCGGCCAGCGTTGCGCGCAGCTCCTCGCGCGTGGAGTCACTCCGCAAGCGCGTGACGAGCACTTCGCCCAGGTACGTGTCAGGCTGGAGGCCGGCGCGATGCAATGCGTCGGACAGCTTCATGCCGGGAGTGAAACCCTGCGCGCCCGCCTGATAGACGTTGCCCTGCACCACCACGCGATTCCGGACGCGCTCGGCGATGGGGAACACGTGGATGACGTCGCCGTTGTGGAGGGCGATACCGGCGCCGGCGGAGGCCAATGCGAGGTCCGAGCCGACGTCGATCGTAACGCGATCGCGGCCGACACCCACGCGCTGCTCCGGTGGAACAATGCGGTCGATGAGCACGCGCTGCCTGGACGCCGTGGCGCGGAAGCCGCCCGCGTTGCGCACCAGGTCGGCCAGCGTCTCGCCGCCCTTCATTTCGTACGTGGCCGGTCGCGCGATCTCGCCGACGACGCGCACGCGCGCTCCGTGCACCGGGATGAACAGGACGTCACCCGTCTGGAGGCGAACGTCATGAGAGGCGTCGCCGCGCAGGAGGTAGTCGTACACGTCCAGCGCATCGATGGCAATTCCGCCGCGACGCACTTCCACTCGGCGCAGCGACCCGTTGATTGTGGGGCCGCCGGCCGCGTAAAGCGCCGTGAGGGCAGTTCCTGCACTCGAGACGAGATAACTGCCCGGCCGTTGCACGTCGCCAACCACGTAGATCTGGTTCGACCGCAGCTTCGCGACGCTGAGGGAGAAACGTGTGGTGCCGGCGCCGATGCCGGAGTACAGGCGCGACAGGCGTGCGCGCATGAGGCTCTGGAGGTCGCCCAGCGTGAGGTTGGCCACGTACACCTGGCCCACCTGCGGTACCACGATGAATCCCTCGCGCGTCACGTCGAGCTGGGCGCTCGACTCCACGTCGCCCGTGAGGATGAGCACGAGCCGGTCGCCCGGACCGAGCCGGTAGTTGGCGTCCACGGGTCCCGCGACGTTGGCCTCGAACTGGGACGTGGCGCTGCGGAAGATGTCGAGGCCGAAGATCGTGAAGCCGCTGTCATTCGCGGCGGCGATGATGCGCGCGGAATCGCCCAGGGACCTCGCGGCTCGCAGCGTGTCTCCGAGAAGCGCGGTGGCGGGATTGCTGCTGCGGATGCCCTGCGCGTTGCCGGCACCCTGCAGCACGTCCACGTCCACGCTGTCGGCGATGCCAAGGAGGCGCACGGCCCGAAACACCGAGTCTCCGGGCGCCGCCGCGCTGCCGGACATGCCGGGCAGGTAGCCGTCGAGCAGGTCTTCCGGATATCCCTCTGCGCGCAGGCGCGCGTGGACCTGGTCCTTCGTCAGGCCACTCGTGGCAAAGCGCTGGCGCAGCTGCTCCACCAGGTCGGGACGCGTTTGCAGGAGTACCTGAGCCTGCGCCGGTGTCGGCTTGACGGTCTGCGCCTGGCGCGCCACAGGGGCGACAAGAAAAAAAGAAGCGGCCACCAGGGGTGACCGCAGGAGACGAAGGCTGATCAATTTCGCCTGCGGGTGAACGACATGATTGAGCCCGGATGGCGGTGAAGCGAGTGGTCGCGCAGGGACTCGAACCCAGGACCTCTGCTGTGTGAAAGCAGCGCTCTAACCAGCTGAGCTACGCGACCGGATGCGCCAAGGCGAGCTCGACACACGAACGCTGGATTGTAGTTGGTGCAAACCGGGAGGGCAAGTGTTCGCCCGCCCGGCATTCAGCGGCTGGAGGCGGCGTCCCGCTCCGTTGGGCGAGTCGACTCACGGGCGAATCCGAGCAGCGCCGACCCGCCGAACAACACCGCATCGCGAACGCGCACCGTCCAGGCCGACCGTTCAGCTGTGTCGCGCGATGACGTGTGCGGCATGGCGGACATCCTGGCATTCACCTGTGCCACCACGCCACGCACCAGCGCCTCGACATCCACTCGCGCAACGGCGCGCAGGTTCACTCCGCGGGCCACGATCCAGCCATTTCGTTCGCTCGTCGGGAAGAGCTGCAGCATTCCCGTGGACGAGCGCAGGTTGTTGTGGCGCGTCGCGACGTCCGCGAACTCCGCAGCCCACTCGGTCCATCCCGACTCCCACGACACGGCAATCCACAGATCGTGCAGCTTCGAGTGATTCCGCGACGGTACGGTCAGGTGCTCTTCGATTCCCACAACTTCGGCCAGCTCGAACATAACGCTCCAGTTTCAATCACGACAACGATTCGCCCGACAATGGCGACCATTCGTCGCAAAGGTTGGTCCACACGCGATTCAGCAGACCGAACCCGCCGCGCACCGTGCGCGGTCACCGTCACTACTAAAATACCTTGACGACGCCCTTCATGTATTTACTCGGATCCTTCCGGATATCCGCCAGGATAGCGCTGAGGTCGCTTACGAGCTTGTTCAGCTGATCATAGAGCGTCTGGTCCGTGATGAACTTGCCAGCGGTTCCCTTCCCACTCGACAGCGACTTCATGAGCGAATCGGCACCGCGCGTGATGCCGACGAGGTTGCGGTACAGCGTCGTGTCGCGCAGCAGCAGGCCGGCCGTGCCCTTCGTGGAGTTCAGCGACACCACGAGCGAATCGGTGGACCCGATCACGCCGATGAGGCGGTTGTAGAGCGTCGGATCGTTCAGCATGTGCCCAATGGTGCCGTTGGGATTCTGGAACGAGGCCAGCATGGTGTTGGCGCGGCCCAGCGTCGTATTGAGCTGGTCGTAGAGGATGCGGTTCGTCACGAGTTGCCCGAGGGTACCCTGCCCCTTCACGATTCCGCTCGTGATGACGTGCAGATCCTTCGTCAGCGCGACCATGTCGGCGACGGCGGCACTCGCCTGCGCGATGACTGCTTCATAGTCGAGCGACTGGGCGATGCGGACGGTGTCACCCGGCGCGAGGACTGGCGCCTTCGGCGTACCCGGCGTGATGTCGAAGACCTTGTCGCCGAGCAGGCCGAGGGTCTTGAGCTTGCCCTTTGAGTCCTGGCGGATCTGCTCGCGCACGTTCTCGTCGATGGCGAGGGTGAGCTTCAGGTTCCGCGTGGTGTCGTTGTCCACGGGGAGGAACTCGATCTTCGACACCGTGCCGGCGAGCTGGCCCGCGAGCATGACTGAGCCGCCGGTCTTGAGCCCATTGGCGTCGGGCAGGTAGGCGATGAGCTCGTAGCGCTTGGCGAAGAGGTTCGCCGCTTCACCGAGCTTGTAGATCGCGACGCCGATGACGCCGACGGCGAGGAGAATGACGAGACCGACGCGCAGCTGGTCCCACGTGAGCGTGGCAGATCGTTTCATGTCAGTAGCCGCCCAGGAAGTCGCGGAGGTATTTGTCGTCGGAGGCGGCCATCTCTTCCGGCGTGCCGAAGAAGGCGATGCGGCGCTCGTTGAGCACGGCGACCTTCGTCGCCATGCGGAAGACCGAGCGGATGTCGTGGGAGACGACCACGCTCGTGACGTTGAGTTCGCGCTGCAGTTTCATGATGAGGCGCGTGATCGTGCCGGTCGTCAGCGGATCGAGCCCCGACGTCGGCTCGTCGTACAGCATGATCTGCGGGTTATCGGCCATGCCGCGCGCGACGCCGACGCGCTTGCGCATGCCGCCCGAGAGTTCCGATGGCAGCTGTTCCATCACGCGGTCGGGATCGAGGTCGACGAACTGGAGCTTCTCGCGCACGCGCTGCTCGATCTCGTCGTCGTCGAGCTCTGTGTGCTCACGCAGCGGGTACGCGATGTTCTCGAACACGGACATCGAGTCGAACAGCGCGGCCCCCTGGAACACCATGCCCATCGTTTGCCGCACCTCGAGCGCTTCCGCGAAGGTGAGGCTCGTGATGTCCTTGCCGCCGATGCACACGCCGCCCTTCTCCGGCACGAGCAGGCGCAGGATGAGCTTGAGGATCGTACTCTTGCCCGTACCCGACTCGCCGACGATACAGATGGTCTCGCCCTGGCGCGCGACGAACGAGACGTCCTCGAGGATGGGCGCGTCGAAGGCGAGATAGATGTGATTGAGCTCGATGATCGCATCCGACTCGCCGTGGGCCTGCTTCTCCGCCTGGCGCTCTTCCGCCTCGGGGGCGTCCTCCGCAAGCTCGTCGCGGATGGCCGCGCGCACGTTCTCCGACTTGCGCTCGGTAATGCGGCGTCCCTCACTGCGCCGATTCTGGTCGCGCTTCTCGGGCGCCGCTGGAGCGGAGCTGGCTTCCGTGGGCGGCGGCGTCTCGACCGCCGGCGCGGCCGCGTCGCCTGGTGGCGGCCCTTCATCGCGCGGGTCGTCGATCATGGCGCGAACAGGGAGAGGAGGATCTGCGTGAGGAAGTAGTCGAGGATCAGGATGAGGATGCTCGACAGCACCACGGTGCGCGTGGTGCTCTGCCCCACCCCTTCCGTGCCGCCCGTGGTGTTGAGGCCGAAGTAGCAGGCCGAGATGGAGATGACGCCGCCGAAGACGAACGGCTTCATGATGCCCTGCACGAAGTCATTCGGGATGAAGTGCAGCGTGAAGCCGTCGGACGCAATCTGCTCCCACACCGTGCGCCAGTAGAGGCCGCTCGGGATGCCAACGAGCAGCGACGAGATGAGGTTGCCGCCGAGGATCCCGACGAAGTCGTTGATGATCGTGAGGATGGGCAGCATGATCAGCGCGGCGAGCACCCGCGGCGTGACCAGCTTCTTGATGGGATCGGTGCCCAGGGTGTTGAGGGCGTCGATCTGCTCGGTGACGCGCATGGAGCCGAGCTGCGCGGCGATGCCCGACCCCACTCGGCCGGCGACCATGAGGCCGGCGAGCACCGGGCCCAGCTCGCGGATCATGGAGGCCGAGACGAGGCGCCCGATGTACATGGTGGCGCCGAAGGTCTGGAGCTGGACGCTCGACTGGAGGGCGAGCACCATGCCGGTGAAGAAGCCGGTGAGGAGGACGATGCCGAGGGACTTGACCCCGATCTCGTCCATCTGCTGGATGACGTCCTGGCCGTAGAAGGGGCGCGCGAAGATGAAGCCTATGGCGCGGCCGGCCAGGGAGAAGTAGTCCTGGACGGTGCGGAGCTTGGCTTTCGTGGCCTGCGCGAAGCGTTCGGTGAGTGGCGGCAAACGGGCGGCGTGGCGGTGCACGGGGAACGGCAGGGACGTCAGAATCTAGGCAAGTGATGTGCCGGGCACGACCATTCGGTTGACCGAGTGCACCGCCGCGTCTACGTTGCGCGAACCATGAACCTACCACTGACGCGCGACCGCGTGGTCGAACTACTGGGCCGCGCGAAGGAAAAGCGCATCCTGGTGATCGGCGATGCGATGCTCGACGTCTACCTCACGGGCGACGTCGACCGCATCTCTCCGGAGGCGCCGGTGCCTGTCGTGCGGGTGAGGGAGCGGACGCACGCCCTCGGCGGCGCGGCCAACGTGGCGCAGAACGTGGTGGCGATTGGCGCCGCCTGTGAGCTCGTGGCCGCGATCGGGCAGGACGGAGGCGGCACGACGCTCCGTCACCTGGCAACCGGGATGCGGATCGACGCGAACGCGCTCGTTGTCGTTGACCGACCCACCACGATGAAGACACGCATCGTGGCTCGCTCGCAGCAATTGGTGCGCGTGGACGAGGAGGAAGATGCCGACCTGGACGGCGGCGATATCGTGGCCCTGAAGGCGGCCATCTCCGCCGCCGTGAGCCGAGCCGATGCGGTCGTGCTCGAGGACTACGACAAGGGCGTGCTCTCTCCGGTCGTCATTCGACACGTCGTGGAACTGGCCAATGGCCGTGGCGTTCCCGTGGTCGTCGATCCAAAGTATCGCCACTTCTTCGCGTATGCGGGCGCGACGATCTTCAAGCCGAATATCCGGGAGTTCGAGGCGGCAATGGGAGCAGGCATCGACATCGATCATCCCGCGACGTTGCCGGCGATGGTGAAGCGCCTCGACGTGCAGTACGTGCTCCTGACACTCGGCGAGCGCGGCATGGCGCTCTTCTCCGCGGATGGCGAGATCGTGCGCGTGCCGACGCAAGCGCGCGAGGTGTACGACGTCGTCGGCGCTGGCGATACGGTGACCGCATATCTCGCCACCATGCTCGCCACCGGAGCCAGC
>JBDTYL010000006.1:0-10827 GCA_040005695.1 bacterium | reverse complement strand
CGCGTATCCAGCGCCCCAATCAGCGACGCCGAGGTAATCCCCTCCGCCTCCGCCTGGAAGTTCAGCACCACCCGATGCCCCAACACCGGCAGCGCCATCGCCGAAACGTCATCGAGGTCAGGCATCGCCCGACCGTCCATCGCTGCCCGTGCCTTCGCGCCCAGAATCAGGTACTGCGACGCCCGCGGCCCCGCGCCCCAACTCACGTACTTCTTCACCATCGCATTCGCCTCAGCACTCTCCGGACGCGTCGACCGCGCAAGCTTCACCGCGTAGCTCACGATGCTCGGCGCTGCGGGCAGCCGACGCACCAGCCTGAGCAGCGCACTGAGTTGCACACCCGTCAGCACCGGCTCGACCGCCACGGACTGGTCCGACGTCGTCTCCACCACGATGCGCTCCTCCTCCTCGCGGCTCGGATACCCCACGGTCAGCTGCACCATGAACCGATCGAGCTGCGCCTCGGGCAGCGGATAGGTGCCCTCCTGCTCGATGGGATTCTGCGTCGCCAGCACGAAGAACGGCTCCGGTAGCCGATGGGTTTTCCCGGCCGCAGTCACCGCGTGCTCCTGCATCGCCTGAAGGAGCGCCGCCTGCGTCTTCGGTGGGGCACGGTTGATCTCGTCCGCCAGCACGATGTTCGCGAACACGGGTCCCTGCACGAACTTGAAGAAGCGACGTCCCCCGGCATGCTCCTCCTCCATGATCTCGGTACCGGTGATATCGCTCGGCATCAGGTCGGGGGTGAACTGCACCCGGGAGAACTGCAGGTCGAGCGCCTCCGCGACGGTCTGCACCAGCAGGGTCTTCGCCAGGCCGGGCACGCCCACGAGCAGGGCGTGTCCTCCCGCGAGGATGGCGGCGACGAGGTTGTCCACGACGTCCCGCTGCCCGATGATGCGGCGACCGATCTGCGCATTGAGCGCCGCCCGCGCGGTGGCGAGCCGGTCGAGTAGCTCGGGATCCCCGCTGTCGTCGCGCGAATGGCTGGCTTTCAAGGTGCTCGTCACGTGATCGGTTGGGCACGAAGGGTGAGACAGCCGCCGGATCCAGAAGGTTACCGCCTGATCCGCGGTGCCAGTAGTGAGGAAGGCAACGAGGCCGGCCATGACCCCGTCATATACGCCCGCCCGTCGGGAACCGATGCACATCCGGATATCAAGCGCGGCCGTGCCGTTGTGAAAGCCCGCCGAGGTGCCGATACCAAGCGGGTATACTGCACGGTCTCGGCTTCACCACGCAGATCACTGATGAGCGAAACCGCCACCGTCACCGCAGAACACCCCGCGCGCATCCACCGCATTGTGCGGCTGGACTACATGGTGAGGGTCTTCACCTACCCCATGTACCTGCTCCTCTACGGGCTGTACATGTGGCCGCGCGCGACGTCGCCGTGGGTGTGGGCGTTGCTCGTGTGGCACCTCCTGCTGTGGCCTCACCTCGGCTACCGGATCGCGCGGAGGAGCCGCGACACCAAGGCCGCCGAGCTCCGGAACCTGCTCATCGACTCGTTCTTCATCGGGGCCGTGGTGCCGCTCACGGGGTTCTCGCTCTTCCCGAATGCGACGGGATTTCTCGGCATCAATGCGGGTAACGTGCTGAATGGCGGGCTCCGGCTTGCCTGGCGCGGGCTCGCGCTCTATCTGTGCGGCATTCTCGTCACCACGGCGCTGGTCGGCGTTCACGCTGATCTCCTCGGCGCATCCCTGCTCATCCAGGTGCTCAGCATCCTGGTCCTCGTGACGTTCAGCTCCTTCTTCGGCTACATGACGTTCGTGCAGTCACAGCACGTCATCAAGTACAGCCGACAGATCCGCCGGCAGCACGTGGAGATCGCGGAGAAGGGGCTCGAGCTCGAGGACCGCTCGGTCGAGCTGGAGCGCGCCCTCGCGTCCGCCGAGTCGGCCAACGCCGCGAAGAGCAACTTCCTGGCGAACATGAGCCACGAGCTCCGCACGCCCCTCAATTCGATCATCGGCTTCGCGAACATCCTGCTCCGCAACGCGACGGGCAACCTGCACGCGCAGGACGTGAAGTACCTGTCGCGCATCAGCGCCAACGGCTCGCACCTCCTCACGCTCATCAACGGCGTACTCGACCTCTCCAAGATCGACGCGCGGCAGACGGAACTCGACCTCCGCACGGTCGACGTCGCGGCGCTCCTCCGCGAGACGCTTGCCGAGATGGAGCCGCAGGCCGAGGCGCGCGAGGTGACGCTGGTGGTGGAGGCGCCGCCGGTGACACTGCTCCACACGGACCGATCGCGACTGAAGCAGATCGTGCTGAACCTGATCAGCAACGCCGTGAAGTTCACTCACCGCGGCACGGTGACGCTCCGGTTGGTGGCGGATTCGATCACGCACCTGCCGGTGCGCATCGACGTCGTCGACACGGGCATCGGCATCGCGCCCGACCGTCTGACGGCGGTGTTCGAGCCGTTCCAGCAGGAAGACGAAACCACCTCGCGGCAGTACGGGGGCACGGGCCTCGGCCTCACCATCACGCGGTCGCTCGCCCACCTCATGGGCTGGGAGATCGAGGTGACGAGCACCGTGGGGTCGGGATCGACGTTCAGCGTGGTCATTGCCGGCGAGGGGCAGGCGATCGCCGCGGCGCGTGGCACGCGCGAGCTGCACGCGGTGGTCGAGCGATCGCTTGCCGCACGCCAGGCGCCCCATCCGCCGTTCCGTGTGCTGGTGATCGACGATGAACTCGATGCCCGCACCATTCTCGAGCACCAGCTCGGCGAGCTGGGTTGCGAGGTGATCACCGCGGCCACCGCGGACGAGGGCATCGCCCTCGCGACGCGCGTGCGCCCGCAGCTCATCACGCTGGACGTCATGATGCCGCGCAAGAACGGATGGGAAGCGCTGCGCGAGATCAAGGCGTCGCCGGAGCTGCACGACATCCCCGTCGTGATCGTGAGCGGCGTCGCGCACGAGCGGCGCGGCCGGCTGCTGGGCGCGGTGGACTTCATCGACAAGCCGGTGACGCGCGATGCCCTCATCGACGTGATCGGGCGCAGCCTGGTCGGTACGCTGGTGCCGCGGGTCGTCCTCGTGCACGACCAGCCGGATGCGAGACACCGGTACGACGAGCTCGCGGCGTCGGACGCGTTGTCGCTCGAGGTGGTGTCAGGGCTCGCGGAAGCGAATGCGCTGCTGGCCGCGTCGAGCCGGCCGGTGGATCTCGTGGTGCTCGACCTGGAGCGATGGAGCGAGGCGGCGTCGGCGTGGACGATGGCATTGTCCACGGACACGGCGTCCGCGCACGTGCGCATCGTCGTGGTGGTCTCCGATTCGCTGTTCGAGAGTCGCTCCGATGCGGACGACCTAGGCGCCCTCTTCGTGCGTCGCGGCAGCGAGCTCTCCGCGGACCTCAGCGTGATCGTCGAGGGCCTGCGCGAGACCGCGCCGACCTAGGCCGACTTCGCCCGTCGCGCCGTCTTGCGTACGGTCTTCTTCGCGCGCGCGCCGTGCTTCGCGGACGCCGACGTCTTCGCCTGACGACGGCCCGAGACACTCGCCGCCAGGCTCTCCTGCAGCCGCGCGACGAGGTCCACGACCTTCGTGCGCTCGGGCTCCGCGACGTCGGCCACGGCGAGCGGCTTGCCTTTCGCCTTGGCCCTGATGATCGCGCGCAGCCGGTCCTGGTATTCGTCCTTGTATTTCGACGGATCGAATGCATCAGCGAGGTTCTCGATGAGTTGCACGGCCATGGCGCGTTCCGCGGGCCGCACCTTCACCGCTGCCGCTGACGGGAAGTGCAGCTCCGCCGGGTCGACGAGCTCCTCCTCGAACCGCATGAGCTCGAGCACGAGCGCGTCGCCCATCGCCTTCACGGCGGCGAGGTGTTGCCGCTGGCGCATGGCGAACGTGCCGATGCCGACCTTTCCCGTGTCGGCGAGTGCGTCGCGCAGCAATGCGTACGCCTTCTCACCGCCCTTCTGCGGAAGGAGGAAATACGGCGTGTCGAAGTAGCGCGGATCGATGGATTCGGCAGGGACGAAGTCCGTGATGTCGAGCACGCGCGACATCTCCATCGCGGCCGACACGAACTCGGCGTCGTCCACGATGACGAACGTGTTCTTCGTGATCTCGTAGCCCTTCACGATGTCATCCCACGGCACGACGGCACCGTCGACGGTGGACATCCGCGCGAGCTTGATGGGCTGGTGATGCTTCCTGTCGAGCTGGCGGAACGAGAGCTTCTCGGCACTCCGCACCGCGGAGCGCAGTTCGACCGGAATGTTCACGAGCCCGAACGCCAGGGCGCCTTTCCAGATGGAGGCCATGATGCGACGGAGCTAGGCAGGTGCCGTGCCCGTGCGCGCCGCCGTGCTCGACGTTCCAGCCAGGCGGCCAGGCGACCGACGTCCTCAACGAAACGCGCCGCTCCGAAGCGGAGCGGCGCAGTGGACGGCAGGACGGATACGGACCGCTCAGCGCAGTGCGAACTCCGAGCGCTGCGTGATGGGATAGTTCGTGCTGCGCAGCGTGGCGACGGCGACGTAGCGTCCGTGCGGAAGCGTCATCTCGGCGCGCTCGTTGATCTGCATCGTCTTCTGGCCGTCGATCAGCTTGTTCTGCACCGACTGCGTGAACATGCGGCCGGCGCCCCAGCGGTACACTTCGCGTCCGACGGAATCGACGACGGCGAAGTCATACTGCTGGCCATTGGGGAACGTGAGCTCGACGTGCTTCTTGCTGTCGTTGGTGAGCGCGAGCGCGAAGTGCAGCGCATGCGGCTCGATTTTCACGGCGAACTTGCCGTTGACGGGCGGCTTCGCGGTGTCTGCGGTGATCTTTCGGCCAGCGTGGCTGACGGGTACCGCTTTTTCCTGCGCTGCCGCGTCGTGACGGGTCAGGGAGCCGCAGGCGAGAGCAACGGCTCCGGCGCACAGAAGTGTGATGAGCAAACGCGTATTCATGTCCAGACCGATCGGGGCTCGGTGTCGATAGCTGAGCGAGCGTCCGCTCACACATCCGACAGGATGCGAACTTATCAACATCTAGACGAATAGTCAACATGAACCGTCACAACGAAAGTTGTGATGCTGATTACACTTGCGCGGTGATGTGACGCTCTTCGGAGGCTGTTCGGTTATCGGGGGTAAATCGCTTGCGAAAAATTTCACAAGCGCTAGATTCCGCCTCGAATGAAAGGGACACCGGAGGACCCACGCCCGAGCGCGGAGGCTGCGCGGAAGGCGGCTCAGGACGGGCCTTCGGGCGCCGAATTCGCCGGGATCGGGCTGCAGTTCGCCATCTCGATCCTCGGTGGACTCTACGCCGGGCAGTGGATCGACAAGAAGCTTGGTTCGGCACCGTGGTTCCTCATCATTGGGGTTTTCCTCGGAGCGGGACTGAGCTTCTACAGCATGTACCGCAAGCTCATGGCGGCACAGGCGCGCGAGGACGCGGCACGGGAGGCGCGGCGCGACGGCCGAGCATGACAACGGGAAAGAGCATGGGCCGAGCGGTGCTGTTGTACGGGCTGGCGTGCGTGGTGGCAATCGGGCTGGCCGGCGGAGTATTCACCGCCGTGTTCGGCACGTCCGCGGAGCGGGTGGCGGTGTGGGTGAGCGCCCTCGTGGCGCTTGTGGTACAGCTGGTGGCGTTTGCGATCGCGCGCTCCCTCGTGGAGGGTGGACATGGGATCGCCGGATGGGGGCTGGGCGCCGTGATCTGCCTGTTGGCCCTGGTTGTCTTTGGTTTCGCGAGTCGAGCGCTCGGACTGCCGTCGAATGCGGCGCTCCTGAGCCTTGCGACATATTTCTTCCTGACCGAACTGATCGAACCGCCGCTGCTCAACGTATGAAGACCGGTTCCCTACTACTCGCCCTGCTGTTCGCCGGCTCGACGCTCGGCGCCCAGGTGCCCGCGGCCAGTCCGGCTGCCCCGCGTACTGATTCCGTTACCGTATCACCTTCGGAGGCACTCGACTCCGCGGCGTCGCACGCCGCACTCGTCACCGGGAACGAGGTCCATCAGGGATCGGCCGTGGCGGAAGGTGAGCATCATGGCGGCTGCGAGGAATACGCCCCCGGCGACTACATCTCGCCGCACATCACGGACGCGCACTGCCTCGAGGTGCCGAACGGCTGGCGCATCTGGGAGACCCGCGAGGTGGAGCTTCCGCGCTGGGCCCCCGTTCACCTCGGCACGTTCGCCATCGACCTGTCGCCCACGAAACACGTCGTGTTCCTGCTCTTTGCCGCCTTCCTCTGCTGCGTCGTGCTGATCACGGCAGCGCGGGCGCATGTCCGGCACACGCACTCGGCCGGCCGCCCGAAGGGGTTCGCGTCGGGCATCGAGGCGATGGTGCTGTACATCCGGAACGAAGTCGCGATCCCCAACCTCGGGCCGCACGGCGAGGGGTACGCGCCGTTCATCCTCTCGCTGTTCTTCTTCATCCTGTTCGCCAACCTGCTCGGGCTCATTCCCTACGGGTCGACGGTGACCGGCAACATCTCCGTGACGGCGACGCTCGCCATCATCACGGCGGTCGTGGTAGAGGGTGCGGGCGTCCGGGCGAACGGAATTGGCTACCTGCGCACGATCTTCTACTGGAACAACGAGCTGCCCGTGGTGATGCGGCCGCTGATGTTCCTGCTGATGACGCCGATCGAGTTCGTGGGCAAGCTGACGAAGCCGTTCGCGCTCGCGATCCGACTGTTCGCGAACATGACGGCGGGACACATCGTCGTGCTGGCACTCATCGGGCTGGTGTTCGCCTTCAAGAGCTATGCGATCGGGATCGCCCCGCTGGGCATGGCAGTGGGCATCATGATGCTGGAGCTGTTCGTGTCGTTCCTGCAGGCGTTCATCTTCGCGCTGCTGGCGTCGGTGTTCATCGGGCAGATGCGTGAGGGGCACCACTAACGGCACAAGCAGATCCTTCCCTTCGTCGCTTTCGCTCCTCGAGGGCAGGCTGCTGCGCTCAGGATGACACAAGAAGCAGATCCTTCGCTGCGCTCAGGATGACAAGAATTCGCTGCACTCAGGATGTTAAAAAAAGGCAGGACACGACTGGAGTCGCCTCCCAGGCGTGCAGTAGCCGGCCGGACGGCCGGTGATGTCCGTTGAGACCCGGGTCTCGCAGGCGGACGGCGGCTCACGCCGCGGGCGCTGATACGATTCATCACGTTGCACGATTCGGAGACTGACAATGGTTCATGCGATTCTTCCGCTGCTGCAGGCAGCGACTGACAACGGCCGCGGGCTTGTGGGCGTGGGCGCCGGCCTCGGTGCTGGCCTCGCCGTCATCGGCGCGGGCATCGGTATCGGCCGCATCGGTGGCCAGGCCGTCGAGGGCATGGCGCGCCAGCCGGAGGCCGCGGGCAAGATCCAGACGGCTGCGCTGATCTTCGCCGCGCTCATCGAAGGCGCCGCGCTGTTCGGCGTCGTCATCGCGTTCCAGATGCAGGGCAAGCTGTAATTCTTCCGGCCCGCCGGCGCCCCGGGGTACCGGCGGGCCTTTCTCCTCCTATCGACTTCCGATGCGCACCCTGTTCCGCTCGTTCGCGCTGCTCGCGCTCCTGGCCTCACCCGCACTGGCCGAGCCGGCGAACACCAACCTGCTCGATCCCAACTACGGCCTGATGGCGTGGACGCTCTTTGTCTTCGTCGGGCTGTTTCTCATCCTGAAGTTCTTCGCGTTCGGCCCGATCCTGAAGTCGGTCGAGGCGCGCGAACAGGCGCTCGAGGACGCGATCAACGCCGCGAAGCTGGATCGCGAGGAGGCCGCGCGCCTGCTCGCCGAGCATCGCGCGAACCTCGACGCGTCGCGCGGTGAGGCGCAGAAGATCATCGCCGACGCCCGCGTTGCCGCGGAGCGCGTACGCTCCGAACTCGTGGAGCAGGCGCATGCGGAGCAGGCTGCCATGCTCGCCCGCGCGCGCCAGGAAATCGAGAGCGAGAAGGCCCGCGCCATCGCCGAGCTGCGCCGCGAGGCCGTGGACCTGGCCATTGCCGGCGCGTCGAAGGTGATCGAGAAGAATCTCGACCAGGACAGCAACCGGAAGCTCGTCGAGAATTTCCTGGCCAGCGTCACGCCCGCCGCCGTGACGGCGAGCCGATAAGCGATGCGCGATACCACGATCGCCCGCAACTACGCGGAGACACTGCTCGTCCTCGCCGGCAAGGCGAACGACCTCCGCGGGTGGGGTGCCACGATCACCGAGCTCGCGGACGCGATGGACGCGAACCCGGCGCTGCGCCTCTTCCTCGAGTCGCCGCGCGTGGGGGCGGCCGAGAAGAATGCGGTGCTCACGGCGGCGTTCGCCGACCGGCTGCCGCGCAACCTGCTGCGCTTCCTGCAGTCGCTCGTCTCGCATCGCCGGCAGATGCTCATTCCGGAGATCGCGCGCGAGTATCTCGATCTCGTGGATGCCGCGGAAGGACGCCTGCATGCGCGCGTGACCGTGGCGCGCGAGGCCAGCGAGGGCGAGACGTCCGCCATCGCGCAGCAGCTTTCGCGGATGTTCGGCAAGGACGTGGTGCCGCACCTGTCGGTGGACCCGTCGCTCATGGGCGGCGTGATCGTGCACGTTGGCGATACGGTGCTGGACGGATCCGTGCGCAAGCGGCTGATGTCGCTGCGACGCCGGATGCTGGCGGGCCAGGGCGCGCGCTGATTGGTACGGCTTGGGCAAGCAGATCCTTCCCTTCGTCGCTCGTTCCTCGAGGGCAGGCTGCTGCACTCAGGATGACAAAGGGCCACCCGATCGGGTGGCCCTTTGTGCGTCTCGGTTGACGGCGGTGCGGTCTACTTCGCGGCGCTCCCGGCGGTGATCCGGTAGACGCGGCCGCCCATGTCGTCCGTGATGAAGAGCGCGCCATCGGGCCCCGCGGCGAGGCCGGTGGGACGATGCTTCGCGGTGCCCGGCTGAAGCTGCGCCGCGGGAACGCCCGCGAACCCGTCAGCGAATACTTCATACGGCGCAGACACCGCACCATTGGCCATCGGCTGGAACACGACCTTGTAGCCGGCCTGCGGCTCGGGCGCGCGGTTCCATGACCCGTGGAAGGCGATGAACGCGCCATCCTTGTAGCGCGACGGGAACGCCGAACCCTTGTAGAACAGCAAGGACATCGGTGCCCAGTGGCCGGGGAACGCCGCCACCGGCTCCTTCCTGCTGTCGCACCGCGACGACGTCTTTCCGTCGCCACCATACTCCGGCGCGTCGACGAGCTTCTTCTGGTCCACCGCGTAGTAGCAGTAGGGCCAGCCGAAGTCGTCCTTCTCGTTCACCTGCACGAGTTCCTCGGCGGGATTCTCCGCCTGGTACTGTGTGGTCGGGAACAATGTGGGCCAGTTGTCGTGCAGCTGGTCACGCCCGTGCTGCGTGGCGTACAGCTTTCCGTCCGGGCCGTAGTCCAGCCCCATGCCGTTGCGAATGCCGGTGGCAAATCGCGCGGCGGCCGAGAAATGCTGGTTCGTCTTGCCGGCGTCGAAGCGGAACAGGCCGGCGCGCGTAGCCAGCTCCGGACACGGATCCCTGCCGGGCGACTGGTTCGCGCGGTCCTTGACCTGGCAGCTGTTCGAGGGGGAACCGACGTTGACGATGAGCGAGCCGTCACTGCCGATCACGAAGTTGCGTGCGCGATGCCCCGGGTCGAGCGGGATGCCGTCCACCACGACTTCACGCTTGCCTTCGGGCACGAGCGCGGAATCCGAGCGCTGATAGCGCACGACCTGCTTGCCCTCATCGACGTACAGGTATCCGTTGGCGAGGCCCACGCCCGTGTTGCCGATGGAGCCGACCCGCTTCACGAGATCGGCGTGGCCGTCGTGATTGGTGTCGCGCAGGGCGACGAACGAAACCGAAGGCGGCGGCGCCGACTTGCCGCCGCCGGTACCGTCGATGGTGACATAGACGTCGCCGTTGGATGCGACGACGACGTGGCGCCCGTGGGCAACGCTGTCCGCGAACACCGTGGCGCAGAACCCGGCGGGCAGTGTGAGGGAGCTGGCCGTGTCGGGACACGCGATCGCGGCCGATGTCGCGGTCGCGGCTGTCGCCGTATCAGTGACGGCGGCCTTCTCGGATGACGTGCAGGCGGAAACGAGCAGGGCTGCCGCAACCGCGGCGTGGGCGAGCCGGACGTGCATGGACATTGGTGGTCTCCTGAGGGATCGTCCAACCGTCCGGCAAGTACCACACCCGCGATCACCCATGCGCGATCACGGTTGCCGTCGAGACGCGCGCAGCGCGAGCCGGATGACGAGATTCGGCGCCTAGTGGGGACGAGCGCGACGAGTGATATTGTCTGTCGCGGCCGCGGTCCTGCGCCAGCGTATCGACACCCATACCCGAACGCCATGAGTGGTCGTACCGAAGTGCGCCGCGTCCCCAAGCCATGGGGGCACGAAGTCATCTGGGCCGCGACGGACCTGTACGTCGGCAAGATCCTGCACATCACGGCGGGCAACCGGCTGTCGGTGCAGTATCATGTGAAGAAGGACGAGACCGTGTACCTGCTCTCGGGCGAGCTGAAGTATTGCGTGCAGCTCGAGGGGAGCGATCGTCCGGTGGACATGAAGCTTGCAGTGGGAGAAGCCTTCCGTATCACACCCGGCACGATTCACTACATGGAGGCGGTCACGGACTGCGACGTGCTCGAGGCGAGCACGCCGCACCTCGATGACGTCGTGCGCCTCCAGGACGCCTACGGACGAGAGGGAACGAGCGCACCATGAAAGTCATCATTCCGCTGGCAGGCAAGGGAACCCGGCTCCGCCCGCATACGCACCTCGTGCCGAAGCCCATGCTGAAGATCGCCGGCAAGCCGGTGATGGCGTACATCCTCGAGGATCTCCAGA
>JBDTYL010000005.1:0-9616 GCA_040005695.1 bacterium | reverse complement strand
CCCGCTCGATCACGTTGCGCAGTTCGCGAACGTTGCCGGGCCACGGATAGCGCGTGAGCACGTCGAGCGCATCCACGGTGAGCGTGGGCGGGTTCGCCTTGCCGAACATCCGGAGGAACTGCCGCGCGATGAGCGGCACGTCCACCGCACGCTCGCGCAGCGGCGGGAGCTTGATCTCGATCGTGTTGATGCGGTAGAGCAGGTCGTCGCGGAACTGTCCGTCGATGGCGCGTTGCGCGAGGTCGCGGTTGGACGCGGCGAGCACGCGCACGTCCACCTCGACCTTCTGCGTTCCGCCAACGCGGTAGAAGCTCCGCTGGTCGAGCGCGCGCAGGAGCTTGCCCTGCAGCTTCGGCGACAGCTCGCTGATCTCGTCGAGGAACAACGTGCCGCCGGCGGCCAGCTCCATGAGGCCCAGCTTCCGCTCGTCCGCACCGGCGAACGCGCCGCGTTCGTGGCCGAACAGCTCGCTCTCGAGCATGCCCTCGCTCAAGGACGCGCAACTCACGTCCACGAACGGGCCGGTGCGCTCGCTGAGCCGGTGCAGCATGTGGGCGACGATCTCCTTGCCCGTGCCGGATTCGCCGGTGATGAGCACGGCGCTGTCGCTCGGCGCCACCTTCGCCACCACGTCCAGCACGACCTGGAGGGGCGCATACTGCGTCACGATCTCGGTTGCGCCGCCGGCGCGCTCGAGCTGGGACTGCAGGAGGACATTCTCGCGCGCCAGGCGGCGCTTCTCCCACGCGCGGCGCACGAGGACGTCGATTTCCGCCATCCGGTACGGCTTCGCCATGTAGTCGTAGGCGCCGAGCTTCATGGCGGAGATGGCCGTCTCGATGGTGCCGTTGCCCGTGATGATGATGACCTCGGGCGGATCGGCGTCGGCGCGCACCTGCTTCAGCACCTCGAGGCCATCGAGCTCGGGCATCACGATGTCGAGCAGCGCGACGTCGTAGGCTTCCGCGCGCAGCGCCTCGAGCGCGGCGCGGCCGTCGGTCACCGTGTGCACGCCATACCCGCGGCCCACGAGGAAATTCGACAGGATCTGCCCTAGGTGCACTTCGTCCTCGGCGACGAGGACCTTGATTCGCGTTTCGCTCACGTCCCGTCCTCGGTCTCGTCGGCGCGTGGAAGGATGATGCGGAACACACTGCCCTCACCCGGCGCGCTGTCCACCTCGATGCGCCCATCGTGCTCCGCCACGATGGCGTAACAGATGGAGAGGCCCAGCCCGGTGCCGCGACCGGGTGGCTTCGTCGTGAAGAACGGCTCGAAGATCTTCGGCAGGTCGGCGCGGCGAATGCCCTCGCCCTGGTCGATGATCTCCGTGACGACCGTGCGCGCGTCGTCCCCCCAGCGCGTGCGGAGCGTGACCGTGCCCTGGTCGTTCATCGCGTCCATGGCGTTGATGAGCAGCGACATGAACACCTGCATGAGCTGCTCGGCGTTGGCGCGCACCACAGCGCTCAGCGTGCGGTCCAGCTCGACCTGCACCGCGAGCTTCTTGAACCGCGTGTGGTACCGCAACACGTAAAGCGTCCGTTCGATCGCGTCGTTGACGTTGACGAGCGACTTGTCGCCGGCCTTCGGCCGGCTGAAGTCGAGCAGGGAGTCGATGATGCCCTTGCAGCGCTGCACCTCGCTCTGGATCAGGCGGAAGCCGTCGAGGATGTCGGGCCCTGCCGTCTCGTTCGCGAGCTCGAGCCCCTCGGCGCATGCGGCGATGGTGGCGAGCGGATTGTTGATTTCGTGCATCACGCCCGCCGCGAGCGTGCCGATCGCCGCGAGCTTTTCCGCCTGGGCGAACCGGTCCTGCGCCGAGCGCCACTCCGTCACGTCCTCGCCGACGGTGATGACGTGCGTCACCGGGCCGTCATCCAGCCGCATGGGAATCTTCGAGATGCGGTACGTGCGCAGTTCGCCGGTGACCATCGATTCCATCTGGAAGATCTGCAGCCGTCCGGTCGCGAACACCTCGTCGAACTCACGCCGGAGGACGGTGGCGGGCTGGCGGTGCAGGATCTCGAAGATGGTGCGCCCGATCGCTTCTTCGCGCGACACGCCCTGCATGCCGGTTTCGCGCTTGCGGTTCCACACGGAGATGCGGTAGTCGCGATCGATGACGTAGAGCCCCACCGGCAGCGAGTCGATGATGCGCTCCGTGACGCGGCGTTCGCGATCGATCTGGCGCGTCCGCTCGATGACCTCGCTCTCGAGGCGCTGCGCGTACGCGGCCTGCCGCAACACCGGGGCGAGAATGTCGGCGATGGTGGCCAGGAAGGTCCGCTGGTCCGGCGAGAGCGGGCCCGTGGGCGTGAGCACCAGGGCGCCGAGGGCGTGGTGCGCCGCATCGAGGCGGACGACGATGAATCCGGCCGCGCCTCCGGGGGTGGGACTCGCCACCTGTGCGCGCACCAGCGCCGGTGCGGGCGCCGCGCCCCCGACGCGCGCTTCGCAGCGCAACTCGCCCTCGCCGCCCAGCCAGAGGGACACGCTGCTGGCGGCGACCGTATCACCGACCCGTTCCAGGACCCCGGGCAACACCTCGGAGGGCGCGTCGCCCGTGGCGAGAGCAGCGGCGACCTGCGCCACCGCATGCAGCAGGGGACGGTCACCGGTTACCGCTTCGGGCGGTCGGGGTTCCAGCGAGCCATCTGCTCGCGCGAGATCATCGCGAGTCGGAGTCGTTGCCAGTGCGCGCTCGACTGAAGAGGGATCTCCCAACATAGGACGAAATGTCCGACGAGACAAGATGACCGACGAAAGATCTAACTCTCATCAGGTCAATCTGGCCCAAAACGTATGCGTGACCGACCAGTAATGAAAGCTACGACTCAAGCAAGCTTGCGGATCTGGTCGAGCAGTTCGGCGTTCGAACGCTTTTCGCTCGGATTCTCCTCGACATGCTCCCACCGGATGATGCCCGCGCGATCGATGAGAAAGTAGGCTCGGTTGGCGTAGAACCGATCTTCGAGCAACACGCCGTACTGGCGGGCGACGTCGCGCTTGAAATCGGACAGGAAATCCGAGCGCAGCGAGTACTTGCTCTTGAACTCCTTGAGCGTCGGCGTCGAATCCACGCTGATCGGCACGACGACGGTGCTGGCGGTCGCGAACTGGTCCCAGTCGTCGCGCATGTCGCACAGCTCCTTCGTGCAGGTGCTCGTGAACGCCAGGGGAAAGAACGCGAGCAGGACGTTCCTGCCATGCAGGGCGGAAAGCGATACCGCACTGCCGGTCGTGGACGGCAGAGTGAAATCGGGGGCCTGGCTGCCGACGGCCGGCACGGGCGTTGACATGAGCGGGTCGGTTCGAGGAATGCCGGAAGGTAGGGGACGAGGACCATTGCCGCTCGGGCCCAGCAGGCGCGACAGGCGGCTGAAATCTTGCCTTCGGGGAGATCGTCCCGATACCCTCGACACCTTCACGCTTCGCCATCATGCCCAACCTCGCCTCCACGCTCCGTCGGTCCGCTGTCGCAGCGCTGCTTGCGATGCTCGCACTGGCGGAGTCCGGTCAGGCCCAGTCGCGAGTGGGGAGCGACTCGAGCACGCGCCTGGTGCGCTACGGACACGACCTGGTCTACGGCACGGCGCTGGGCTTTGTCTACGCGGGCATCGACCAGCTTCGCAATGATCCCGTCGAGTGGGGCAAGGGCTGGCCCGGGTACGAGAAACGACTCGCGTCCGATGTAGGAGAGTTCCTCGTGCAGGAAACGACGACGGACATCCTCGCGGCCGCCATGAATCGGCCGCTCGACTATCAGCGCTGCCATTGTCGGGAGGCCGGCGACCGTTTCCGGTGGGCCGTGGTCTCCGCCGTCACGGATCCTACGCCAGACCGTGGCCATGTCCTCGCGGTGCCGCGCATCGTGGGCGCATTCGCGGGCAGCTTCGCGCAGGCAGCATGGCGACCGGCCGTTGCAACGAGCCGGTCGCGGATCGGCCTGGTGAATGGCGCGACGTCGCTGCTCATCGGCGCGGGCATCAACCTGTTCTACGAGTTCCGGCACCGCTGACGGATGACGGAGGACGACGCATGATGTTCGAGCGTACGAGAGTACCGGCAGCGTCGTGGTGTGTAGCCGAAACGGACGTCAAATGCACAATGCATCACTGGCATTTTCCATGCATTGGAGCCGCACGCGTTCATGGCGATTGTCGCAACTAAAGCGCTTCACCGTACATAGTTA
Source organism: bacterium (assembly GCA_040005695.1). Lineage (GTDB taxonomy): Bacteria > Gemmatimonadota > Gemmatimonadetes > Gemmatimonadales > Gemmatimonadaceae > AG11. The sequence goes on along the minus strand of JBDTYL010000005.1, from coordinate 5,421 downwards.
CGTGGGCGCCGTTGCCGTCACGACATAACGCCGATCCGTGCCGGTCGTGTTCATCCGACCGGACCAACAGGCACTCCCTGAGCCATGTTCTACGCGAACCTGCGAGACCACGATGCCAGGATACAAACCACTTCCAAGCTCCGTGACCGGACCCTCAGCCGACCAGGCGCGTCAGGCCGAGTCGCGCCGACGCGGCGGGCACCCTGATGTCGCGGTGAGCCTGCTCGAGGACGCTCTCGAGGCGAGCGTCGCACTGCAGCCCGAGCTGCCCGGCTGGCTCTGCGGGCGACTCGCCGCGCTGTATCGCTCGCTCGGCCGGTACGACGACGAGGTGGCGTTGCTGGAGCGCTACCGTGACTCGCAGCAATCAGAGGAGGCGCGCTCGCGCTACGATGCGCGGCTCTCCAAGGCGCGGACAGTCGCGGAACGCAAGCGACGGTCGGACAGCGGGGCGCTCGCGTCGGTCCGCGTCTCGATGAGCCGGCCCAGCCCCCGGCGCAGCGTGCCGGTGAAGGTTCTCGAGCCGGCACTCCCACTGACGCCGTTCTCGGACGAGGCGCTCGACGCGCTCACCATCGCGCTCGCCGGCAGTGCGCGCGCCGCCAGCGCCGCACTCGAGGGAGCACTCGCGCACCTCTGTGCCGAGGCGCACGAGGCAGCGCTTCCGCTCGAAGGCCTGGTGGGTGCGCTGAAGCAGGCGTACGACGCGATACCGAGCCCGAGGCGGCAGGGTGGACGTGACACGCGGTACGACAGCGCGCTTCTGGTGTTGCTGGCGCTCTACTACAAGGAGCAGGCGGCGTAGTCGGACGCCTTCCCGTGGGCTCGCCAGCTCGAGGGTCCGAACGCCACGACGGCGACCACACGCACCCGTGTGATCGCCGTCGAATGGCAATGGAGCGTATCGGGATCGAACCGATGACCTCCTGGTTGCAAACCAGGCGCTCTCCCAGCTGAGCTAACGCCCCCGAATCTTGCAGTGCGGAAGATAACGACCGACGACCGGAGCGAGAAGCGACCATGACGACGACACCGGCGACAGTGGCAGCGCGCCTCACGCTGCGCTGCGGAAAGTGCGGGCAATGGAACCGCATCAGGGCGGACAGGGCTTCGGACGGGCCGAAGTGCGGCTCCTGCGCGACGCCCCTGGCCGTGGACCACCCGGTGCTGCTGGACGACGAGAGCTTCGACCGGGTAATCGCGGAGTCGGAGATCCCCGTACTGGTGGACTTCTACGCGGATTGGTGCGGCCCCTGCAAGATGATGGCGCCTGCAGTGGAAGCACTTGCGCGCGAGACGGTGGGCCGCGTGCTCGTGGCGAAGCTCGACACGGACCGCGCCCAGCGTTCGGCGTCGCGCTTCCAGATCCGGGGCATTCCCACGTCGATCGTGTTCGTCGGCGGGCGCGAGGTGAGGCGGCAGACCGGCGCCGTGCCGCTGGCGACGCTGCGGTCGATGATCGTGTAGCTCGTTCGGTCGCAGTGGGCGCAACGGGAGAGGGCGGGAGAAGCATCGCTTCTCCCGCCCTCCCTTATTGTTGGTAAGCGGGTCCTGTCCTCATCGGGACAAGATCAGATCCTTCGCTGCGCTCAGGATGACCGGGCGGCTACTCGTGCGCCGGCAGCGGCTCCATGGTCTTCGCGTCAACGGGGACCTGCACCTCGTCGCGATACGGGCTGGTCATGAGCGTCACGCGCATGCGTGGGAAGGCGTCCATGAACGCGAGGTAACACGCGCCCCACAGGCCGATATATCCCAGCAGGATGGTCACTTCCCAGATCCCGAATGGATTCGAGGTCGCCTCGCCGTAGAGCGAGGGATAAACCTCGAGGTACCGGACGAGGTACATGCCGATGAGGCTGATCGCGGTGAACAGCGCCAGCGTGGGGCGATACACCTTCGCGGCGCGCGAGAGCAGTCCGAAGAAGGGAGCGAAGAACACCATCATCACGGCGGACACCGAGAAGTGCACCCACGGCTCGATGAGTCGAAGCCGTGGCCAGTGCGTCTCCTCGCCGAGGTTGCCGTACCAGATGATGAGGAACTGGCTGAAGGTGAGATAGCCCCAGAACGCCGTGAAGGCGAAACAGAGCTTGCCCAGGTCGTGGAAGATGTTCTCGCCGATCAGGGCCTCGGCGCCGAGAAAGCGGCGCCACGCCATGACGAGCAGCGTGAAGAGCGTGAGCGAGCAAAGCCACGCGCCCATGAAGAACCACCATCCGTAGAGCGTGCTCTGGAAGTGCAGCGAGAGGCCCATCGAAAGGTCGAACGCGAGGATCGACCAGCCGTACCCGAAGGCGAGCGCAAGGAAGACAGCCAGCTTGCCCTGCAGGGAGTGCGTGCTGTGCAACTCGCGACGCTCGTCACGGAACCCGCGGCGCATGCGGGCGCGCAGGCCGGACGCCCACCCGGCGCCCGCTTCAGGGAGCAATCCCACGTCGAGACGGACGGACGTGTAGATGAACCACACCGACAGGAACGTGATGATGCCGAACGCGATGAGCACGCGTGCCGTCAGGTAGCCGCCATTGTACCACAGCACCTTTTCCGATACAGGCGGAATTTCGTGCGTCCACGGGAAGATGTGGTTCTTGCCGAGGAACACGCTGAGCAACAGCAGCGCGAAGGCCACGGGGAGGAAAGCGACGAAGCCTTCCTCGAAGCGGATGATCGCGCGAGACCAGCGGGCCGTCGTGATGCGCTGCACGGCCACGAACATGACACCGGCGGACGACATCGACGTGAAGAAAAGCCAGCTGACGTGGTAGGCGCGCCACGCGCGGTCCGCATCCACGAACAGCCCGAGGATGAACGCAACGGCGCCAAGGGCGGCGAGCACGAGGCACGTGAGGGTGAGCGCCTTCGGGATCGGCTTTGTATACGCGCGAACGACCTCATCGCGCGACGGCGCGGGCACGGGATGCATGCTCACCGCTCGCCTCCCGTCTTCGGCGTCGCGGGGACGGGCTGGGCGGGCACGGGCATGGAGTCAGCCTGGACGGTGGGCACGGTGGGCACGGCGGGCTCGGTGGCGCGCGGGAAGGCGTAGCCGGGTGTACCGTCGGCCTGTGATCCAGCGTGCTTGTAGTACGGTGACGGACGGGTCGGGCCCATCTGCGAATAACCCGGCACCTTGTCGCCCGTCTCACCAGGGAGGCCGACCGGACCGGAGGCCACCTGGTACTTGCCCTGCAGACCGCGAACGTAGTTCACCACGTCCCATCGATCCATTTCCTCGATGCGGTTGTACGATGGCATTCCGCCGCGTCCATTGCGCATCATGCCCCAGATGTAGCCGTCGGTCTTGCCCTCGGCCGACGCGCCGACGAGCGGCAGCACGAACATGCCGTACTTGGTGACCGGTCCGTCTCCCTTGCCCAGGTCGCCGTGGCAGACCGCGCAATTGATCGAGTAGTACATGCGCCCGTTGTGCAGCGAGCGCGCGTCGGCGGGCACGGGGTTCTGCAGCGTTGCCATCGAGTCGATCTCGCCCGGGAAGGCCAGGCGGGATACGGCGTAGCCGGGGACGAGCGTGCCGTACACTGGCACGGAGAACTGCGGGTTGCCGCGCATGCCGATGGTATCCGACGGCGATTCCCACGGATCGTGCTTGGGCTGTTCGCGGAAGTCAGTGAACCAGGAGCAGGCGCCCAGCATCGTCACGAGCGCCAGCGATGCGTAGCGGGCGAGTGGCCGAATGGCCGACCCTCCGCGACGAGCGGGGATGTGAGAAGCAGATCCTTCGCTGCGCTCAGGATGACAACGACTGGGCTCACGATGACAACGACTGGGCTCAGGATGACAACGACTGGGCTCAGGATGACAACGGCTGGGCTCAGGATGACAACGGCTCGGCTCAGGATGACGACGGCTGCGCGCCGCAGGACGGATCGCGCGGCCCGCAAGATCAGCGCTCATTGCGAACCTCCAGCGCGCCGTGGCGGCGGAGCAGCTCGGACGCCTCGGGCGCACGATCGGGACCCGCGGCGACCCACACGCCGAAGTCCCCGTGGCTGAAGCGCGCGTCGTAACCCACGGTCATGGTGAGGCGCGGGATGCGGGAGAGAGCAAACATGCCGAAGACGGTGGAGAGCGAGCCGATGAGCACCATCAGCTCGAAGCCGATGATCGTGTACGGAATCCAGCTCGCGACGGCCTTGCCGCCGACGACGATAGGCCAGTAGTCCGAGATCCAGATGGGAATCCAGTAGCCGAAGGTCAGGCCGAGCAGGCCGCCGACGAGCGTGAAGCGGCGCACCTTGCTCATCGGCGCGGCGATGGCCTCTTCCAGTTCATGGCGCGGCACCGGGCTGTAGACCGAGATGTCGCGGAAGTTCTGCCTGCGGAGGTCCTCGATCGCGTGAACGGTCGAGTCGAGCTCGGCGAAGGCGGCGATGACACCCTGCATCAGATGTATCCTCCACCAGGGTTCGGTTCGCTCGCCAGCGGCGGATGACCGATGGAGCCGTGCGCGGCCTGATGCGCCTCGAGATGCGCGTGGCGCAGTTTCGGCGGCAGGATCTCCTTGATCTCGGCGATGGCCATGACGGGCATCTGTCGGATGAAGAGGAGGAACCACATGAAGAACCAGCCGAAGGAGCCGAGCAGGATGTTGTAGTCCACCCATGTCGGGTGGTATCCGCCCCATTGCCACGGCTCGTATTCGTGCGACAGGCCGGGGATGACGATGACGAAGCGCTCGAACCACATGCCGATGTTGATGGTGATCGAGAGCATGAAGAGCCACGTGGTGTTCCGTCGCAGTTTCTGCGAGAACAACGACAGCGGGAGCACCATGTTGCAGATCAGCATGATCCACGCGGCCCAGGTCCACTGGCCGAACACGCGGTTCCAGAAGTATTCCTGCTCGACGGCATTGCCGGACATCCACGCCACCTGAAACTCGGTGAGGTAGGCGAGTCCGACCACCGTGGACGTGAACAGGCAGAGCTTCGCGGCCGCGTCGAGGTCGTTGATGGTGACGTAGTGCTCCAGCTTGAAGAACTTGCGGAGCGGAATGATGATCGTGAACACCATCCCGATACCCGAGAAGATGGCGCCGGCCACGAAGTAGGGCGGGAAGATCGTCGTGTGCCACCCGGGTACGAGCGCCATGGCAAAGTCGAACGACACGACCGAGTGCACGGAGAGCACGAGCGGCGTGGCGAACGCGGCCAGGAAGAGATAGGCGCGGGCGAAGTGACGCCACTCGTTGTCCGAGTTGCGCCACCCGAGCGAGAGCACCCCGAAGATGCGCTTGCGGGCGGGGTTCGTCTCCTGGTCACGCAGCACGGCGAGGTCGGGGATCAACCCGATCCAGAAGAACGTCGCCGAAACGGTGAGGTAGGTGAGGATCGCGAATACGTCCCACACGAGCGGGCTCTTCGGATTCGGCCAGATGAGGCGCCAGTTCGGATACGG
>JBDTYL010000004.1:0-6427 GCA_040005695.1 bacterium | reverse complement strand
CCTTGTGTAGGCTGAGCGGACCGGCTCCTGTCATCCTGAGCGGAGCGAAGGATCGCCTTGTGTAGGCTGAGCGGACCGGCTCCTGTCATCCTGAGCGGAGCGAAGGATCGGCTTGTGTAAGCTGAGCGGACCAGCTCCTGTCATCCTGAGCGGAGCGAAGGATCTGCTCCATCATGAAAATATGTGTGTTGACAAAGTGTGTTATAACATACATAGTCCTCGAATGCCGACATCCCTCCGTGACGAGATCAAGCAGACCAGGCCCTTCCGAAGCCTGGAGCAGGAAGCACTGCTGAGCGTGGAGCGGACGGCCGCTGTCCTGCTGCACCGACTGGGCGACACCTTCAAGCCCCACGATATCACCCCCGCACAGTACAACGTCCTGCGCATCCTGCGCGGTGCCGGCAGCGAGGGGCTGAGTCGCACCGACATCCGCGACCGCCTCGTGGCCCAGGTGCCCGATGTCACGCGCCTCCTCGATCGCCTCGAGCAGGCTGGCTACGTCGCGCGCGAACGCACGCATATCGACCGCCGCATCGTCACCACGCGCATCACACCCACGGGTCGCGACCTGCTCACGCGCCTCGACGAGCCGGTGGCCGGCGCGCACCGCGCGCAGCTTGGGCACATGACTCGTCCGCAGTTGAAATCACTCATCGAGCTGCTCGCGATCGCCCGATCCGCACCTTGACGGCCAACACGACACGCCCGGTCGATCCGGGTATTCACGATACTGACACCGCACACTCCACATGAACACGTCTCCGCTTTTCGCCGCCACCACCCGTCACCAGTCCACCGGCCTCGCGATCCTGCGCGTCGTCACCGGGATCGTCTTCACCACGCACGGCTACCAGAAGCTGTTCACCTTCGGTATCGTCGGCGTCCAGGGTGCGTTCACGCATATGGGCGCCCCCATGCCTGCAATCACCGGCCCGCTCGTGGCCTTCCTCGAGTGCTTCGGTGGCCTCGCGCTCGTGGTCGGCCTCCTCACGCGCCTCGTCGCCCTCGGACTCGTCGTCGACATGCTCGGCGCCATCCTGATCGTTCACGGCTCCGCCGGCTTCTTCGCGCCAAAGGGCTACGAGTTCGTCCTCATGCTCCTCGCCGCGTCGCTCACGCTCGCCGTAGCCGGACCAGGCGCCTTTTCACTTGATGCCATGATTGTCGGTCGACGCCCCCGGTCCTGACGGGTCCTTTCACTCCTGCTGGAGCGCTCATGCCTGCATTCATTCCCTCCGCGACCGACCTCGCCGACGACGCGCGCCGCGACGCCGATCCGGTCATGCGCGCCGGCGTCGCGCCCGTGGGCTACCGTCTCCCCGACGCCACGCATCTGGGGCATGTCACTCTCCAGGTGACCGACCTCGCCCGGTCGATCGCGTATTACGAGCAGGTGCTCGGACTTCGCACGCTGCAACGCACGTCCACGGGAGTCATGCTCGGTACGCGGGAGGGTTCCACACCCCTCGTCCATCTCGTCGAGCGACGCGCTGTGATCCTGAACGAAGCGGCTGCCCTGCATGCCCTGCGCGGAGCCGAAGAGAGCGCAGCCCAGGGAACGGATCTGCCTGTCACCCATCACCCCCGTCTCGGCCTCTATCACTTCGCCATCCTCCTGCCAGATCGGGCCGCACTCGGCCGGTTCGTCGCGCGCCTCGGCGAGATCGGCGTGCGCGCCGGGGCGTCGGACCACTTGGTGAGCGAGGCGCTGTACCTGCGCGATCCCGACGGGCTCGGCATCGAGGTATATGCAGACCGGCCTCGCAGCAGCTGGACAGCAGTCGACTGGCAGTTGCAGATGGCGAGCGAGGCGCTCGACATCGCTGACCTCGTTCGCTCGGCCGCCGGCGTGCGATGGGCCGGCATGCCGGCCGGCACCGTGATGGGGCATGTCCATCTGCACGTCGCCGCGCTCGAGCCCGCGGCCGCGTTCTATCACGCGGCCCTCGGCCTCGACAAGATGGTGTGGAGTTATCCGGGCGCGCTGTTTCTCGCGGCGGGTGGCTATCACCATCATCTCGGACTCAACACGTGGGCCGGCGCGAACGCACTCGCGCCGACGAGCGACGACGCACGCCTGCTCGAATGGCGCATGGTGTTGCCATCGGCCAGGGACGTGCAGGCTGCCGCAGCCAGCCTCGCCGCAGCAGGGCACACGGTCATGGCGGACGGCAGCGACTGCATTGCGACCGACCCGTGGGGCACGCGCGTCCGGCTGCTCGCCTAGTGGAGCATCGCGCCACGTGCTGAGCCTGAATTCTCTGGCAGGCTGGGAGGACGCAGTGCTCGCGAGCATCGCGGGCGCACGCGGCGACGTCGAGGAGCGCGACCGGCAGATCGAGCGCTCCGGCGTTTACGGCGAGTATCCCGCGATCGTGCGCGCGTACGAGGAGCTTTTCGCCGACCCCGACTCGGCGGGTGAAGCGACAAAGCGTGCGACGTTCCTCGTGTGGCGCGGCGCGGTGGAATTGCCGGCGCTCACCGGCATCGCGCCATTGCCGGATGGCACCGTCCGGGCCGTGATCGATGCACTGGATGCGCGCCATCGCCGAGGGCAGGCGGACGCGGAGCAGGCATGGATGCTCGCCTGGTATCACGCCCAGAGCCCGGACCTGCTGGAACTCTACGGGGCGACACCGCGGCTGTTGGAACTGGCCGGTTCCGCCAAGGCGGACGCCTGGCGGGATGCGGGCCTCACGGCCGCGCACATGGTGCTGCGCGGACAGATGGGGCGGTACTGGACCGAACTCGCGGCCGGCGCTCGGTAAGCGCGCCGGCCGCGAACGGCGATCAGGTGGTTGCTTCGGTGGCCGGCTCCGCGACCTTCGGTCGTCGGCCCCAGTGACTGCGTGGCTCGACCGGACGCGCCCGCGCCTCGAGCAGGTTCGTGTAGAAGGCGACGATCTTGGCTTTCACGCCTTTCTGGGTGTCCGCTGCCGCGGCCTGGAACGGAGCGTAGCGCTGGCGATCGCCGGAAACATCGAACCACCACCAGGCATCATCGGGAGTGGCGCGCCGCGCTTCCACCTTGCACGAGAACGTCCGCCCATCCTCTTCGAACTCGAACCCTCGGATCATCGCTGCTCCTCACGAGTGAACTGTAATGTACCCAAGGTTCACGTCTCGTGCGCGGCCCGTATCAGCAGCCAACCGGGCGCCACACCGGCCAGACGGTCGCAACAGTGGCGTCAGCGAGGGCAACTGGCGATCTTGCAACTGGTTACACCGATCATTGTCAGCAGACGGGAGTCGGTCCATGAAACAGAAGCGCGCGGAGGAACTTCGTGAGGCGTGGGGCGACGCGCCGTGCGAACACCCGCAACTCGCCAAGGTCTATGATCTCGGGGCTCACACGGGGAGCTACGCCTGCATCAAGTGCGGACACACGTTCTCGTTCCGTGAAAAAGCGGAACTTGCGGCCGCACGGCGCGCCTGACCGATGCTCGGCAAGATGCTGGGCTTCATCGGCGCCACCGCCGGCGGCGCCATCGGCTGGTGGGCGGGCAACTACATCGGCTTCATGACCGCATTCTTCGTCTCGATCGTTGGCACCGGGCTGGGCATCTGGGCAGGCAAGCGCCTCGCCGATCAATACGACATCTGACCGGACTCTCCATGCGATCGTTCCTCATGGGCGCGCTCATCCTCGCCTCTGTCGCACCGCAGGCCCACGCCCAGAAGTGGAAGGACATCGGGCGCACCGCGAGCGGCAACGTCGTGTCCGTCGATCCCCGCAGCGTGAAGCACAAGGGCACCCTCGTGTCGGCTATCGTGCGCGTCGTGTTCACGCCGCCGGTGCAGACAGCACGGGGAGCGGAGCGTAGCTCGCGCATCGATGCCGACTTCGACTGCACGAAGCGCTACATCGCCTCGCGCGGCAGCACGTACTTCGCCGACGAGAAGGGCACGAAGGTCGTGGAGCGATCGGTGAACAAGATGCCCGGCTTCGGACCCGTGCTCGGCGGATCGCTCGGCGCCATCGCGATGGACTACTTCTGCGGCCCGCGGAAGTAGCCGCGGGTCAGCGCTTCCTCGCGAGGATCGTCCCGCGGCACCGTGCCGCACCGCAGTGGCACGGAAACCGGCGCTTCGCCGCGGGCGTGTGGCGCTCCGCGAGCACGTACGCATAGTCGTACGCCAGCTCCTCACCTGCCGCAACCGCGCGGATGGTCTCGATCCAGATGCGCCCGTCCTCGATGATCGCATCGCAGTTCGGGTCGCACGAGTGATTGATGAAGCGCGCCTGGTTACCGTCGAAGGCGGCATCCACCACCACGTCGTCGTCGATGGCGAACAGGTACGTGTGATGGCGCTCTCCCTCGACGTCGGGATAGCGCGCGTCCGCCTCGGCCGGAGTGATGCGCTGGCCTGCGTACTCGATCAGGCGAATACCGGCGTCGATTGGCCGCGTCGCGAAGACGCCGAGGCCCTGCATTGGCGACGCTCGCGTCTCGAATGGGGGATCGTACGTGATCATGGCTCCCGTTCCACCGCGCCCGCGCCCACGGCAATGACGGCGGCGAACACCGCAACGGCGGAGAGCGCCGCGGCCAGGCTGCCCGTGGCCTGCGACAGCGCGCCGATCGCCGGCGGCCCCACCACGAATCCCGCGTAGCCCAGTGTGGAGACCGCGGAGATTCCCGCGCTGCCTCCGTGCCTTCCGCTCGCGCTGAACAGGATGGGCACCAGGTTGGCGTAGCCCAGTCCCACGATCGCGAAGCCCGCCACGGCAACGGGATAGGAGCCGATGAGCGCGAGCACCATCCCTGTCGCGGCCAGCACGCCACTCGCGCGCAGAGTGCGCGATCGGCCGGCGCGCGCGATCACGGCATCGCCCGTGACGCGCCCGCATGTCATTGCCACGGAGAATACCGCGTAGCCCACCGCCGCCGCCGCCGCGGCTGCGCCCGTGTTGCGCTCCAGCAGCAGGGCGCTCCAGTCCGCCATGGCGCCCTCGCCGAACAGCCCGCAGAAGGCCAGCACGCCGAGCAGCACGAGCGTGCGATCGCGCGCAAGGGCCGCCAGCGTCGGAGGCGCGCCGTCGTGTAATGCCATGTGGCCGCGACGCGGGGTGTCACGCAGGAGACTTCGTCCGACGAAGAAGGCGATCGCGGCGCACGAGAGGCCGACGCCAGGAAGGGTCGCGCGCGCGCCCGCACCGAAGTGGAGCAGGAGCGCCGCAGCGCCGGCGCCGAGAAAGCCCCCGAGGCTGAAGCACGCGTGGAACGAGGACATCCGCGGTCGCGCATGCTGCGTCTCGAGCAGCGTTGCCTGCGCGTTCATCGGCACCTCGGTAGCGCCGCGGGCAAGCCCGAGGACAATCGTCGCCGCCACGAGGGTCGCGAGCGTGGGCGCGAACGCCGGCAGTGCGAGCGCGCAGCCCGCACATACGGAGGCAATGCGCGTCACCCGCCGGCTGCCCACGCGCGACGCAAGCAGACCGGCAAGAGGCTGCGCCACGAAGGCGCCCGCTACGAGGCCCGCGAGTGCCGCGGCGAATGCGAGGTCCGACAGCGCCAGCGCCCGCTTGAGCAGCGGCAGGTGCGCGACCCACACGCCGAACGTCAGCCCGTCCAGCAGAAAGATCGTCGCGATGGCCGTCCGCGGCGCGTCCCACCCTGCGCGCCAACCGGCGGGTGCGCGCGCGCTCACGTGTGACGGTGGCTCGAGGACGGTGGGTGACATGGGTGCGGAATGAAGTCGGGAACCGACGAACGTTAACGGGCCCCGGTCCCCCGCGCGGCGGCTCGAGGCGCCCAGCGGGTTATCTTTCAGGAATGACACCGAAGACCGCTCCATCCATCGACGCCGCGCAGAGTGCCGGCTTTTCGGGCCTCGGCCTCGATCAACGCATCGTCGACGCGCTCGCAGTGCTCGGATACGAGGAGCCCACCCCCGTCCAGCGCGAGGCCATTCCGCCGTTGCTCGCCGGCCGCGACCTCCTCGGCCAGGCGGCCACCGGCACGGGCAAGACCGCGGCGTTCGCCCTGCCGCTGCTCCACCACGTCACCCCCGACGCCGAACCGCGCGAACGCCTGCGCGCGCTGATCCTCGTGCCCACCCGCGAGCTCGCCATGCAGGTCGCCGAGGCGGTGCACAAGTACGGCAAGGCGCTCGGCATCATCGCGCTGCCCATTTACGGCGGCGCTCCCATGGAAACGCAGTTGCGCGCGCTCAAGCGCGGCGTCGACGTCGTTGTCGCGACCCCGGGCCGCGCCCTCGACCACATCCGTCGCAAGACGCTGCGCCTCGACAGCGTGAAGATCGTCATCCTCGACGAAGCCGACGAGATGCTCGACATGGGCTTCGCCGAAGACCTCGAGGCGATCCTCGCGGCGACGCCGGCGACGCGGCAGACGGCTCTCTTCTCCGCCACCATCTCGCCCTCGATCGCCAAGATCGCGCGGCGCCACCTGCGCGAGCC
>JBDTYL010000003.1:0-8638 GCA_040005695.1 bacterium | reverse complement strand
GCGCGGAGCGGCTGTTCGGCATCGAGATCACGGAGCGCTGCAAGGTACTGCGCGTGATCGCGAGCGAGCTGTCGCGCATCATTTCGCACTGCGTCTGGCTCGGCACCTTCTGTATCGACATCGGCGCGTTCACGCCGTTCCTCTGGATCTTCCAGCAGCGCGAGCGCGTGTACACGATGCTCGAGAGCTGGATCGGTGCGCGCCTCACGACGACGCTCACGCGCGTGGGCGGCATGGGCGCCGACATCCCGGACGGCTTCACCGAGAACCTCGCCAACTTCTGCCGCACCTTTCCCAGGGTGCTGGCGGAGTGCGACGCGATGCTCACGAAGAACGCCATCTGGGTGGGTCGCACCGTGGGGCTCGGCGCCATGTCGGCCGACGAGGCAGTGAACTACGGGTTGTCCGGGCCGATGCTCCGCGCGTCGGGCGTGGCGTACGACGTCCGCAAGGACTTCCCGTACCTCGACTACGAGACCTACGACTTCGACGTCGCCGTCGGCGAGGCGGGCGACGTGTACGATCGGTTCCTCGTGCGCATGGAAGAGATGCGGCAGTCCATCCGCATCCTGGAGCAGGCGATCGACCGGCTGCCCGACGGCCCGGTGAACGTGGACGACCACCGCGTCATCCTGCCGCCCAAGTCCATGGCGACGAGCGACATGGAGAGCATGATCCATCACTTCAAGCAGGTGATGGAGGGCCCGCGTCCGCCCCTCGGCGAGGCGTACGTGGCCGTGGAGAGCCCCAAGGGGGAGAAAGGCTACTACATGGTGTCGGACGGCTCGTCGAAGCCGGTGCGCTGGCGCATCCGTCCGCCGTCGTTCGTGAACCTCGCCGCGATTCCGAAGATGGTGGAAGGCCACCTGCTGTCCGACGTGATCGCGATCAACGCGTCGATCGACATCGTGATGGGGGAGATCGACCGTTGACTACCGACCACAAAAGCAGATCCTTCGCTTCGCTCAGGATGACAGCATACCTGGCAGATCCTTCGCTTCGCTCCGGATGACAGACCACAACGAGATGGGCGGCGTCCGCTCGCCCGGCGACGCGCCGCACGCGGAACACGGCTCGCCGTACACGGCTGTGTTCACCGGCGCGCGCAAGGCGGAGCTCGACGAACTGCTCACGCGATACCCCACGAAGATGGCGGCGCTGCTGCCGGCACTCTGGATGGTGCAGGAGGATCGCGGGTGGATCCCGAGTGAGGGCATTGCCGAAGTGGCCGAGGTGCTGGAGCTGACGCCGGCGTACGTGAAGGGCGTGGTCACCTTCTACACGATGTACCACCAGCACCCGGTCGCGACGCACTTCATCCAGGTCTGCACGACGTCGCCCTGCAACGTGTGCGGGGCGGAGGATGTCGTGAACGCTCTGCTGAAGGCGACGCACTGCGAGGAGCTGGGCGTCACGTCGCCGGACGGGAAGTACGCGGTGATCGAGGTCGAGTGCCTCGGCGCGTGCGGGTTCAACACGCCGCTGATGGTCAACGAGAAGTTCATCGAGTCGGTCACCGTCGAGTCGGTGCCCGCGCTCCTCGCCTCACTGGGCTGACATGGGCTTTCCGCACACGCCACACGAGCGCGAGTCGCTCGTCCTCTCGAAGTACTTTGGCGATCAGGATGCCATCAGCCTCGCTGGCTGGCGCAAGCGCGGCGGCTACGTCGCGCTCGAGAAGGCCCTGAAGATGGAGCCCGCCGAGATCGTCCAGGTCGTGAAGGATTCCGGGCTGCGCGGTCGCGGTGGCGCTGGCTTTCCCACGGGCCTCAAGTGGAGCTTCATGAAGCCGGGCGACGGCAAGCAGCACTACCTCGCCTGCAACGCCGACGAGTCCGAGCCGGGCACGTTCAAGGATCGCGAGATCATGCGCTGGACGCCGCATGCCCTGATCGAGGGCTGCGCGATCGGCGCGTACGCGATCGGCGCGACCGTCGCCTACATCTACATCCGCGGGGAGTACACCGAACCGCTCGAGAAGATGAACGCCGCGTGCAAGGAAGCGTACGCCGCGGGCCTTCTCGGCACGAATGCGATGGGCACGGGCAAGACGGTCCACGTCTACGTCCACAAGGGCGCCGGCGCGTACATCTGCGGCGAAGAGACGGCGATGATGAATTCGCTGGAAGGCCGCCGCGGCAACCCGCGCATCAAACCGCCATTCCCCGCCGTGGCGGGGCTGTTCGGCTTGCCGACCACGATCAACAACGTCGAAACGCTGGCCGCGGTGCCGCACATCCTCAACAACGGCGCCGACTGGTACAAGACGTTCGGCCGCGCGGACAATCCGAAGAGCACGGGCACCAAGCTCTTCTCGGTCTGCGGCAACATCGCGAAGCCGGGCAACTACGAAGTCGCCCTCGGCTTCCCGTTCAAGGACTTTCTCTACGACCTCTGCGGCGGTCCGCTGCCGGGCCGGCAGTTCAAGGCGATCATCCCGGGCGGCATCTCGGTGCCGATCCAGACGCGTGAAGAGGCCGAGAACTCGCCGATGGACTACGAGGGCTTCGTCGCCAATGGCACGATGCTCGGCTCCGGCGGCGTCATCATCATCGACGACGCGCAGAACCTCGTGAAGCAGATTGCCCGCGCGGCGCGCTTCTTCGCCCACGAGAGCTGCGCGCAGTGCACGCAGTGCCGCGAGGGCACCGCGTGGACGACGAAGATCCTCGAGCGCATCGTGGCCGGCGACGGCACGCACGAAGACCTGGATACCCTGTTGGATATCGGCGAACAGATGACCGGCAAGACGATCTGCGTGCTGAGCGACTCGTGCGCAACGCCGGTGGCATCCGGCATACAGAAATTCCGCCCCGATTTCGAGGCGCTGATCAAGCAGAAGAAGGTCCACATGGTGCCCGCGCAGGTGGCCTGATGGCGGACGTGAAGATGGTGAACCTGACGATCGAGGGGCGCGCCGTGAGCGTGCCCGACGGGACGTCGATCCTCGAAGCCGCGAAATTGGCCGGCGTCCTCATCCCGCACTACTGTTACCACCCGGGCCTCCCCGTGGCGGGGGTCTGCCGGATGTGCCTCGTGGAGGTGGAGAAGGCGCCAAAGCTTGCGCCCTCCTGTGCCACGGCGGCCGCCGACGGACAAGTGGTACACGTGCACTCCGCGAAGGCACTCGAGGCGCGGAAGGGCGTCCTCGAGATGCTCCTCATCAACCACCCGCTCGATTGCCCGATCTGCGACCAGTCCGGCGAGTGCGAACTGCAGGACTACACGTACCAGGAAGGACGTGCCGAGGGACGCTACCGCGACCCGAAGCGCTTCAACCCGGTGGAGGACTTCGGTGGCGACGTCGTGTACGTCGCGAACCGGTGCATCCTGTGCACGCGCTGCGTGCGCTTCATGGACGACGTGGCGCATGATCCCGTCCTGTCCGTCGTCGAGCGCGGCGACCGCGCGCTCATCGGCAAGTTCGAGGGCGAAGACCTCACGCATGCGTGGGCGGGCAACGTGATCGACCTGTGCCCGGTGGGTGCGCTGCTGTCGAAGGATTCGCTGAACAAGGCGCGCGCCTGGGAGCTGGACCGCTCCGCTTCCGTGTGCCCGAATTGCTCGCAGGGCTGCAACATGATCGTCGAGACGCGCGACAACCAGGTCATCCGCCTTCGTCCGCGTCCGAACGCCGACGTGAACGAGTACTTCATGTGCGATCATGGTCGGCTGAACTACCGGTGGATGAACCGGCCGGATCGCGTGGATGCACCCCTGGTGCGTCAGGGCGGCCTGCTCGCGAAGGCCGACTGGGAGGTGGCGCTGCGCGCCGCCGCCGCGCTGATCGAGGGCAAGCGCGCGTTCGTGCTCGCGTCGCCCAATTTGTCCAATGAAGCGCTGTTCCTGCTGGGCCGTCTCGTCGCGAAGACAGGCGGGGCGGGTACCTTCCGCGTGAACCAGGGTCAGGAGGCGCCGCTGCCTGGCGTCGAGGACCTGGCCCTCCGTGCAGATCGCGCCGCGAACGTGCGCGGCGCGGAGCTGGCCGGCTTCACGCGCTCGGACAACCCGCTGCGTGACATGCAGCCGGGCGACGTGCTCGTGGTGGCCGACGAGGAGCTGGACGGCATCGAGATCGCCGAGATCGCCAAGGCGGGCGCCATCGTGGTGATCGGCACGACGCTCCCCACGTGGGCGCGTCACGGTGCAGAGGTGGTGCTACCCATCGCCAACTGCGTCGAGGAGGACGGCACGTTCACGAACCTCCGCGGCCGCGTGCAGCGGTTCCTGCAGGCCAGGGCGGCACCGGGCCTCGCGCGCCCGAGTTTCTTCGCCATCGGTGACCTGCTGGCGGCGATGGGCGAAGGGGCAGGGTACTGGACCGCGTCCGAGGCATTCGACGCGCTGGCCAAGGCCCATCCGGAGTTCGCCGGCATGTCGTACGACACGCTCGCGCTCCGCGGTACTGCGACAGCGGGCGCCACGGCGGAGGCGGGCAAGTGATGCCGATCCACGCATTGCTCGAGATGGCCGGGCCCACGACGGAGCCCGGCTTCGGGGTCTGGCTGATCGCGACGCTCGTGAAGCTCGTCGTCGTCTTCACGCTCTACATGGTGGGCGCGGCCCTGTTCACCCTCGCCGAGCGCAAGATCTCGGCGTGGATGCAGGATCGGCATGGCCCGAATCGCGTGGGGAAGGGCTGGCTGCAGCCCGTCGCGGACGGCGTGAAGAACTTCGTGAAGGAGGAGACGTATCCGGCGGCGGCGAACATGCCGCTGTTCATCCTCGCACCGGTGCTGTCGTTCATTCCCGCACTGGTGACGTGGGCGGTGATCCCGTTCGGGGCGCCGTGGGGCTCGCGCTGGGGCATCATCGAGATGGTCCTCGCACCGATGCCCGTGGGCTTCCTGTTCATTCTCGCCTTCTCGTCGGTGGGCGTCTACGGCATCGTCATCGCCGGCTGGGCCTCCAACAACAAGTACGCGCTGCTCGGCAGCATCCGGTCGAGCGCGCAGATGGTGTCATACGAGATTGCCATGGGGATGAGCACCATCCCCGTGCTGCTGCTGGCGGGCAATGTCTCGATGTCGAAGATCGTGAACCAGCAGGCGTTCGAGACCTGGAACGTGCTGAACCTCACCATCGCGTTCTTCATCTTCCTCATCGCCGCCTTTGCCGAGACGAACCGCCTGCCGTTCGACCTGCCGGAAGCCGAGTCGGAGCTGATCACGGGCTACCACACGGAGTACAGCGCGATGAAGTTCTCGCTGTTCTTCATCGCCGAGTACTGCAACATGCTCACGGCGAGCGCGCTGATGGCGACGCTGTTCTTCGGCGGCTGGGACATCCCGTTCACGCTGTGGGACAACATCGCCCCGCACACGGGCCTCAAGACACTGCTCACGATGGGCGCCTTCGCCACGAAGACGCTGTTCTTCGTGTTCTTCTTCATGTGGATCCGCTGGACGCTGCCGCGCTTCCGCTACGACCAGCTGATGTCCCTCGGCTGGAAGCTGCTGCTGCCCCTCTCGCTGGGTTACATCGTCGCGGTGGCGGGCACGGTGGTGACGCTCGACTCGCTCGGTTTCGCGCGCGGCTCGGTGCCGTTCCACACGGGGCTGATCCTGCTCAACCTCGCGGCCGTGGTGATCCTGTTCAACATCCTCGATCGCGGGCGGCTCATCAGCCCGGCGTTCTCGCGCCTCAATACACGCGATCTCGACAAGCTGCGCGCCGTCAGCGCGCCGCATCGCGCTCCCCTTGTCCCCGAGTCCGGAGACTGATGGCCATCGGCGTCAAGGTCGTGAACCGACCAATCGACGAAGTCAGCTACGTGCGTGCCACCCTCGGGGGCATGAAGCGCACGCTGCGGCACATCTTCGAGGAGAAGGTGACCACGCAGTATCCCGAAGAGAAGGAGTCGATCTCCAAGCGGTGGCGCGGCACGCACCGCATGCTCACGACGGAAGACGGCAAGGCCAAGTGCGTGGCCTGCGGCCTGTGCCCGTCCGTGTGCCCGGCGAACTGCATCAAGCTCGTGCCCGGCGAGGACGAGCAGGGCAACCGCTATCCGCTCGTGTTCGAGATCGACGAGTTCCGGTGCATCTTCTGCGGCTACTGCCAGGAAGTCTGTCCGGAAGAGGCCATTCACATGGGCCGGCACTACGAGAACGCGGAATACAGCCGCGAGGGGTTCGTCTACGACCTGGAGCGCCTGATGGCACAGACGCACCCGGTGTGCGAGATGTGGGACCCCAGCGACCCGAAGGGGGAGTGATGACGCACAACCAGCTCCCGCTCTTCTACGTCTTCCTCTTCTACCTGTTCGGCCTCGTGGCAGTGGTCTCGGCGCTGGCGTTCGTCACGCGGAAGAGCCCCGTGGCGGCGGCGATGTGGCTGGTGAACGTGATGTTCAGCCTTGCCGTGCTGTACGTGCTGCTCGACGCACAGTTCATCGGGACGATGCAGGTGCTGGTGTATGCCGGCGCCATCATGGTCGTGTTCCTCTTCGTGATCATGCTGCTCAACCTCGGACACCCATCGCAACTGGCGGACGCGCGCGGCATGTGGTGGAAGCTCACGGCGGGTGCGGTGGGGCTGGTGTTCCTCGCGCAGGTCTTCGCGCTCACGCGGGCAAGGTTGCCCGAGGCGTTCGTGCTGCCGGAGAACACCATCGCCAACCAGGTCGCGCGGGACGGCGCCATCGCACCGCTGGCCGGCCCGTTGTTCCACGAGTACCTGCTGGCCTTCGAGGTGACGAGCGTGCTGCTCCTCGCCGCGGTGGTCGGCGCCGTGGTGCTCGGCAAGCGGAAGGAGCGCAGCCATGCTCGCTGAGTCGCTGTTCTTCAGTGCGGTGCTCTTCACGATCGGCGTCGTGGGCGTGCTCACGCGCCGCAACGCGATCATCATCTTCCTGTGCGTGGAGCTCATGCTCAACGCCGTGAACCTGACCTTCGTCGCGTTCGCCCAGGTGTACGGCGTCGCCGGGCAGATCTTCGTGTTCTTCGTCATGACGGTGGCCGCGGCCGAGGCCGCCGTGGGGCTGGCGATCATCATCGCCCTGTTCCGCCATCGCCAGACGGTCGACCTGTCCAACATCAATCTCCTCAAGGGATGATGCTTCTCCAAGAAGCGGCGGCCGCCGTTGGCACGCATCCCCTGAGCGGCACCGTGGCGAGCTACGTCTGGCTCCTCCCGATCCTGCCGCTCATCGGCTTCGTGATCAATGGCCTGCTGTCGATCACCAGCGCCGTGCACCTCGGGCCCTCCGATCCGGGCGCGGACCACGGCCGCGCGCCGACGGATGCCGACAGGCACGCGCACGACGCGCATGCCGCCGCCGATGACCATCATCCGGTCGTCCGCCATCGCCACGCGACGCTCGCGAGCCTCGTCGGACCGGGGGTGGTGCTGCTCTCGTTCGCGCTCGCCGTCGCCATCTTCCTCGCCATGCGCGCGGCAGGTGCCCACGAGCCCTTCGTCCAGCGGTACTTCAGCTGGATGCCGGTGGGCGACCTGCAGCTCGACGCCGCCTTCCAGCTCGACCAGCTCTCGATGCTGATGGTGCTGATCGTCACGGGCGTGGGCGCGCTGATCCACCTGTTCAGTGTCGGCTACATGATCGACGACCCGGGGTATCCGCGATTCTTCGCGTACCTCAACCTGTTCGTCTTCTTCATGCTCGTGCTGGTGCTGAGCGCGAACTACCCGCTGATGTTCGTCGGCTGGGAGGGAGTGAGCCTCTGCTCCTACCTGCTCGTGGGCTTCTGGTTCAGCGTGAAGGCGAATGCGGACGCGGGCAAGAAGGCGTTCGTCGTCAACCGGATCGGCGACTTCGGCTTCCTCGTCGCGATGTTCATGCTGTTCGCCAACGTGGGCAAGCTGGATTTTGTCGGCGTGAACGCGGCCGTCACCGCACTGCCCGTGGGCGGCGTGCTGATCACCACCATCTGCCTGTTCCTGTTCCTGGGCTGCGCCGGCAAGAGCGCGCAGATCCCGCTGTACGTCTGGCTGCCGGACGCCATGGCGGGCCCGACCCCCGTCTCCGCGCTCATCCATGCCGCCACGATGGTGACGGCGGGCGTCTACCTCATCGCGCGCAGCAATGTCCTCTTCTCCATGGCGCCGGTGGCGAGCCTCACCGTGGTGGTCATCGGCGCGCTGACGTCGATCTTCGCCGCGTCCATCGGCCTCAAGCAGTGGGACATCAAGAAGGTGCTCGCGTACTCCACCGTGTCGCAGCTCGGCTACATGTTCATGGGCGTCGGGTCCGGCGCGTACGTGGCCGGTGTGTTCCACCTGATGACGCACGCCTTCTTCAAGGGGCTCCTCTTCCTCGGGGCGGGCTCCGTGATCTACTCCATGCACGCCGCGTATCACCATACGGGCAACCACGAGGACGCGCAGGACATGCGCAACATGGGCGGCCTGCGGAAGTTCATGCCGGTCACGTGGGTGCTCATGTGGGCGGCGTCGCTCGCCATCTCGGGCATCCCGCCATTCGCCGGATTCTTCTCGAAGGATGAGATCCTGGGCTCCGTCTTCGCCCGCCACGAGAATTCCACGCTCGCCAGTGCGCACTGGCTCGGCATTCCCGGCGGCACGCTGCTCGTGGTGTGCTACGTGATCGGCCTTGCGGCGGCGTTCATGACGGCGGTCTACATGACGCGCATGATGCTCTACACCTTCCACGGCCCGA
>JBDTYL010000002.1:0-5858 GCA_040005695.1 bacterium | reverse complement strand
AGGGCGACGCATGACTGATTCGAGACTGCTGGGCACTGGCGCCTTCGGGCCCGAGCCGGCACATGATCCCGCGCTGGGGGCGCTGCTCCGCGACGTGGTGGGCGAGACGCCGCAGGCCGCGGTGGACTGGAAGTCGCTGGCGTCTCGTATCGGCGAGCAGGTCGGGCGGCAGGCTGCCGCACCATGGTGGGCCTATGCCGCGCAGTGGGAACGCCGCGCCATTCCGCTCGCCCTCGCCGCCGGGATGCTCGCCGCGGTCGCGCTCTGGTCCACCACCGCCTCGGCCGCGACGCCGGCGCCCATCACCGCCTCGGGCCTCGCCACGGCGGTCGCCGACGGCGCGCCGGCAGAAGATGCCGCGTCGCAGTTCGCGCGCTCCATCACCAACGCCGTGGACTTCTCCGCGGGAGTGCCGGAATGACGCCAGGCCGCATGCGCGCCGCCATGGTGATCGCGCTCATCGTCGTGTGCAGCGCGCTCGCCGGCGCCGCCGTGGAGCGCGTCGTCAACCAGCGCATGATGGTTCGGCGCCGCCCGCCCGCGGGCCAGGGCGGACCGGGCCGCGGTTCGCCCGAGCAGGACACGCGGCGACGCGCGGAGTTGCTGGACCGGATGACGAAGGAGCTCGGCCTCAGCGTCACGCAGCGCGCGGGCATCGACTCCGTGATGCAGCGGACGGATTCGTCGCTCCGTGCCATCCGGACGGAGATGCAGCCCAGGCTCCAGCAGGTGTTCCAGGCATCACGTGCGGAGATCGAGGCCCGCCTCGATTCCACCCAGCGCACGAAGTTCGTGAAGGCGCTGCCACCCGGTGGAAGTCGCGGCGGCCACCGCCCGCAATAGCAGGATCCGGCGGCGCGTTCAGTACCCCATTGGCCGGCCGGCCGATCGCGGGTCCGACACGCCCTCGAAGCCGCCCCGCACGCGCATGATCGCGTTCACCAGCCCGATCCCGCGCCCCGTCGCCACCGCGTAGCCCATGGCGCGAAGCGAATCGGCTACCGCGGGCGTGAGCGCATCCTTCTCCACGTACAGGGAGTCCGGCAGCGCCTGGTGATGCAGCCGCGGCGCGCTCATCGCGTCGGCGAGCGTCATGCGGTAGTCGAGGACGTTGAGGATCACCTCCGACGTGCTCGTGATGATGCGCGGGCCCCCGCGGCTGCCCAGCACAAGCAGCAGCGCGCCGTCGCGGTCGAGCACGATCGTGGGCGACATCGCGCTGAGCATCCGCTTCCCGGGCTGGATCGCGTTCGCCTCGCCCTGCACCAGGCCGAACATGTTCGGCTTGCCCGGCTGCGCGGCGAAGTCGTCCATCTCGTCGTTGAGGAAGAACCCGGCCGACGCGACGTACACGCCGGAGCCGTACAGGTTGTTGAGCGTGGTGGTGGTCGCCACCGCGTTGCCCTTCTCGTCCACCACGGAATAGTGCGTCGTCTCCATGCCGTCGCGGATGGCCATGTTGAGCGTAGACGTGGGCGTCGCATGCATGTCGCCGATCGTGGCGCGCAGCCGCGCCGCGTACGCCTTGGAGGTGAGCTCCGCGATGGGCACCTGCACGAACGCGGGATCGGCGAGCTTCGCGTTGCGGTCCACAAAGGCGCGCTGGTACGCGGAGCCGAGCAGGTGCGCCCACCCCGCGCTGCCGTACGACGGCAGTGAGTCGTAGCCCTCGAGGATGTTCAGCGTCTCCGTGATCGTCACGCCACCCGACGACGATGGCGGCATCGTGAACAACGAGTAGCCGCGATACGTGGACCGCACGGGCTCGCGCCACACGGGCTGGTAGTGCGCCAGGTCGGCCATCGTGATGATCCCGCCCGCCTGCCGCAGCTCGCTCGTCCACGCCTCCGCGATGGGGCCCTCATAGAACGCGCGGCGACCCTGCGAGGCGATCGCGCGGAGCGTGCGGGCGAGCGCGGGCTGCTTCAGCGTCGCGCCGGGCGCGAGCGGCTTGCCCCCCGGTAGCAGCAGCGCACCGCCGCCGAATTCCTCGATCAGCTTCGCGTTCGACCGGAAGGAGTTGTACAGCGCGCTGTCCACCGTGATGCCGTCTTCCGCATACCGGATGGCCGGCGCCATCACGTCGGATAGCGACATCGTGCCGTACTTCGCGAGCGCCGCCGTGAGGCCGGCGACAGCGCCTGGTACACCGGACGCGGTGGGGCCCACGACACTGCGGTCGGTGAGGTTGCCCGTGGCATCGAGATACATGTCGCGCGTGGCCGCGAGCGGCGCCATCTCGCGATAGTCGAGCGCCGCGGCGCGGCCGTCCGCCATGTGGATCACCATGTAGCCGCCACCGCCGATGTTGCCGGCTTCCGGATACGCCACGGCGATGGCGAAGCCCACGGCCACTGCCGCGTCCACGGCGTTGCCCCCGCGCTTGAGGATCTCCACGCCCGCCGCACTGCCGAATGGCGAGTCGCTCGCCACCATGGCGTGCGCCCCGAACACCGGCGCGCGTCCCGCCTTGTGCCGCCACGCGTCGGGAAACACGGCAGCCCGCCGGTCCGCGGCCGGCACATAGCGGCCGTCAGTCGCAAGCACCGTCGGCGTGCCGACGTCCGTCGCGCCGTGCGTCGGCGCAGGGTGCGAGGTCGGCTGCGGCTGGCAGGCCGAGAGGACGAGCGTGCCGAGGACGAGTGTGCGAGCTCTCATGGGTCGATGCGCGGATAGGGGATGCAATAACCTGATCCCGAGCGCAGTGATTGTCACCCCATCCCACGCGTGACGGCTGACGGGTGGGCTCATCGCTCACGCCTCAGGCCTCACAACTCACGGCTGACGGCTCCAGTGCACGGCGCGCGCTCAGTGCGACAGTGTCGGGACCCGTTTTCACCCCATCGCGGGAGGAACAAGCAGATCCTTCGCTGCGCTCAGGATGACAAGGCAGGCTGGAGACGCAGGCTTCCGGCGAGCTACAGCCCGAACCGCGCCATCAACCGGGTGCCGTGGATCCGCACGGTCGAGTCGTCGCTCGGGCTCAGCCCGTCCTTCTGGTGCACGGACGTCGTGACGTCCTGCACCACGTCGATCGACATGCGCGGCGACAGCGAGTAGCCGAACCCGTAGCCGAACGCGAACGCGAAGTCGATGTCGCCGCTCGTAGGCGCGAGCGCCGTCGCCGAGCCCTGTGTCTTGAAGTCGGAATAGTTGGTGGCGCCGGCGCTGAGCTCGAGCACCGTGTGAAAGCCCTGCCCGCTGGCCAGCCGCAGTGTGCCGAACAGTTGCGAGACGCGAGCATCCGCGGCGTACGAGCCCGAGGCGCCGGAGTACGTCAACGGGATGTTGCCCGTGGACGCGCGGGCACCGAGCAACAGTCCGTTGCCGATGGTGGTCTCGATGGAGGCGCCATACGTGGTCGCGCTGCCGAACTGCCACCGGCTGTTGGTGGTCCCGTCGGCCACGCTGAAGGCCTGCTGGAGCGCGACGCCGCCGGACACCCACACCGATGGAGCGGGGATGCCGAACCGGCCACGATTGATCTGGGCGCCCGCGTCCATCGACGCGAGCAGCAAGGGCAGGGCGAATAGCAGTCGGCGCACGGAAGCTCCAGCTGGCTTGCGAGTGGCGAACGGCGCCCGGTAACTTTGCGGCGACGCGCGGGGGGACACTACAGTCTACCCGGATGCGCGCCACACGTTCTCAGACATCGGGACATACCCTGCGCGTCACCGACCCCCGCATCACCGAGCGTCGCAATCCGCGCACGCAGCAGATCGACCTGGCCGACCCCATCGGCATCGTGGACCTGATGATCGCCGAGGACCGCACGGTTCCCGATGCGGTCGAGTCCCAGCGCGAGCACATCGCCGCCGCGATCGCCGCCGCGGAAGCCGCGTTCCGCGGCGGCGGCCGACTCTTCTACGTCGGCGCGGGCACCTCCGGTCGCCTCGGCGTCCTCGACGCGTCGGAGTGCCCGCCCACCTTCGGCACGCCGCCCGAGATGGTGCAGGGGATCATCGCCGGCGGCCCTGCCGCCCTCACCAGCGCGCAGGAGGGCGCGGAGGACAGCCTGGGCCAGGCGCGCATCGACCTCGAGGCGCGTGGCGTGCGGGCGGGCGACCTCGTCGTCGGCATCGCTGCATCGGGCACCACGCCATACGTCCGCCTCGCGCTCGAGCACGCGCGCAAGGTCGGCGCGCGCACCGTCATCGTCGCCTGCTCGCCGCCGCCCCCGGAAACGCTGCGCGTGGTGGACATCCCGATCGTCGCCATCACGGGGCCCGAGGTGGTCACCGGCAGTACGCGGCTCAAGGCCGGCACCGCCACGAAACTGATCCTCAACATGATCACGACGGGCGCGATGATCCGGCTTGGCAAGACGTTCGGCAACCTGATGATCGACCTACGCGCGACGAACGTGAAGCTGGTGGACCGCAGCGAGCGCATCGTCGCCGAGGTGTCCGGCCTGACGCGTCTGCAGGCGCGGGCGCTGCTGGCGCGCGCCGGGTTCTCGGTCAAGCTCGCGATCGTCATGCATGCGCTCGACGTCGATGCCGACGAGGCACAGACGCGTCTCGACGCGGGCGGCGGCATCGTGCGCCGCGTGATCGGCGGCGATCCGCCGCCCGTGGAATGACGTCGCCGTCGCCGGCCACCCGCGCGGGCGGCACGTACGTCGGGCTGATGTCCGGTACGTCGCTCGACGGCATCTCCGCCGCGGTGGCGCGCTTCACGCCTGCCGCGGGCGACGCGTTCGACGTCCAGCTGCTCGGCTTTCACGTCCACGAGTATGCGCCGGCGCAGCGTGAGCGCCTGCTCGCCGCCATGCGTGAGGGAAGCGCACGCGAATACTGTCGCCTCGCGGTGGACTTCGGCGGCTGGCTCGCGGACGCCGCGGTCGCGGTGCTCGCAGAGGCTGGCGTGGCGCGCGCGGACGTTCGCGCCATCGGCACGCATGGGCAGACGCTGTGGCACGAGCCTGGTCATTCCACCTGGCAGCTCGACGCGCCGGCCGTGATCGCCGAGCGCACGGGGCTCGCCGTGGTGAGCGATTTCCGGGTGCGCGACGTTGCCGCCGGTGGGCAGGGCGCGCCGCTCGTGCCGATAGCCGACGCGTTGCTCTTCGGCGGCGGCCGCTGGCGCGCACTCCAGAACATCGGCGGTATCGGCAACGTCACCGTCGTGCCGCCCGACGGCACGCTCGCGAGTGTGCGCGCCTTCGACACGGGCCCCGGCGTGGGCGTGCTCGACGGCGTCGTGCGCGCGCTGCATCCCGAGCTACGCTACGATCGCGATGGCCGCATCGCCGCGCGCGGCACGGTGTTGCAGCCGGTGGTGGACCAACTGCTTGCCGATCCGTACTTCGCGGCCGCGCCGCCCAAGAGCACGGGTCGCGAACTGTTCGATGCGGCGTACGTCGCGCGCCTCGTCGCGCTCTGCCGCGCACACGCCGGCGCGAGCGATGCGGATGTCGTCGCCACCGCGACGGCACTCACGGCCGCATCGATTGCCGACGCCTACCGCCGCTTCATCCCGGAACCCGTGGAGGAAGTGCTCGTCTCCGGCGGCGGCGCGAAGAACCCCGTGCTGCTCGCGATGCTCGTTCGCGCGCTGGCGCCGTTGCCAGTCGTGCCATTCGACGCACGCTACTTCGATGGCGAGGCGAAGGAAGCGGTGGCGTTCGCCCTGCTCGCGCACCTGCACCTCGAGGGGATTCCCGGCAACGTCATGACCGCGACGGGCGCGCGAGGCCGGCGCATCCTCGGCATGTGCACGCCGGCATGACGTGAGGCACGAGGAGCGCTGACGAGGTGTTCACCGGTTCGCACAACGGCGTCACCGTGACAACGATGATGCCGTGAGGATCCACGGTGCCGAAGATCACCGCGCCGAACAACCTTCAACGCCGCCGG
>JBDTYL010000001.1:0-2567 GCA_040005695.1 bacterium | reverse complement strand
AGCTGGTGGTGCGCATCCACGCCGATGGTGCCGCGCGACGCCCCATGCGTCGCGTTGTCGCTGCAGTGACAGGAGCGGCGAGCGCTGCACCCAGGTGCAATCGCCATTCCTCTCGCAATTCCACGTTGCGCGAGCGAGCGGCCGGACTCGAGCAGGTGACAACCAGCGTGTCGCTCGGGCCTACTGCATCACTCTCTGCAACTCCCGCCACGTCACCAGGACAACGTGGTGCTCCTCGAGCGCGCGCTTGAACTCTGCACTGGTCACCACGTCGTAGTCGCGTTGGCGCCACGCCGAGCCGTACGGTTCGTGCCCCACGGTAACCGCCTGCAGCTCTGCGTCGTCGTGGCCGAGGTGGACGATGAGTTCCGTGAGGCCCGGCTTCAGGTGCGCGATGGCATCGAGGTAGAACTCCTTCCACTTGTCTCGCGGCACGTCCGCACCGGCGATAAGGACGGTATCAGGCAGGATCTCGCGGCTCGAGACCGACGTCGCTACCGGACGCGCAAGGGTACGCGTGCCGAGAAACGGGAGATGGTAGTCGTGCGCCACCCTGACATACACATCCGTGAGCTCCGGAGTGCTGAAGAGCGCGCCCATGTGGCTATCGAGGTGCGTGGGCCGGATGCCCAGCGCGAGGGCGCGGTCGACCTGCGCGCGCAACTCGCGCTCGACCTCACCGAGCTTCGACCGCTTCACCACGGTCTCGGTTTCGCGCGGGAAGGTTCCGTCGCCATCGAGCAGGCTCGGCACCTGGTCCTTCGATGCAACGCTGCCCCAGCGAAACGTCTCCCACTCGCTGGTGAGCGTGAGATGGAGGCCGAGGTCGGCATTCGGGTGCGCCCTGGCATAGGCGGCGACTTCGGTGACCCACGGCGTCGGCATCATGATGCTCGCGGACGACACGGCGCCGCGATCGAGCGCATCGAAGCTGGCCACATTCTCGGAGTGGGCGACACCGAGATCGTCGGCATGGAGAATCAACAGCTTCGCGCCTGCCGGATAACCCAGTCGCTCGGCCACGGATTGCGGCTGTGCGCCGAGCGAAGCCGCGACGAGGAGGGAAAGCATGCCGGTGCGGAGTAGCATGTCAGGTACGGGTAAGGGTCACGAGCGCGACGCGCTGGCACGACGAGCGCTACACCATGCCGCCCGGACGCGCGCTGGTGTCTGCGTGGGGCACCTACTTGATGAGGTGATACTCCACCTGCCGCTTCCACGCCCAGCGCGGGACGCCATCAGCGCCGAGCACGACGTCTTCTTCCTGCGCACTGCGCACCGGCTGGCCGCCCCATTCCGGTACCGGCGTGGTCGCCTGCAGCTCCACCGAGAACCACATGGAGGGAATCACGCGCGCGTCCCCTCGGCCCGGCACGCCCTCCTGGTAGTCCCACAAGCCGATGAGTGGGCCGGCACCGTGTCCATTCACGCCGATGGGATGACTATAGATGGTGCCGTCGATGCCTTCGACGCGGGCACGGGCGAGCGAGGCCCGGAGAATCTCGTTGCCGGTGCGGCCGGGCCGAAGCTCGGCAAGGAGGATGTCCTGGAGCCTGTTCGACACATGCAGCGCCCGCTGCAAACCCGCAGGCGGCGCCGTTTCGCCATCGCGCAGGACGTACGCCATGTGCTGCGTGTCGGTGTTCAGGCGGAGCGCGGTGATCCCGAAGTCGCAATGCAGCACGTCGCCGCGCTGGATGATGGGGTCGTCGCCAAGCTGGGCCTCGGTGACGCCGCGCCGCTGGACCTCCACCGACGGATGAAACCAGGTGCCCAGCCCCAGGTCATTCACGCGCTGGCGCATCCACCACACGACGTCGCTGGTGCGCGTGACCCCCGGGGTGATGACGGCGTTCGAGAACGCCGTGTCGATCACGGTCCAGGCCAGTCGCGTGAGCTTCCCGTAGAACACCTCTTCGGCGGGCACTCGCGTCGCGATGAGCTCCAGGGGCAGCGACTCGGCGTTCCGAAAGCGCGACGTCCACTTGCGACCGAGCGCAGCGCTCATGCCTTCGAGTTCGCCGGAGGAGAGTCCGTCCGAAAAGGCAAAGGTGCGCGACCGATCGATCGCGATCACGCGGGGGTTCCGTGCCTCGATCGCCTGCTTGAGCACCTGCCACTGCGCATCGCCCCACAGCTCGGCCGTTTCGTTCGCGCGCGTGCCGGCGGGGCCGGACGCCTTCGCTGCGGAGCGGACCGCCGTGAAGACGCCGCCCTGGGAGGTGCCGCCGAGCGCGATGCGTTCGACCTTGCAACCGGGCGTCGGCGCGGCGCCCGGGCGCGCGGCGCATTGGTCGAAGAAGACGTAGATGGTGCGGCGCCGTGCCGCGAACGTGGTGGGGGACACGAGCGACGTGAACACCGGGTCCTCGTTGTACTCGCGCATGGGGATCACCCACATGTCCACGCCGTGCTTGCGCATGAGGGCGGGGAGGACGTCCGTCATGCGCGTCTCGAGCCAGCGCTGCTGTTCGTCGGCCTGCTCGCGGAGCGTGCCGAAGGGTCGGGCTACTGAACCGCCCCGGGAATGTCGGAGGCTCAGCTAGTTGAGTACTCCAGCAGCCTCG